>CAUSAG010000011.1:0-61768 GCA_963529665.1 uncultured Kingella sp.
AAATCCGTCGTTCCTAATACGAACGTACCGGTTCGATTCCGGTCTCGGGCACCAAGATATATTATTAAAACAATTGCTTATGAATAAGATGGTGTAAATTTGGTGTAAATAGTATTTTCTAAAAAGGAGTATTCCAGTTGGGATACTCCTTTTTTTCATGCCGTTGCGCGCTTTTCTTTGTTTCGTTCCAACCATATCATTATCTCTTCACGTTTCCACCAAAATCTGTGCTTGGATATGGAAATGCGGTTGGGAAAATCTGGGCGCACCGCGTAGCGTTCTAAAACGGTTCTTTTGCTCACTTGCAGCATCTCGGCAATATCGGTTGCTGTCAATAACTCGGATTGTTTCATTTTTCACTCCATTTTCAAATCAACTCTTTCATCAACCGCGCGGCAATTTTGGCTTCTCGCGCTTCTAGGTTTCTACCTATGAATATGCCTGTTTGCCGCTCGGATTGTTGGCATAACCAGCGGGCGTAGTTGGCTGCGCCGCTGATGGTTTGCGGGTCGCCCCATTTTCGCCAATGTGGGTTGCGCAAGTTGGGGATGCTTTGGGCGCGCTGAATGCCTATGCTTTTATCGTCTGATTCGGCGATGCGGTACAAATACTCGCTGGCAGCTAGCACGGTTTGGCGCAGTTCGTTTTCTTTGATTTTGTAGCGTTTGGCGCACGCTCGTAGGCTTGCGCCTTGGATGATGGCAAGCAGGCTTATGTACACGGCTTCGGGTATTTCGTATAGATTGGCTACTTGGTCGCGGACTTCTACGCCGACTTGGTGGCAATAGATGGTAGCGGCGGTTTTTCTGTTTACCAGTTGAAACGCGCCATAGATGATGTAGCTTAATTCTTTTAGTGCGGATAGCGCGGCGCGGCGTTGGTTGGGGGATTGCTCGCGGGTGGTTATCTCGTTGTCTAGGGCGGCGGTGGCGGCATCTAGGATGTCTAGCCAGTAGCTGCGCTGTGGTTCTTGGTACATGCCCCACATCATGCAGATGTAGCGGATGCAGAATATTAACCGTTCAAAGCTGGCTCGGCTGTCGGGGATGTTGCGGCAGTACACGAGGTCGTTGTAGTAGCCCCAAAATTTGCGGCTTTCTGCGTCTATTTGTTCGGGGGTGTATTGCTCGCCGTGGGATTGCTGTTGGCGCAATGTGGCGATGGTTTTTTGTGCTAGGCTTTGGCTGCGCTGGATGGGCTTTTTGTAGGCACGGTCTATGGCTTTGCTTTTTTTGGCTTTGCGTTGGGCGGCGAGTATTTGGGATGCGCTGGGGGATTTCATGGGGTGTCCTTTCAGGCTGCCTTTGGGGGTTCGGGCAATTTCATCGCCATATCAATGGCATCGCGCAGGCTGTGCAGGTTGCAGGCGACGCATTCAGCGGGCAGTTGCACGTTGCCGATGTGGTTATCGCGGTCGGCGAGCCAGTCCAGCCGCACGGTGTCGGGGTGGGGAATAAGTTCGAGATCTGTGTTTGGATAGGCGTCTACCTTGCCATTCTGATAGGCAACTTCTACCCATTGGTCTGCCGTATCGTCTGTTGTCCATACAACAACACTTTCACCATGTTCTTTGTGGCGCACGCGGTCGCCAAATTTAAATTGTTGGGTCATTTTGCTTGCTCCTTAACCTAGCATCGTTTGTAACGTTTCTTTTGACGGGATAAAAATCACGCCCGCTAGCGCGATATACCAAATACGGCGCACTAATAAATCCGTTTCGCTTACTGTTGGCTCGGTTCCAAGTTTTCGGCAAGCGTGGATATACGATATTCTGTAAGCTATTAAACAAAAAACGGTAATATTGCAAAGAATATCTATATTGTGGATTATTTCTATTAGCCAAATATTCATATTTTCTGGCTGCCCCTTACGGGGCAGGGTTAAGTTAGTTGGGAATACCGTAGTAAATCGGCAAGTCGGCAAAGGCGGCTTGCAATTTATCGGCAATGGCTTGGGCGGCGTTTTCCATGACGGCAGAAACTTGCTGCATTTCATACCACAGCACTAATGAGCCGTTGTTTTTGTCAATGCGGAAACGCAGTAGGGCTTCTACAAAGAAATTGTCGCCGCCTTGGTAGGGTGTGAAGGCGATGCCAAATTTCTCAAAGGCTTTGAGATTGGTTTCATTCTTGCCTGCATCTTCGCTGGTAAACGTGAAATTGATGCGCCCGTCTTGCTCGCGGTAGCCTTGTTTAAAGGTGGTTTTTTCGGTGTATTCCAAATTTAGGGCAAAATCCAATACTTCGGCTGCGCTGGGCAGTTTGGCGTTGGGGTTGTCGGGATTTTGGGAAACGATGTCGCGGGCATGGTTGGTTAAAAAGGCGGCAAACTGCGATTGGTTCATGCGCTCGCCGTTGTTTTGCAGCCATGCAGCGGCGGATGGCGTGTGTTGCGGTTTGTAGCGGGCACGGAAGTCGCCAAAGCCTGCTGCTTGGGCGGTGTGCCCGTTTAACACGACAATCACTTCAATATTGCCTTTGGCAAAATCGGCGTTGAGATAAATCTCGGTGCCGTCTTGGCGGTGTTTGTCCACAAATTTAATCACGCTGTTTACGTCGTGAAGCTGGAATGTGCCGCGTTTGCGCTCGGGTTGGTCGCGGTTTAGTTCTTGACTTTCCCACGCGCCATTTTCAGCGGGGGTAAGCAACAAGGGTTGTCCATCGGGTGCAACCACGATGCTAGGGTTGCGTGCGGCATTGAGCGCGGTTTGGATGATGTTTTGTTCTTCCATGATTGGGTTTCCTTATGCGGCAGCAAATTTCAAAGGTTTTTTGTCGGCGCTGCCTGTGCCAACAAGATTGAGTTTTCCTTGGACGGGGTCGTCTGCTTGGATGTTGCCCTCGGGCGTTACAAACACGATGCCGCCCTCGCGTTTTTCTTTGGGTAATTTGGGTAATTTGCTGGCAATGTCGTGGCTAATTTTGACTGTGCCTTGCGCGATGTTTTGCGGGGCAATGGTCAATTTCAGGGTAACGGTGGCGTTTTTGCCGTGTTCCAGCACTTTGCGGGTGGCTTCGGATAGGGCTTGCCCTAGCTCGTCGTCTAAAAAGCCGCTGTTAATCACTTTGATTTGCACGCTGGCGGGTTTGTAGGTTTGGGTCATGTTTAGGTCTCCTATTGGGGGGTTAAAATGCTTCGTGGGAAGCGGGGGGTTCAGGCTGCCTTTTCAGGCTGCCTGAAATCTAAAACGGGATGTCATCATCAATGTCGTTCACGGGCGCGGCGGGCTGTGTGCCTTGCGCTCGCGGTGGTGCGGGTGGTGCGCTGGATTGTGTGCTTGGTGCGGGATGCGGGTTGTCGTTGCGCCCGCCTAGCATTTTCATTTCGTTGCCGATGATGTCGTAGGCGGTGCGCTCTACGCCTTGTTTGTCGGTGTATTTGCGGCTTTGGATTTTGCCTTCTAGATAAATCAGGCTGCCTTTTTTCAAATACTGCCCCGCTATTTCGGCAAGGCGGCGATACAGCGTGATGGAGTGCCATTCGGTGCGCTCTTGGCGTTGCCCGCTTTGGTCTTTCCAGCTTTCGGATGTAGCGATGCTGAAATTGCATACGGCATCTCCTTGGGGCATATATCTAACTTCGGGGTCTCGCCCCAAGTAGCCAATTAAAATCACTTTGTTTAACATGGGTTTACTCCGTGTCGGCGACATGGTTGTCGCCAACATCATTACAATTTATCCAACAAATCCATCTGCTCATCGGTCAAGTCGTACTGCGCGGTTACTGCGTCATATTCCAAGTCGCCTGTTTTGACTTGCTCGGCGATGGCGTTAAATTCGGCTTCGCCTAGCGTGGGTTTTTCAGGCTGCGATTCTGCTGGCGGCACGACGTTGTAATCGGCTTCAATAATCTCGCCATAGGCAAAGGCGGCGTTTTGTTGGTCTATGCCTGCTTCGGCTTGTTCGTCCAGCCCGACGGCTTTTTGGATTTCTATGGACACGGGCAGGTATTTGAATAGTCGGCGGATAACGGTTTTTTTCGCCATTTCTTCGTAGTGGGTTTGCCATGGTCCGCTGTTGCCTGCTTTGCTTTGGGCGCGGATGGCATCTACTTGGGCGCGGCTCATGACTTCAAACTGGATGCCGCCGTCTTTCAGGCGGGCTACGGCGTAAACGTGGGTTAGGCTGCCCGTGTTGCCGTCTTCGCTGGGCTTGTGGGTCAAATCTTCATGCAAGCCGTATTCGTAGGAAAAATCGTCGTTTTCATACACGGCGCGGGCGGATAGGCTGACGATTTGTCCGCTGCGGCGGGCAAGGTCTATCATGCCGCGATAGCCGATAATCAGTTGCACGTTGGCGCGTCCTTGTTTGTCTTTGCCGTTGCCAAAGGGGATTAGATAGGCGTGCCCTAGGCTGTTGCTCGGTTCTATGCCCAGTTGGGCGCATTGCATGATTGCGCCAAGGAAACTTTCGGGGCTGCAATTTGCCAAAGCTGGCACGCGGCGCATTTCGGTGGTGGCGATGCGGGCTAGGCGGTCGGCGGTCATGTGTTTGGGCAGGGCGAGTGCCATTTGGGCTTTGATTTTGGCATCGCTCATTAGGTCGGCGATGGTGCGCTGGGATAGGGGTTTGGCTTTTGCGGGGGTAATGGCGTTTTTTAGGGCTTCGGTGGACATGGTGGGTCTCCTGTGGTTTTTGGGTTATTTCAATCGCAGCACGCGGGTTTCGCTTTGCTTGGTGTATTGCTGATACAAATCGGGGTGGGCTGCCTGAAAGGCTTTGCTGTCAAATCGGTTGCTGCTTTGGGCTTTCCATGTGAATAGGGTGTTGTCGCCTGCTTGCATGGTGGCGTAGCTGCCGATTTTGATTTTGAGCAAGTCTTCGCGCTCGGCGATTTGGACTTTTAACTCTTTTTCCTGCGCTTTGAGTTCTTTGAGCTCGGCGTAGGCGGTTAGGGTGTCGCTGTCGGCTTGTGTTGCTTCGCCGTCATCGCGCGGGTAGAGTTTTTGGGCATCTTCGCCGTTTTGTGGTTGGGGCGGTATGCGGGGGATAACGTGGTTTTGCCAAAAGGCTTGGGCTTTTTCTACCAGCATGGCGATGAGTTCGTCATCGCGTTTGATGTGGTATTGGCGGTATTGGTTGCCGCCAATCAGCGCGGCTAAATAGGCTTCTTGTACGTTGTAAATCCACATATACCATTGGACTTGGGCGATGTATTCAATGGGGACTTCGTCGGTGTCGTCTGCGCCCCATTCGCGGCTTTTGAATGCGCTGCTGGTTTTGATTTCTAGGATGGCTTCTATGGTGTCGCCGTTGGTAATCAGGGCATCGGCGTTGGCGATCGCCCATTCGTAATCGGGGTGTTGTTTCGTTTCAGGCTGCCTGATGACTGTTGCGCCTGTGTCTTGGACAAAGCGGTCTATGATGGGGTTTTCTAGGGCGTGCCCCCAGTAAAGGTGTTCGCCTTGTTGCTCGGATTGTTCGGTGGTTTTGGATAGGTACACATCTAGGGCGGTTTTGAATTGGGATAGCCCTAAAATGGCGGCGATGTCGCTGCCGCCGATGCCTTGGCGGCGGGTGGTTAGGAAGTCATTCATAATCGCGCTCCATTTCTTTTTGTAGTTCATAAAGTTGCGACCTTAAATCATCGTTTTCAATTTTTAAGAAATCGTTTTCTTTTTCTAATTCGTGAACGGTGTTTTCCAATTCTGCAATTTCGATTTCGGCGATATTGGTAAATTCGAAAAAATCTTTTTTGGCAGCCATATAGGCATCCTGAAAATCTTTTGTAGCCATGTTTATTCCTTCTCTAAAACTATGCCTGCGGTGGGGTCTTTGTCCCATGTCTTTTGCAATAGCAGGGCATTGCGTTGCTGTTGGCATTGGTCGTGCAGTTTTTGGATTTGGTGGGCTGCGCTGGGGTCAAAGTAGTATTCGTTGGGGATGTCTTGCAGGGTGTCGCAGTCGTAGGTTTGGATAATGGGCTGCGATTCGGGCTTGTTGGCTTGGGCTGCGCTGAATGCGCCTAGCACAAAGCCAAAGATTAGGGCGGCGGTGGCTATGATGTTGGTTTTCATGTCGGGTGTTTCCTGTGGTGGGTAAAAGTATTTCATAGTGATTTCAGGCTGCCTTGTGCTTGAGATGCCATTTAATCCATGCCTTTGCGGCGGCTAAATCGGCGGGTTCTATGCCAAAATCTGCGTGGTCATAGTGTCCGTTTGCTTGGCGAATGTGTAGCGTGATGGCAAATAAACCCTTGTTGTCTTGGCATTTTTGTAGGTAGCTATCTGGGTTGTATTGCTTGCAAAGCGCGTCTAGCTTGTGGATTTTTTTGTGTGTGTAGCGCAAAGCGTCTGCTAAATCTGAAATTTCTTGTTTCATGTTTTGCTCCTTAAAAGGTGTCTCGGTTGGCTTGGGCGATTTCTAAAATGATTGCCCAAATGTCGTTTTCAGTATCTTCATCGCCCCGCCCTGCTTCGGCGGCGGCTAGTTCGTCTAATTCTTGCTCGCAGTTTCCGTAGCGTTGCAAATCGCTGCGGATTTGGGCGATGGCTTGGGCGCGGTATTCGCGTTCTATCCTTGCTTGCCATTCGCTGTATAGTTCGCCGTGGCGGTTGGTTGGCTCGTCGTAGTTGGCTGGGTCGGGGCAGCCCCAAAAGTTGTCTGCATAGCCTGTATTAGCGGGGGATTGATACATGGTGCGTCTCCTTATGGCATTCCGCGCATGAAGTTGTAGAGTGCTTGGCTTTCTTGGCGGGTGCGTTTGGCTTGGGGTTGCCAGTCGCTCGGTTTGTCGGTTGCCTTGCCTTTGAATGTCTCTTCAATCTTGGCTAGGGCTTCGGCTAGATTCATGGGCTTTTTCATTTTGCTGCTCCGTTGTTTGTTGCGATGGGTGTATTAAACACTATGTTTAAAACAAAATCAAACAAAATGTTTAAATATTTTATTTAAAATTTATATCCCATTGTTTTTAAACAAAACAAAGTTTTCGCAAGGCGCAAAAAACCGCCACGGAGGCGGAGATGGGCGAAACTTGTAGATTGCCTTATGTTTGTTTAAAATTTGCGGTTAAACAAGGAAGTCCTATGATTGCACAACCTCAAACTGTTGCCGCTAGTCTATTTGAGCGGTTAAATTATTTTGCCCAAAAAGACAAAGTGCCGTCGCTTGCTATTGCAGGCTTGCGGCGCGATGCCGAAGCCTTAAAGAAAGTGGATGCGCTTACTGCTTACACAGCTTTGGGGGCAATTGCTGCGCTGGAAAATCAACCGCAAGAAGTGTTGGCGAATTATTGTGCTGCGCAGCATTTGAACATGGGTTTTCATGAATACCAAAATTTTCATGTTGCTTTTTGGCGTGTGTTTGATTTTGAGCATGGCAAAGAGGCGATGGATAACGCTTTAAAAGTATGCCAACTTGACGATACAAGGCAGTTAAGCATTGCTATTGAAAATGCCTCACACATGATGCAATTGAGCAATGTGGTGCGATTAAACGATGCGGCTCGTCGCATCCATGCTGATAATATCGTGAACCCTATTGCCGAGCGTATTCAGCAATTAGGATTGCCCGAGGATATTTTGCAAAATTTGGCAGAGCGTGTTTATCGCCATTTAATGAATCACAAAATTTATGTGCCGAAAAGTATTCTCTATCAAGAGGATGATTATTTTCTTGTTCGCTTGTATGTTTCAGGCTATGCAGATGTGGCACAGCTTGCCGCGTTGCAAGATGAAATTTACACCATGCAAAACCAATGCGAGCAAGAAGCAAAAATTGATTTGTCCGCTATTTCCTTTGTATTGCGCCCATGAGTACCCCAGAAAATCTTTTAGATTTGGCAAAGCAGCAAATTGCCTTAAATCATGAAACCGCTTATCGCAGCGCGTGCCACCTTGCCTACTATGCTTTGTTTCATGCTGCTTATGAATTTGTGAACCATGATACAAATGCCCAAATAAGCGACACGCACGCCCTACACAGCGCAATACGGCGATATTTGAAAGAACGAAAGAGCGATAAGCTACTGGTTAATTTGGGGCGGGCTTTGGCGAATGCGTTTGATATACGCGTGCAAGCTGATTATTTTTTACAAGAACCGATTAACCACGATACCGCCGAGCTACAATACGAAAATTGCCACAACTATCTAACGCAATTAAGGCAGAGACAAGCCAAGAATCAAGCCTAAACTCCGAGTAATCGGGGTTTTTTTATGGGCCGCTAGGCTTTATTTTTACTAATCAATGATTTATTTTGAAAAATGGAGGGATTTGCGGGGGTTGTGGGCCTGCGAAAAAACCGCCCTAAAAAGGGCGGTTTAAGAGAGGGGTATTTAAACGGCTTGATATACTTACAACATCAAGTGTCTACTGATTTGTGGTTTTTTTGTGGGCTTCAATACGCTATGCGTTTTTATACGGAGCCTTTCTTTTGAATGGCTATTCGTATTGCATCATGCCATAGTGTTTCATCGCCTACATTAAAAGCAATTGGCTTGTTTTTCCCGCTTATAGTTATGAGAAAATGGTTGCCTACACATTCAATGCTGTTGATTTTATTTAAATCAACATCAACACTACGGTGATCGCCAGCAAAAACCAAACGCTCATTTGTTAAAACCAGTTCTCCTGCATCGGATACTGTCCAGTTTTCGGTGGAATAAGAGCCAAAGTTGCCAAGGCTGATGTTTTTTATTCGGATGCCCGCGTATCCGCCTTGACGACTGGTGGAAATTTCCAACAAAAGGGCGGCATCAACTAAAAAGCAACGTTCATTATTTTTTACTAAAACTTTAAATGCTTCTGCTTGGATAGAACCGTTTTCAATATTTGCCAAAATGGTTTGGTTTTCTAACAATCTCTGTTCTTCTTCTCTCGCTTGCTTTTGTTTTTTACGTTCTTCAAAAATCGCTAAAATACTACATGCTCCAAGAAATGCTAGACCAAATGCCCACCCTTTATGATTAGCAAAAAATGAAATCAATGCAGTAACAAAAAAAACAACCGCAACAAATGCCATCAATTTCACGTTTAAAGGTTTTGCATTTGGTGCATTAAAAATTCCCATAATTCTATCCAATCTTAAAAATCAACTTATTTCTCAAATATCATCGCATAAATTCGCGGAATGGCTGCTATATTTTAATCCAACACACTCCACCAAAACACGCGCCCGATGATGCGGATGTCTTCGCCGCTCACAATCTCGTCCTCGTAGTCCTCATTTTCGCTGCGGATGCGGACTTTGTTTCCGGGCAAACGGTCAAGGTATTTCACGCGGAATAGGTCGTCGTGCTGAAAGGCGTAAATCTTGCCGTCCCTGATGTTTTCTATGCCTGTGTCCACGGCAATGGTGGCATATTCGGCGATGCGAGGCTCCATGCTGTTGCCGGTGAGCGTGCAGCAAAATACTTTGTCGGGCATGATGCCTTTGCGGTATAGGGTGGATTTGCCAAACGGCAGCCTGAAACCGTTGTAATCAGGTATCTCAAACGAGCCATCGCCGCCCCTACATTCAGATTCTTTAAGGAATGGCGTAAATACATAATCATCCTCAGGCAGCGGTGTGTTGCTGCTCCACAGCATGGGACGGTGGATGTCGGTTATTTCGTTGATGCGCGGAGCGGTGGACTGCGGATACATCTCGCCTTGCCCTGTTTCTAGCCAAATGGCTGATACGCCTAATTTTTTCTGTGCCAGTAACATCCCATTTTTAGAGATGCCACGCGCTTCCCAGTTTTTTACAACTTGCGGGGTTTGACCTAATGCGCGAGCAAGTGCTGATTGCCCTGCAACTTCTTTTTCTGCGGCTGCTTCATATAGCCGCTCCATTGTCTTATCCATAATCAAATCTCCGTTTTTCAAACCTTAATTCTCGTACATTTAAACAAATTGTTCTTAAACAAATATTTGACTTTTGTTTAAACATGGTGTTTAATTTGTGCCTTGTTACCACATGGAAGTAAACAAAATGAACGACAAACAACTGATTGAACAGTTGGGCGGCTCAACAAAAGTTGCGGAAATGCTTGGTTTTAAGGGCGTAAATGGCGCACGACGTGTAAATAACTGGAAAAAACGCGGCATCCCTGCGCAAGTGAAATTAGACAACCCTAAATTATTTCCACATACGCCTGTTAAGCCATGACCGAATTATCCCCCGCCCAACAAGAAAACGCCCGCAAGAATGAATACGCGATATTGCACGCGCTTGCGGTGGTATCGCAAAAGCGTGTTGCGGATTTATCGGGCATTTCGGAAACAAGATTAAGCCGCCTGAAAGATGGCGATTTGGAAAAGTATTGCGTGGCTTTGGCTGCGTTGGATTTGAAGTTAGTGCCTGCTGATGCGGCGATCGTTACCAAAGCCGAACGCAAGTTTATGGCTGAAAAGATGATTGAGCATTATCAGGCGATTGCTGATGAAGATTGAAAGGAGACCAGTAATGGCTAAAAAGCAAAAAGCCCTATCCAAAAAGGACAAGGCGATGATTAAAAAGATGTTGGTTAAGTGCGCAATTGCACAAAGCGGCGAGTTATCGCTATCTGCGATTGCTATTTCGGTGTGTGCAGAGTTTCGCCATCTTAACCAAATTAAAACGTGGGATGACATCCTGCCACGAGTTAAGAAACTCCAAAAAGCAAATTCAAGATAAGGCTTTAAATCGTTTACTGGCTTCAAGCTGCGCTTTTTCTTGGGATTGATTTTCTTCCAACATGATTAGGCGCGCCAGTTCAAATAATTCTTTGATACGCATATCGGGGGATTGGTTGGGTTTAACCAGTTGGGCGGCAAGCTGCAAGGCTTCAAGTCGTGTTAAGGACATGATTTTCTCCGTGTTGGGTTGTTGTGTGGAAACTCAATCTTACACGGGTTTGACAAAGCGGAACAGACGCTTGACGGCGGGAGAGACCGCATTACACAAGGATTTTCTATGAAATTTAAAGAATACCTATTCTCTTACCGCTTCGGTGGCAAGAACTGGATAGTTAGTGTTTTCGCGACATCGCCTGATGAAGCAAAGGAAAAAATCAAGGCAGTCGCGCACGCGGAATATGACGGGGAAATTATGGCAAACATTTATATACCCGTCAAAGCAGCTTGGTTTCAACGTTTTATTGCTTGGATAAAGCGGTAAAGAAAAAGCCCACGCGCTAACGTGGGCAGTTACTGAATTACTTACAAGGTAATTTGATAAACATCAAACGGAGACTTGATTATGTCTGAATTATTTACTCTCGTCAATCGCCCAGTTGCTGGGCAGACACAACAAACGGTAAACGCGCGTGAACTTCATGCGTTTTTGGAAAACCGCGACCATTTTTCCACTTGGATTAAAGACCGCATTAGTCAATATGGTTTTGTTGAAAATCAAGATTTTGTGATTGCTTCGGGAAATTCCGAAGCAATACGCGGCGGACACAATCGCTTGGATTACTTCCTTTCGCTGGATATGGCAAAAGAGTTAAGCATGGTGGAGCGCAACGCCAAGGGCAAACAGGCGCGGCAGTATTTTATTGACTGCGAGAAACGGCTTTCAGGCAGCCTGATTCCGCAAACGTTTAGCGAAGCCTTGCGCTTGGCTGCCGATTTGGCGGAACGCAATCAGCAGCAAGCGGCGCAGATTGCAGAGCTTGCGCCCAAAGCCGAAGCGTTGGCGCGGATTGAAGTGGCGCAAGGCGATTTGACGGTTACGCAGGCGGCGAAGATGTTGAAGATGCAGCCCAAGCAGTTGTTTGACTGGCTGGCGCAGCATGGTTGGTTGTATCGCAGCGGCGGGAGCGGGGTGTGGTTGGGCTATCAGGACAAGGTGCGCAGCGGCTGCGTTACCCACAGCGTGCATCAGTATGAAAGCAAATCCACAGGCGAGCAGCGCATCGCTACGCAGGTTTATTTAACGCCTAAGGGCATGAGCAGGATTGCAGAGAAGTTGGGAGTGGCGGCATGAGCATCATCCGAACCAAGCGAAGTAACAATTTCACAGTCGTTGATAACGATGTTTTCAAGGCCGGGGGCTTGTCGTGGGATGCGCGCGGGCTGCTATGCACGCTGCTTTCCAAACCAGATGATTGGCATGTGATTGTGAAAGCCTTGGAAAAAGAAACCGAGGGTACGCGCAAACATACCAAAGAACGCGGGCTGTGGGAGATTTTTAAAGAGCTTGTTGAAGCAGGTTATGTTGTACGCAAAAAGCGTCAAAGCGGGGAGATGGACTATTACGTTTACGACACGCCGCAGACTGCTAAAAGCGCAGACTGCGAAAACCGCAGACTGCTAAAACCGCAGACTGCTAAAAGCGCAGACTGCGAAAAAAGCAGTGTATTACAAAGAACTGAAACTACTTACCAAGAACTGAAAAAAGATAAACAAGAACTGAGTTGCGACCCATCTTGCGATTTCGCAAGCGAAACCGCAGCCGCCGATTCTGTTGCGGACGATTTCAGGCTGCCTGAAAACGCTGTTGGTGCGGATGCTGAAACCTTGCCTACGGACAAACCCAAAAAACCTGACCCGCGCAGCAATCCTGACAACGTGAAGACGTGGGAAGCCTATGCCCGTGCCTATCGGGCGCGCTATGGCGTGTTGCCGATGTCCAACGCGAAAGTGCGCGGGCAAGTGGCGCAGTTTGTGAAGACGGTGGGAGCGGAACTTGCACCTGTGTTGGCGGCTTACTATCCCACTCACAACAAGCAGTATTTCGTGCAACGCCGACATGATTTTGGCGCATTGCTACACGATTACCAGCAGGTGGCAACGGACTACCAAATCGGGCAGCAAATAACCAGCGTGCAGGCTGCACAAGCGGAAAAAACCCAAGCCAACCGCAGCAGCCATGATGAAGCGTTGGCAATTTTGAAAGCGAAAGGATTGGCGTGATGAGTCCGATGGAAGAAATTTTGCAGGCGATTACCGTAGTGTGCGAACTGACGGCAACCGAGATGAGCGGCGTGGCAAAAGCGGCTATGGCGGAAGAATTGTTGCCTTACCCGCTGGCAGATGTGTTGGCAGCTTTGCGCCGCTGCCGCCGTGAATTGACGGGACGCTTAACCCTTGCCGCCGTGTTATCGCGCATGGATACAGGCTTGATTAGCGCGGATGAGGCGTTCGGGCTGTTGGTGGATAGCTGGAAAAACGAGAGTTTGACGCTGGTTATCCCCGAAATTGCCATGCAGGCTATGGGCATGGGCGCACAGGGCTTGCTGGATGCGGGCGACAAGGTGGGCGCGAGAATGGCATTCAAGGAAGCCTATAACCGCCTTGCAGGCAGCCTGAAAGCAGGCGAGAAGCCCCAATGGTTTGTGTCGGCGGGCACAGACAAGCAGCAGATGACGCAAGCGATTATGCAGGCGGTGGAACAAGGCAGATTAACCAAATCGCACGCCAATGCGCTGTTGCCCAGCGAAGCGGACGAAGCCAGATATTTGCTGGAAACAGGCAAGCTGTTGAGCCTTGAAGACAAAACCAAACAAGCCAAACGCATTGCCGAGTTGCTTGAACCTTTGAAAGCGAAAATCGGGCAGCCGCATTGGTTGGAAGCGGAAGCGGAAAGAGACCGCCAAGCCGAGCGCGAACGGTTTGAACAGGCGCGGCAGAAAGCGTTGGCACAGGGGGCTGAATATGCAGCCTGAAACTTGCCTAACCTGCCAACACGCCGACTTTCGTGCGGCGGCGGATTACTGGGGGCGGAAATCGGCTTCGGTGGTGTGCAAAAAGGGGGAAGCGTGGCGGTTTATCCCCTGCCACAGCGAATGCAGTAATGGGCGGTTTCAGGCTGCTGATGGCGAAGTTGTCGCCAAGCGCAAGGCGTATGTGGAGCGGCTAGATGGATGAGTACAAACAAATCTGCTTGGAATACTACCAACGCCGCGCGGATGAATTGCAACAGCGTTGGATGAATGCGAAAAGCGAAGCAGAAGCCGCCAAGATTGCGTTGGATTTGGAACCGTTGATGAATTATTTGGCGAAAAGTGATCGCCCAAAGGTAGCCTGAAATGGGAAGTATGAAATATTACGAAGGTTGGGATTTTGTTATTTGGAACGGAAAGATGATTAAAGCATGGAAACGAAAACTTGGTACATCGGCATAGATACAGGCGTTAAAACGGGCTTTGCCTATTGCCTAGACGGCAAATTAACCAACGTGCTTACTCTGCCCATCCATCGCGCCATAAGCGAAGTGCGCCATGCACTTTCAGGCTGCATCAGGGACGGCGAAAAGCTGCATGTCGTGGTGGAAGATGCCCGCAAGCGCAAATGGTTTGGCAGCAAAGGGCGCGAAGCCCTACAAGGCGCGGGCAGCGTGAAGCGCGATGCGAAGATTTGGGAGGATTATTTGCGCGACCTGCAACAGCAATATCCCAACGTAATCAGCTTTGAGATGGTGTCGCCCGCCGCCAACAAGACCAAACTATCCAAAGAAGCGTTTGCCCAATTAACAGGCTGGACGGAGCGCAGCAGCGAACACAGCCGCGATGCGGCGATGTTGGTTTGGGGGCGGAAATGAATGAACGCAAATTCCGCTGCCAGGTGTCCAACCAGCGCCCTTTGTTTGAAAACCTATACAAAAACATCGTCCCCGAGCTACTGGCAGCGCATGGCGATTTGGAAGTGGTTATCCGTCCATATAAAGCCAAACGCAGCTATGAGCAGAACCGCCGCTTGTGGAGCTTGTATAACCAAATTGCCGAGCAGGTTTGGCTGGATGGGCGGCGATATGAAGCGGCGATGTGGCACGAGTATTTCAAACAGCAGTTTATCGGCTGCGATGAGCGTGTGTTGCCCAATGGCGAAATCCAAAAAATCGGGCTTTCCACCACGCAGCTGAATACGCAGCAAATGGCGGATTACCAAACACGCATTGAAGCGTGGGCAGCCGAGCAAGGAGTGATTTTTGAATACTGATAAAGATTTTCAGGCATGGGTGCGTCGGCAGCCGAGTTGTCTTTCAGGCTGCTTTTCGGAGTGGCAGGACGGCGATGGACGGTGTGAGTTTGCCCATGTGCGCCGTGTGTCGCGTGGCAGCGGTGTGGGCATCAAGCCGATGTTTTCGGGCGTGCCGCTCACGCATACGGAACACGCCATGCAGCATCAACACGGCGAAGCGTATGTGTTGGCAGCCAATGGAATTATTGCCGATGATGCGGCGGCTTGGTTTGAAGCGAAAGCGGATGAGTATTGGGCAAGATGGAAAAACAGAAAGGATTAATTTGAAGCATTACAAAAAAGCTCCGCTGCCATTTATCGGGCAGAAACGCAATTTTATTAAGCATTTTATCCCGCTGTTGCAACGGCATATCCCCAACAATGGCGCAGGCTGGACGATTGTGGATGTGTTCGGTGGCAGCGGTTTGTTAGCACATACAGCCAAGCGCACGCTGCCTGCGGCGCGGGTAATTTACAACGACTTTGACGGTTACGCCCAGCGATTATGGCATATAAACGATACAGAAAAATTGCGCCAGCAATGCGCGGCGATTATCGGCAATCAGAGAGATGAACGAAAATTAAGCGAGCAAGAGAAGCAGCAGCTGATTGCTTTAATTGAAGGCAATTTCGTGGATACGCAAACAATAGCATCGTGGTTCTTATTTAGCGGTAGTCAAGCGGGGAGCTGGCAGGAATTGAAAGAAAAAAGCTGGTTTAATTCGCTGCCTAAATCGCCCTATGCCGATGCCAGCGATTATTTAGATGGCTTGGAAATTCGCCATCAATGCTTTACCGAGTTGCTGCCTGAATTTGCAGGACAGCCACAAACCCTATTGCTGCTTGACCCGCCTTATCTTTCCACCGCGCAAGGCGCGTATGCCAAAGAAAACTATTTCAGCTTGGTAGATTTTTTGAAGTTGGCAGAACAAATCAAACCGCCATTTATGCTGTTTGGCAGTACGCGCAGCGAAGTATTGGATTATGTGGCATGGACGGTGCAGGAAAAACGCACAGGCTGGCAGCATTGGGAGGGGTATCAGGTGCATAGCTTGGAGACAGGGTTAAACAATGCCGCCAAATATCAAGACAATATGGTTTGGCGGTTTTAGGAGAAAAAATGTATCGTAATTTGGATGAGTGCCTATCGCAGGTGTACAAAATCAGCAGCGTGATGATTGCGCCGCGCGGCAACACGGCAAGCGTGATTAGCCATATTCAGGGGAATATTCCCAGCAGCAGCGGCTTCACACAGGCGGAGTGGCACGCCAACGCGGCGATGATACGTTCGCAGATTTCAGGCTGCCTTGACCGCCCTTTGCTGGTGGCGGTGGTGGAGTGTCAATACGGCAAATTGGATGGCTTGTTGATTATCGCGGGCGTGCTGGTTGCCGAGAAGGTTTGTGATGATGTGTATTTGGCGGCGGATATGCTGCGCCATATTTACAGCGGGCAGCCGAAGCGGGTGGCGGTCATGGATAAATATGACTTGCCAAATATGACCTTTACACGCAGGCGCGAGCGCATCAGCAATCATTTGGCGAATTGGGAGCGTGTCGCACGGTTTAAATTGCAAGAATGTTTTAGAAAAAAAGGGATTATTGAGCATTGATAAAGTGGTAACTTTTTGATACAATTTTGCTACATTCGGGACGTTGTTGCGAGTGGGCGCAATGTTTCGTAATTCAGAGAGAGTTTGATGGCTTTCTCTGTTTTTATTTTGCAAAAACAATCCAACATAAAACCCGCCAAGAGCAGTAGTCGTCTTGGCGGGTTTTGCTTTTGTGAGCCGTTTCAGGCTGCTTTGATGATGACTTTGTAGGCTTGCATTTGTTCTTGGAGCTTGATGTTTTCGGCTTTGAGTTGCAGGTAGGCGATGGCGTATTGTGGTATGCCATGCGTATTCCAGCGGCTGATATTGCGTGGGGCAATCTGAAAGATACGGGCAAGTTCGGCGCGTGTGAGTTGGGCTTGGGCTAATAAGCCGTTTAATTTTGTTTTATGGTCTTGCATAATGGATAATTTATCTATAAAATAAAGCCAAATATTACCATATTTGGAGAATTTATGGCAGCATTATCGGGCATTGAAACCATTAAGCAGGTTGCTAAGATGCAGCGGCGAACTTTGCTGGCGTTTAGTGGCGGCAAGGATGCAGTAGCTACTTTTTTGGCTATCCGTGAGCATTTTGATGAGGTTATCCCATATTATCTGTATTTGGTTCCTGATTTGGAATTTGTGAATGAGCAGTTGGATATGTATGAGCGGCAGTTTGACTTTAAGATTACTCAACTGCCGCATCCGTCTTTGCATCGTTGGTTAAATGGCATGGTGTGGCAGCCGCCACAGAATTGTGCGGTAATTGAAGATGCTATGCTGCCTGAATTTGACTATACCGATATTCAGGCGGCGATGGTGCAGAAATTTGACTTGCCGAAAGATACTTTGGTTGCTGATGGCGTGCGTGCGGCGGATAGTCCGATGCGGCGCATTGCAATTCAGTCGCATGGCAGCATTTCTTTTAATTTGCTGAAATATCATCCGATTTGGGATTGGAAAAAGGCGGATTTGGTGGAATGTTTTAAAAAGCACAATGTGCGGCTGGGCAGCGATTACAAGGTGTTTGGTCGGTCGTTTGATGGTTTGGATTTGCGCTTTTTGTTGCCAATTAAAAAGCATTATCCGCGTGATTATGAGAAAATTTTGGAGTTGATTCCAATGGCGGATTTAGAGATTTTTAGATGGGAGTGTGCAAATGGCAAACATTGATAAGCAAGAGATTGAAGACAAAAAAGCAGCGGCAAAAGCCAAAGTAAACCAATGGAAGCGCAAGCAAAAACCGCTGGTGCAGATGCCTGAATTGACTGGTGATGCGGAAGTGGATAGCAAGGCTGATTTGGATGCGGTTAAAAAAGGTTTCCGTGATAGATTAAAAGCGGAAAATAAGCGCAAGGTTGATGCGACTGATAGCGAATATTGGTTTTGCGTGTGTTTTCAAAGCCGCGCACAGTCGGAGGCGTTTTTGCGTGAGATTGGTTGGCGTAAATTCGGCGACAAGTATTTGGATGGCGTGAAAATCGCTAAGATGATGGGTATTGAACTGCCCAATGATGAAGTGCCTTATGTTGCCGAGCCGAAAATTGATAAGACTTGGGCTTCATTTGTTGATGATGAAGAATAATTGCAGCCGTCCTTTATGGGCGGTTTTTTGTGTAAGCCCTTAGTGAAAAGCTGCTGATTTATTGGCAGCTATTTTTTTAATTGCCGAAAGGCTTTTTGAAAGGAGCGTGTGATGCGTAAAGTTCCCTATCATAAACCGCACATTACTTTGAGGCGTGGTGGTGGTCGTGGCAAGGGCAGCCCAAGCAAAAGTCGTAGTGCTGGTTCTTGATTTGTAAAAACAACCCCATGCAAGGAGATTAAATGGCTGAACTTTGCGGTGCGAAAACGCGTGCAGGCAAGCCGTGTCAAAACGCCGCGATGGCAAACGGTCGTTGCCGAATGCACGGTGGAAAATCAACTGGCGCGCCCAAGAATAACCAAAATAGCGTTAAGGCGGGCGCGCTGTATTCCGATTACTACACAGATGAGGAAAAGCTGCTGGCGGAGGAATTGGAGCTTGAAAGTATTGATGCGGAATTGCGTTTGTGCAAAATCCGTTTGAATCGGGCTTTGAAACTGGAAGCGGAACAGGCGGCAGAAGCGCTGGAGTTGGAGCGGATTGTGGAAACGCCTGCGATAGTGGGCGGTGTGCCGATTACTGATGACCCTGATGTACCGCCTGTACAGCAAAAAATGTTTGTGCGTAAGGATTATGAGCCGATTATCCAGCGGTTGTTAGGGCGGATTGAGTCGCTGACGCTGACGCGGCAAAAGCTGATTAACGGCATGAAGTTGGATATTACTAACTCGGACGGTTCTTTAACGCCTACGGTTATTGAATTGGTTGCGGTGGGCGACGATGAAAGTACAGGTTAAGCTGCCGCCGAAAATCAAAACGGTTTTCAGGCTGCCGCGTGGCGCATTGCGCTTTCGCGGGGCGTTTGGCGGGCGCGGTTCGGGCAAGTCGTTTAATTTTGCCAAGATGGCGGCGACATGGGGCTTTGTTGAGCCATTACGCTTTTTGTGTGTGCGCGAGTTTCAGAACTCCATCAAAGAATCGTTCTACGCGGAATTGAAAGCGGCGATTGCATCCGAGCCGTGGTTGGCGGTGGCTTATGATGTGGGCGTGGACTATATACGCGGGCGCAACGGCACGGAGTTTCTGTTTAAGGGGCTGCGCAACAATATCCAGTCGGTTAAATCGCTGGCGAAAATTGACGTGTGCATCATTGAGGAGGCGGAAGACATCTCGGAAGCGGCGTGGGAAGTGTTGGAGCCGACCATTCGTGCGCCGAAGTCGGAAATTTGGGTGATTTGGAATCCAAAGCAAGAAAACAGCGCGACGGATAGGCGTTTTCGTAAAAATCCGCCGCCGCGTTCGTGCATTATGGAAATGAACTACGGCGACAATCCGTTTTTCCCGCCTGAATTGGAAGAGTTGCGGCGGCATCAGCAGCAAACGCTTGACCCTGCCCGCTATGCGTGGATTTGGGAAGGCGCGTATTACGAGCAGAGCGAGGCGCAGGTGTTTAAAGGCAAGTATGAGATTGCGGAGTTTGTGCCGGGCGAAAATTGGGACGGCGCATATTTCGGCTTGGATTTTGGCTTTTCGCAAGACCCTACGGCAGCGGTGCAATGCTGGATACACGACAACAAACTGTATATTGAGCGTGAAGCAGGCGGCGTGGGCATTGAACTGGACGATACGGCGGCGGTATTGCAGGCGGCGATGCCTGATATTGGGCGCTATGTGGTGCGGGCGGATAGTGCGCGACCTGAAAGTATCAGCTATCTGAAACGACACGGGCTGCCGCGTATTGTGGGAGCGGTGAAGGGTAAGGGCAGCGTGGAAGATGGGATTGAGTTTATCAAGTCGTTTGAAAAAGTGGTGATTCATCCGCGTTGCGAGCATACGGCGCGGGAGTTTCGGCTGTATAGCTACAAGACTGACCGTTTGAGCGGGGATGTTTTGCCTGTGCCGATGGACGCGCATAACCATTACATTGACGCAGTGCGCTATGCTATTGAGCCGCTGATTGGCAGCATGGACGCGATGAAACGATTTAAGGCATTATCATTATGAAATTTAGGCTAGATGGCTTTTTGCAGGCGGTGTTGGGCGGTAAACAGCAGGCGCGGATAACTTCGGTTTCTGCGCCTTTTTTGTATGCGCAGGGTGGAATTTTTCGCCGTGTGGTGGATTTGCCCGCTGATAAGGCGTTATCAGGCGGTTTTGAGATTGAAGGCGATGCGGACAATTTGCTGGCATCGGAGCTTGACCGCTTGAATGTGTTTGAAACGGCGGCGTATGCGTTGAAGCTGGCGCGGTTGTTTGGCGGGGCGTGCGTGATTCCGCTGGTGGCAGACGGCAAGGGGTTGAACGAGCCGCTGGACGTTTCGCAACCTGTTGAAGTGGTGGAATTGCGGGTGTTTGGCATCAATCAGGTTGCGGTGGAAGGTGCGCTGTATGGCGATGCCACGCAAAAGAATTTTGGTGAACCAGAGTTTTACCGCATTTCGTCGCGCGAAAAGCAGTTTGTGGTACATGAAAGCCGTGTGTTTCCGATTCATGGTTTCAGGCTGCCTGAAATACTGAAAGACACGCGCATTTATTGGCAAGGCGGCAATGCGGTTGACCGTGCTTATAAGGCGATTTTGGACTGGGAAACAACGCGCGAGCGAGTGAAGCAGATTTTAGACCGCAAGCAACAGCCTGTTTACGCCATGAAGGGCTTGGCTGATTTGATTGGGAGCAATTTTGAAGAAGCGATTCAGCAGCGGATTCAGGCGGTGGATGCTTCGCGCGGCGTGTTGAACACGGTGGCGGTGGATGGCGAGGATAGCTACACCGTAAACGATATGAATGTGAGCGGTTTGACTGACATCATCGGCAAGTTTGAGCAAGTGATTTCGGCGGAGACGGGTATTCCGCTGGCGCAGTTGTTTGGGCAATCGGCGAGTGGGCTATCTGCCACGGGTGAAGGCGATTTGCGCAATTTCCATGAATTGGTGGAAGCGGAGCGGGTGCGTGTGGGCAATATGTTGGAGCGGCTGATTGCGCTGTTGGTATTGCAAAACGGCATCAAGGGCAAAATCCCTGATGGCTGGCGCATTAAGTGGTCGCCGTTGTATGTGCCAACAGCACGCGAGCAGGCGGACATGGCGAAACTGGCAGTAGATACGCTGAAAACCGAAGTTGATGCGGTGGCGCAGGCGGTGTCTATTGGTGCAGTAAGCGAGACGCAGGCGGCGGATTATTTCGCCCAGCGAGAGCAATTTGGTTTGAAACGTGAGGTACACGATGGCGCAGATGCCCAAGACTACGCGGCGAAAACCTAAGCGCTGGTTGTATCCGCACGCCACGGAGCGCGAATATGAGCGGCTGCTGCTGGTTTTTGCCGATAGCATTGCGGCGGAAATTGAGCGGCAACTGCCTTTGTTGGATTTGCGCCAAGACGCGCTGGATGACATCCCCGAAAGCAGCGGCTGGTATGAGCGGCTGCGGCGATGGGTAGTGGGCATTGCCGATGTGTTTAGGCAGCCTGAAAAAACGATTGCAGGGGCGTTATCGCTGTTGCGTGAAGCAGCGCGGTTTAATCAGGTGCAGTTTCACAAGGTGGTGCGTTCGGTGTTTTCGGTGGATGTGTTCGCGCATGAGCCGTGGTTGTTGGATGTGATGAAACAGTTTGAAGCGGAGAATATCCGTTTGATTAAATCCATCCCAGCGCAGTATTTGGAAACGCTGCACGGCAAGATTGTGGCAGCGGTACGCGCAGGGCTGCCCCATGCCAAGCTGGCGGATTTTATTCGTGAGACTTATGCGTTACCCAAAAGCCGCGCCCGCTTGATTGCCCGCGACCAAATCGGCAAACTCAATGGGCAGCTTACGATGGAGCGGCAACGCGGCATTGGCGTTACGCAATATGTTTGGCGCACTTCGCTGGATGAGCGCGTGCGCCATACGCACCGCGAGCGCGAGGGTAAGATATTTGATTGGGATAATCCCCCGCCCGATGGATACCCCAGCGAGCCGATTCAATGTCGATGCAGCGCAGAGGGCATTTACCCCGATTTCGCCGATTTGAAAGGAATTGTTTATGAGCGTAACTCGCTATGACCGCGCCGAAGTGAAAGCGCGGCGCAATCAAGATGGTTTTATTCACGACACGCCTGTTCTCACGCGAACGGGCGTTTTTATTTATCACAATCCCGATGGCAGCGAGCGGCGCGAATATCGCCCGCCTGATGAAGTGTTTGCCCAAGACAGCCTGAATGCTTACAAGGGCATTCCGATTACCAACGGACACCCCGGCAAAGTAACCAGCCGCAATGCCAAAAATCACACCATCGGCACGGTGCTGGGGCAAGCGCGGCAAGACGGCAATAACTTGCTAGCGGATATTGTGATACACGACCCTGCGGCGATTAACGCGGGCAACAAAGAACTTTCAGTCGGCTATGAGTTGGATCTGGAGGAGACCGCTGGCATCACGCCCGAAGGCGAACGCTACGATGCGATACAGCGCAATATCCGCCCCAACCACTTAGCGATTGTGAGCAAGGGACGCGCAGGCAATGCGCGGTTGAATATGGACGGCAACGAAGCCGTGGATGATAAGGACGAAACGATGACGAAAATCCGTTTAGACAACGGCATTGAATACGATGCCGCGCCCGAAGTGATTCAGGCGTTTAATCAATTAAAGCAGGATGAGGCGGCGGGCAAAACCAAACTTGCCCAAGCCGAAGCCCGCGCCGACAGCGCAGAAGCTGATTTGAAAGCCTTGCAGGACAAGCAGCTACAAATCAAGCAAGACGCGCTGCAAGAAGCCCGCGAGCGTTTGCAACTGGAAGCAGTCGCCCAAACGCATGGCGTGGACTTTAAGGAGGACACCGCCGCGCGCGAGATTAAAGTGGCGGTGATTAAAGCCATTCGCGGCGATGCGCTCGCGTTGGACGGTAAAACCGATGATTATGTTTCCGCTGCGTTTGATATGGCGCTGGCATCTCACGATGAGCAGGCAAAAGCCAAAGCCTTAGCGGGGCAACGCCAAGATATGGCGGATAAGGACGGCGCAGGCAACGCATCGGCGGCGCAAGCGCGTGAACAATACAAAGCAAGTTTGAAAGGGGCTGAATAATGGCTATGTATGACGACCAAATGGATGTGGCGTTTGCCGGTATGAAGGCAGACAGCGGTTTTGACCGCGTGGAAAGCTATGCGGTTGCCGCAGATGGCTTGACCGCTGGCGTGATTGTGGGCGTGGATGCAAACGGTGCTGCGGTAGCGGGCAAAGGCACAAAAGCCGTTGGCGTGGTGATTCATTCGCACACACCGCTTATCCCTTATAAACAAGGCGATTGTGTTTCGGTGATGACGCGCGGGCTTTGCTGGGTGAAAGTGGCGGCAGGTAAAACCGTTGCCAAAGGCGAGGCGGTTAAATTTAACGCGGTGGGCTTGCTGGACAATACGGCAGCCGATAGCCTGAAAAATGCGGTTATCCGCGATGTGAAAAGCGTGGCAGGTGGCAAGATTGCTTGCGTTGAGCTGCACGCACCAACAGCTTAATGAAAGGAAATGATGATGCAAAAACATTTGCACTATGATGAAGCGGAAAAATCTGTTATCGCGCAATTTGCGCAATCTACGGGCAACGCAATGCGCGAAGATGAAAGCGTGTTTGCCGCGCGTGAATTGGATTTTGTGAAAGCCAAAATCTATGAGAAAAAACGTCCGCCGATGTTGGGCTTGGGGCTTGTTCCGATTGCTTCGGATGCGCCTGAATACGCCGAAACGGTGGTCTATAAAACCTATGACACCGTGGGCATGGCAAAGATTGTGGCAAATTATGCCGATGACTTGCCGCGCGCTGATGTGCTGGGCATGGAACATACCGTGCGCGTGAAAACCGTTGCCGATTCCTACGGCTTTAACATCATGGAACTGAAAGCATCGGCTGGCTTGGGTACAAACTTGCCTACGCGCAAAGGCGATGCGGCACGCCGTGCGATTGAAGTGAAGCTGAACAAGGTGGCAATGGTGGGCGATGCAGAATATGGCTTGTATGGCATGACCACCCACCCAAATATCGGCGTTACCACGCTGCCTAGCGGCAAGGCTTGGGCGCAGGCAACAGGCGCGGAAATCATCGCCGATTTGGACGCGTTGTGGAATGCGGTGCGCTTGCAAAGCAAAGGGGTACATACGCCTAACCGCCTTGTGGTTGCCAGCTCGCTGCACGCGCTTTTGACATCCAAAATCTACACCGAAGCGCACGGCATTACGGTGTGGGAGTTTTTTGGCAAGAAACATCCTTCGCTGCAATTGGTGGAAGCGCCCGAGTTTGACGGCGCAGGCACAGGCGGCAAGCATTTGCTGTTTATCGGCGAATTTGACGCAGAAAACATGAGCCACGAATTGCCGATGGCATTTAACCAAATGGAAGCGCAGGCGCGTGGCTTGGAAGTGGTTGTGCCTTGCTACGCACGCACGGCGGGCGTGGTGGTGCATTATCCGCTGGCGTTTTCTAAGTGTGAGATTGCGGCGGCTTAGGCAGCCTGAAAATTTGGGTTATACAGGGCTGCTTCGGCAGCCTTTTTTATTGGAGAAACCTATGTTAATCAAAAACATTAAACCTGCCGTGGTGGTTTTGAACGGCATGACGGTGCTTGCGCCGATGCAGGAAGCCGAAGTGGCGGATAATGATGCGGGGGTGTTGAGCTTGGTGGAAAGTGGGCATTTGGAAGTGTTAGAACAACCTAAGTCAGAACCATCCAAGCAAGAAGATGTAACCAAGATGACAGTGGAGCAGCTGCGCCAGTATTTGACGGAAAAAGGCGTTGAATTTGCCAGCGATGCCAAGAAAGAGAATTTGCTGGCATTGGCAGGCGCACAATGAACCCGCTGATTGATAAGCTGCGTTTGCTTTGCCCTTATGTTGCTGCTGCGGATGATGCGCTATTGGAAAAGATGCTGATTTTAGCGGCGGAGTTTGCGCCGCCTTGCTTATCCGACAAGCTGAAAGAACGCGCGGTGTTGTTTTACGCGGGCTATTTAGCGGTAAACGCACTTTCGGCAGCAGCGCAAGGGGCGGTGGTTGTGCCTGTGGGCGTGGTGTCGGAGCGCGAGGGGGATTTGTCGCGCAGCTATGGCAATAATGGCGGCGACCCTTGCGGCTATCTGGCGCAGTATCAGAAGCTGGCGGATTTGTGCAAACGCGGAGCAATTATTGTGTCGCAATATGGAGATGGCTGTGGATGTGCAAATCAATGATTTTGGCTTGGATGATATTATCGGCAACACGCAAAGGCTGAATGGGCGGGTGGTTAAGGTGGGCATTCAAGGCGGTTCGCATGATGATATGGTGGACATTGCCATTTACAACCACTTTGGCACTCGCCATATTCTGCCGCGCCCATTTATGGCGGATTGTGCGGAGCAAAACGCGGCGCAGATTAGCGAAGCGCAGCGGCGAGTGGTGTATCGTGTGATGGATGGGGCGAACGTGGATGCGATGTTGCATCAATTGGGCAACTGGTATCGTGATGTGCAGCGGGCGCATATCCGCAATGGTAATTGGGTGCCTAACGCGCCTGCGACGATTAGGCGCAAGGGGTCTGACCGGCCGTTGATTGATACGGGGCAGTTGGTGAATGCGGTGGAATATGAGGTAGTGTAGTTTTCAGGCTGCCACACCACGGGAACAAAGTTATGGAAACATTGGAATGGTTTTTGTCATTAAACGGCTGGGACTTTTTCTGGGCATTAGTAAAGTTGTATTTCTTACTCGCTGTGCTGGGTACATTTTTGAGATATGTATTTTGGCACAAAGAAAACGATTAAAGGCAGCCTGAAATGGGATTAAGAAAACAACACACCATTCGCCGTTTTGCCGATGGTGCGTATATCAAGGGACGCTGGCAAAAAGGCATGGAAACGCAAACGCTGGTTATTACTGCTTCGGTGCAGCCGATACGCAACGATGAGCGGGAGAATTTGCCCGAGGGCAAACGCATGGGGCGAGCGGTTAAGATTTATACCGATGCGCTGCTGCGGGTGGACGACAACATGGGCGATGTGTTGCTGTGGCTGGGGACGGAATACCGCATCATCGCGCAGGCGCGGTTTCAAATGGGCATCATCAGCCATTACCGCTATTACGCGGTATCGGAGCAGCCATGAAAGAGTATTTGTACGATATTTTGGCAGCGTTGTTGCCTGTGCCGCTGATTTGGGCGTATGAAAACGGCAGGCAGCCTGAAAACGTGTTTGCCGCGCTGGACGTGCGCTCGGCGGATACCAGTTTACCTGTGCTGCGTGCGCCGATTAGCGAAAGCGGTAGCCGTGCATTATCGGCGGTGCGTGAAGCGGCGGTAACGGTGCAATGCTATGGCGATGGCGCGTTTGAGATTTTGGACGCGCTGGCAATGGCGTTGCAAACAGAAGCAGCAGCCGATGCGCTGGACGCGGCGAATGCGGCGGTGTTTGATATAGAGCGGGTGCAGTCTGTGCCTAAATTGTTTGAAGCGCAGTATCACGAGCAGGCGGTTTTGTCGTTTCGTTATCGCTATATGGCGGCGATGGATGAAACGGTGCCTGTAATTGAAAAAGCAGTTTTAGATGTAACCACGCGGCAGTAGCCGCTTTTTTTATGGAGTTTTGACATGGCAGAATTAGACCGATTGGTTAATTTGAACATTTCGCTGAACACGACGGCAATTGCCACGGAAAGTTTTAGCGATATGATGATTGTGGGCTTGCACGCGGCAACCACAGCACGCATGGCGGCGATTACTTCGGCGGGCGAGTTGCTGGATATGGGTTTATCGGCAAGCGATCCGATTTACAAGGCAGCATTGGCGGCGTTTTCGCAAACGCCGACGCTGGCGAAAGTGTATATCGGGCGACGCGCGGCAAGCAAAATCACGCTATCGGGTGAGCAGATTACCGCCAAAATCACGCTGCCCAGCGGCGAAGTGTTGGATATAGACGGCACGGCGGCGCAATGTGCGGCAGCTTTGCCCGCATCGCTGAAAGCCAGCGCAAGCGGCGACACGCTAACCCTTGCAGCAGCGACGGATATTGCCGTGAAGCCCAGCAAAGGCACAATGGCATTGAGTGCAACGGAAAGCTACACCGATGCGCTGAACGAAATCATCAAGGCGGGCGGTTCGTGGTATGGCTTGGTGCTGGCTGACCGCTCGGAAAATGCGGTGCTGGAAGTGGCGGCGTGGGCAGAAGCCAATGTGAAGCTGTTTGGTACGGCAACCGATGATGTGAAAGTGTTGAATGGCGCAGTACGCACCGACATTGCTGCCAAGTTGATGGATAAGCAGTATTTCCGCACGTTTGTGGTGTTTGACCGCGAAGCGGCAACGGAATTTAACGAAGCGGCGTTGATGGCGAAGTGTTTTACTTTTTACCCAGGCGGTGAGACATGGGCGAACAAACGCCTTGCGGGCATCACCGCTGACCGTTTAGCGGAAGGGGAATACATTGCTGCCGCTGGCAAAAACTGCACCACGTTTGAAATGTTTAAATCGTTTGCTTTGACCCAAGGCGGCAAAACGGCGGCGGGTGAATGGATTGATGTGATTCGTTTCCGCGATTGGTTGCACAATGAAATGCAGGCAGATGTGGCGTTTGCGCTGATTAACGGCGACGGCAAAATCCCTTATACCGATGAAGGGATTACGATTTTAGCCAATGCTATGCAAAAGTCGTTGCAGCTTGGTGTGCGCCGTGGTGGCATTGCGCCCGAAGAGTTGGACGAAAACGATAAGGTTATCCCCAGCTACATCATTAAAAAACCGAAAGCCGCGCAAATTTCGCCCAATAACAAAGCCAGCCGCGTGTTAAACGATTTAGGCGGATCGGCGCGTTTGGCAGGGGCAATTCATGTGGTGAATATTAAATTTAGCTTAGGCTATGAATGAAAGGATAAACGATGAGCGCAGTAAAAACTTATTCGCCCGACCGCGTGAAATTGGTGGTGGGTGTGCATTCGGTAACGGGCTATGCAGATGGCACGTTTGTGAGCATTGAGCCTTTGGGCGATGGCATCACATCGCAGGCAGGTGCAGACGGCGAAGTGGCGCGTGTGATGAGCGCGGATAAGCGTGTAAAAATCACGCTGACTTTGCAACAAACCAGCCGCAGCAATGATGTGTTGAACACGCTGCTGTCTATTGACCATTTAAGCGGCGGCGATAAGCCGTTTCCGCTGATGCTGACGGATTTACGCGGCACAACATTGGTTGCCACCGATGCGGCTTGGATTGTGAACCGCCCCACGGTGGAGTTTGGCAAGGAATTGGGCAACCGCGAATGGGTGATTGAAACGGCACGCGCTGCCTTTACTGTGGGAGGGAATAACTGATGAGCCAAACGGTTGAAATTAAAGTAGGCGACACCACGTTTTTTATTACCAAAATGAATGCTTTTGAAGCCTTGCCTGTGTTTGGCGATTTGCAGAAAGAATTGTTGCCCGCGCTGGGCGCGCTGTTAGGCAGCCTGAAAGATGAGCCAGAAGGCAGCCTGAAAGATGTGAACAACACGGATTTGGAAAAGGCGGTAGAAAAGCTATCGGCGCAGCTTGACGGCAAATCGCTGGAACGCTGGGCAACGCGCTTGCTGGATAGCGGGCATATTGCCTATGAGGACGAAAACGGCGAAGCGGTGCGCTTTAAGTTGGCGCGCGATGGGCATATCTTTGATGATTTTGCCGAAGTGTTGCAGCTTTTGGTGGTGGTGATTAAAGAGAATTTCGCTGCCCCTTTGACGCGCTGGCTAAACCTTTCTGGACTGGCGGGTTTAGCCGAAAAAGCGAAACCGTAGGGCATTTTCGCGCCGATTTGGAAGCGGAATTTTTGATTTGGCGACCTGTGTTGGCGCGAAAAATCAGCCTTGCCGAGGTGAAAGACGGCACGGCTGATTTGGTGGACTTGCTGAAAATCAATGCGATTTTGGATATGCAGGACGAGGCAGAAGCGCGGGAAGCGGAGAGATGGAAAAAGTAACTTAACCATTTTCCGCAAACTGTTGCACGGCGCGAATAACCAAATCTACTTGGCTAATCCCTAGCTTGGCGGCGGTTTCTTCTATCAGTGCGATGTCTTCCAGCTTCATTTTGAAGGCTTTGACTTTCACGCCGCGTTTTTCATCAGATTTCTTTTGAATTTCGTTTCTTGACAATGCCATGATGCTTCCTTTATGATTTTGAGTAACGGCAGGGCATCGTTACTGCCCCACCGCTTCTCAAAGGTTAATAGGCGTTAGCCGATAAAACCAAGAGAAGAATAAAAATGAACCATCTCATTTTAATTCTCCTGAAAATGCCCTTAAAGCAATATTGCAGGTTAGGCGTTTAACCTATCGGTTGTACTAGAACCGATAGGACTAATTATAGGCTAACCTACTAATTTAAGCAAGCATTTTCATAAAAAAGCCTTGTGAAAACAGGGCTTTTTTTGTTTTTTCATATTGTTTCTACCGCCTAAAAAGGCGGTTTTTTTATGCCTGAAAGGTTTTGCCATGATTGCAAGAGAATTGGTTACGCTGCTGCGTTTTAGAATGGAAAGGGCGGGTTTAAACCAGTTTTTAAATGGTTTGAACCAAGCGCGAACGCGGGCGCAGGCGGCGGCGAATGATATTCGGCGCAGTTTTGCCAGTATGCGTTTGCAGCAGCACGGCAGCGGGGCGATTTACAACCGCTCGCTGGATAGGTTGGGCATTCGCTCGGATAGGCAGATTTACGCAGACATCCGCAGGGCGCAATTGGCTTATGCGGCGTTTCGGCGCACGGGCATGGCAACGCACGCGGAACTTGACCGCGCATGGGCGAGAACGCGTGAGCGGATTCGTGAGTTGCGTGGAGAGTTGAGCGGGGGTAGCTCTGGCGGTTTTTTATCGGGCGGACTGGGCAAATTTCTGGGCGCAGCGGCTGTGGGCGCAGGCGTGAAATCTATTATTGATACCAGCGCAGAATTTGAACGCTATGAAACGGTGTTGGGCACGATTGAAGGCAGTAGCGAAAAAGCGCGTGCGGCGATGGATTGGGTGGCTGATTTTGCCAAACGAACACCTTATGAGCTTTCGGAAGTAACGGAAGCATTTGTGAAGCTCAAAGCCTATGGGCTTGACCCGATGAAAGATGGCTTAATGCAAACGCTGGGCGATACGGCGGCGGCAATGGGCAAGCCTGTGATGCAAATGGTGGAGGCGATTGCGGATGCGGTTACGGGCGAGAATGAACGCTTAAAAGAATTTGGCGTGAAAGCGTCTAAAAAAGGCGGGCAGATTGCGTATAGCTTTACCGATAGCGAGGGCAAGCAGCAAACTTTGCAGGCTTCGGCGGATAACCGCGCGGAAATTCAGGCGACTTTGCAGACGATTTTCAACCAGAAATACAAGGGAGCAATGGACAAGCTCTCTAATACTTGGGAGGGTTTAACGTCTAACTTGGCGGATAACTGGCAAAGTTTGAAGCGGGAAATCGGCAAGGCTGGGTTGTTTGATGGGGCGAAACGGGCGTTAAAAGGCTTGGTGGATTATTTGGGGCAGTTGAGCGCGGATGATTTGAAAGCCTTTGCGCGCGCTTTGACGGAAATCGGCAAGGCGGCGGCGTTTTTGGGCGCGGCGTATGGTGTTTATCGCTTGAATAATGCTTTGCTTGGCGCAATCGGCAGCGCAGGCAGCCTGAAAACGTTGTTGCAGGGCATTGGGATGAGCGCGAAAGCGTCGCTGCTGCCATTTTTGAAAATCGCGGCGGTGCTGTATGGCATCTACTTGATTGTGGACGATATTATCGTGTGGCTGAACGGTGGGCAGTCGGTGTTGGGGCGTTTGGTGGGCGCGTCGAGCGAATGGAAAACGCAGATTGATTGGGTGAAAGAGAAGCTAGGCTGGGTTTGGGAAAAACTGGGGGAGATTAAGGATGCTTTAGGCGGTGCGGGGCAAACGACTGGTAAATGGCTGATGAAAATAGCGGCGTTGGTGTCGGTGGGCATGGTGGTGTTTAAGGTGCTTATGCTGCTCTTTGGGGCAACAAAAGTTGTTGCGCTGGGTATTCGTTTGATTACGGCGGCGATGGCGGCTAATCCGATTCTGCTGGTAATTATGGCAATAATCGCAGCTATTTGGCTGCTGTATAACAACTGGGACACGGTGGTGGCGTATTTGCTGGCGGCGTGGGATTGGGTGAAAGCCAAAGCATCAGCGGCATGGCAGGCGATTACGGCTTGGGCGCTGGCTACTTGGGAGCGGATTAAAGCGGCTTGCTTGGCGGCGTGGAATGCGGTTTGGCAATCTGCGGTGCAAATGTGGGACAACATTAAGCAAAAGGCAATTGGTGCTTGGCAGGAGATTAGCAGCAGCGCGAGCAGTATTTGGGGTGGCATCATCAACACGGTAAACGGTCTTTGGGATACGGCGATTGGGTATTTTAAAGATAAGTGGGCGGCTGCGGTAGCGGCGGTGCGCGGGTGGTTTGATTGGATACCGGGCTTAGGTGGCGGCAGCATCAATGTGAACCATACGGTGAGCGCGGCGGCGATGACGGGCGCGGGGGTTGGCGTGCGCGCGGGCGGCGTGGTGAATAATCATGTTACGCAAAACATTACGGCAAACGGCGTGCAAAACCCTGCGCGTGCGGCGGCGCAAATGGGGCGTAATGCTTATGTGTTGAAAGGGGCTTCATAATGGCTTTTCAGGCTGCCTATGATGGCGTGAAAAATGCTGCGGGCAAGGTAAACAAGCTGGTGAACATGGTGTTCGGCATCGGCGGAACAACGGTGGGCGCATTGCAGTTGGACGCGCTGATTGAGGAGACGACGGAGCTTGCGGCAAATGTTACCCAGTATGCGGTGGAAGAAGGCGCGCCGATTGCCGACCATATCGGCGTGGAATCGGAGCGGCTGTCTTTGAGCGGGGTGGTATCGGGGGCGAGCGTGGTGTTGTTTGGCGATTCGGGCAAGTCTAAGCTGGTGCAAGCCAAAGCGCTGCTGCGGCAAATGCACGAGAAGCGCGAGCCGATTACGATCGTTTCGGGCTTGGATTTTTATGCGGATTATGCGATTACGAATTGCACGATTCGGCGCGGGGTGGATGAGAAGCTGGACGTGGAGATGTCGCTGATTAAGATTCGCAAGGCACAGCCGCGTGAAGCGGACGTGCCGCCGCAAAAGGCGAGTGGCAAGGCTAAGGGCAAGGCAGGGGAAACGAGCGCGCGCAAGGGCAAAACAGCGGGCAAGACGGCGCGCAAATCGTCTGTGCCGAAAACGGCGCAGCCTGCTGGTAAACCTGTATCGCAGCCAACCCAAGCAAGGCAGCCTGAAACGCAGCGCAGCCGGTTGGATTCGACGTTATTTGGCTAGGAGGGTTTATGCTGGCTTTGACTTTGGCAGATGCGAATGATTTTGTGATAGAAGCGGAATTGGATGGCGCGGAATATGCGTTGCATTTTGCGTGGAATGATGAAAACGGCTATTGGGCGTTGGGCTTGGAAAACGCGGACGGCGCGGTGCAGTTTGAAGGGCTGCGCATCCGCGCGGATGTGGATATTTTGGCAGGTTTGCGCTATTTGGATGTGCCGCAAGGGGTGTTGTTTTGCGATGGCGAGCCTGATCGCATGGCGTTTGTGGATGGGCGCGCACAAATGGTTTACGCGGGAGCGAATGATGTTTTTGTTTGACCGAACTTATCGTTTGGTGGTGGGCGAAGCAGGCAAAAAAGGCTTGGAGATTGCGCCGCCTTTTCATATTGAATTTTCTGTTGAGAAAACAGCGAAGGAAGACCCAAATAAATGCCAAGTGAAAATTTACAATTTAAAACCTGATACGCGCCGCGCATTGGAAAAGCCTGATGCGTTTGCGGTGTTGTATGCGGGGTATGGCGAAAACGCTGGGGCGGTGGTGCTGGCAGCGGGGGCGGTGATTGAGTGCATCACGGCATTTGATGGGCAAAATGTGGTAACGGCGTTGGAATTGGCGGATGGCTGGGTGGAATTGCGCGATTGTTATGTGTCGTTGGGCTATGCAGCAGGGGCTTCGGCGCACGCGGTGATTCGTGATATTGCGCGGCAAATGGGGCTGGTTTTGGAAATGGCGGCGGATTTGCCCGACCATGTTTGGCAGCACGGTTTTTCTCACCACGGGGCGGCGCGGATTGCGCTGGGCAAGGCAACGGCTGCGGCTGGCTTGGCGTGGTCGATCCAAAATCAGGTGTTGCGCGTGGTTAAAAAGCACGGCACAACGCCGCGCCGTGCGGTGGTGCTGGCAGCGGATAGCGGCTTGGTGGGCTTTCCTGAACGCTTTGCCCAAGCAGCAACGGGTAAGGCGGCAAAGGGCAAGGGCGAGAAAGGGGCGGTGGAGAAAAAATGCTATGGCTGGAAAGTGAAGTCGCTGCTGCTGCCGCAAGTGAACCCAAGCGATGTGTTGAAGCTGGAATCCAAGCAGGTGAATGGGTTTTTTCGGGTGGAGAGTGTGAAGCATTCGGGTGGGTTTGATGGCGGCGATTGGTTGAGCGAGTTTGAGGTGTTTGATTTGAATGAGCCGCCGCCTGCGGCGAAACAGGCGAATAAAAAATAATCCCGCTTTGGCGGGGTTTTTTTATGGGAAATGGCAATGGATATTTCAGATTTACGCGAGATGATGCAAACGGAATTGGAGGCGGTGCATACCACGCTGGCGGGCAAGATTGTGTCGTGGGACGGCTCGCGGGCGGTGGTGCGCCCTGCGCTGCCGCGTGCGATGCGCGATGGCTCGGCGTTGCCCGCGCCGCAAATTGTGTCTGTGCCTGTGTGTTTTCCTGTGGGCGCGGGTGGGGCGGCGATGATAAGCGTGCCGCTGGCGGTGGGCGATGATGTGTTGCTGCATTTTGCGGAAACGGCAATTGATGCTTGGCTTTCGGGTTCGGACGCCGCACCTGACGACCCGCGCCGCTTTGATTTGAGCGATTGCTTTGCTTCGCCTGTACTGCGCCCTACGGTTGGCGCGGCGGATACGGAGAATGTGTCGCTATCGTTTGGCGCAGGCAGCTTGAAAATTGCGCCATCGGGGGAGATTACGATTGCTGCGCCCAAGGTTACGATTAACGCGCCTGTTATCAATAATGGCTTAGTGAGCATTAACCAAGGTATGAACAATGAAGCAGGCGGGGCGGTGGCGTGTCGTGGTGGCTTTGAGATTGTGGGCGGCGATGTGGTGGCAGATGGCATTTCGCATAAATGGCATACGCATCGGGGCGATAGTGGCGGCACAACGGGAGCGGCGCAATGAGTGTGGATTTGAAATTAGATGCTTCGCATGATTTGGATTTTGCGGGTGGGCAGTTGCATTTTGTGGCAGACGAGACGCGGATTCGGCAGCAGGTGGTGATTACGCTGAAAACGTTTTTGGGCGAATGGTTTTTGGATAACACGCATGGTGTGCCGTATTTGGAGAATATCCTTGTGAAAAACCCGAATCGTGCGGAAGTGGAAGCGATTTTGAGGGCAAAGATTAAGGCTGTGCCTAATGTGGTGGGTGTGCCAAAGATGCGGCTGTTGTTGAACCACCCGACGCGCTCGCTGGCAACGGTGTTTGAAATTGAAACGGACAATGGACGGATTGAAACGGAGATTAAGCTATGAGCGGGGTTACACCTTATGGTTTTGTGAAAATGCGACTGCCTGAAATTCGGCGGGCAATTGCGGATGATTTGAAAAACCGTTTAATGGCAGCGGGGTTGGACGGCAATATTGAAACGCGCCCTGATAGTGTGCTGGGGATGTTGATTGATACGTTTGCGGAGCGGGAAGCGGCGTTGTGGGAGAACGCGGAAGCGGTTTATAACGCGATGTATCCGCAAACGGCGGTAGGGGTGTCGCTTGACCGTGCGGTGTCATTAGCTGGCGTGGCGCGACTGGGGGCGCAAAAGGCTTATACGCGGTTGATTTTTTGGGGTGCAAAAGGGACGGTTGTTCCCAAAGGGGCGCAGGCTTCGGCGGAAAATGGCTCGCTGTGGGCAACGGATGAAGCGGTAAACATTTCGGCAAATGCGGCTGCTGGCTTGGTGTTGCAGGCGGCAGGAGATGAAGTGGGCTTGACGTGTAATGGTGTGGCGTATCGGGCGGATAAACTGGCGGGCTTGGCGGCGAAGTTTGAAGGTTCTGGCTTGCTGGCAAATTATGATGGCGCAAATTTAACGCTGACGGCGCAAGATGGCGTAAACCGCCGTTTTGGCGATTTTGTGGGTTTACAGGTGTTGGAAATCGGCGCGGCGGTGGCGGCGACGGCAAGCGACAATGAAGCTACGGCGGCAGCAGGCGAGATTAACCGTTTGGTTGAGCCTGTGGCAAATCGGGTGAGCAATCCGATGGCGGCTTCGGCGGGGCGTGCGGTGGAAACGGATGCGGAATTGGCTTATCGGCATGGTATGGCGGTTTATCGGCTGGGGCGGGCAACGCTGCCTGCGCTGGCGGCGAATATTCGCGCGGATGTGCCGCAGATTCGTGAAATTGGGGTGTTTGCTAACAGCGGCGATACGGTGGACGCTTATGGGCGGCTGCCGCATTCGGTGCATGTGGTGGCAGATGGCGGCGATGTGGAAGCGATTGCGCGGGCGATTTGGGCATACAAGGCGGCGGGCATTGATACGCATGGGGCGATTGTACAGGAAGTGCAGACGGAATTTGGGCGGCAAACGGTGCGCTTTGACCGCATTGCGCCTGTTTATGTGTGGATTAAGGCGCAAATTACGCTGCTGCCTGAAACGGAGCAGGCATTCCCTGCGGCGGGCTTTGCGCAAATTCGGGAAAGTTTGTTGCAGGCGAGTGCGTTATTTGGTTTGGGCGATGATGTGCTGTATCAGAAGTTGTATTACGCGGTGTTTCGCACGGCGGGGGTGGCGACGGTGGATTTGAAAATCGCCCGCAGCGCAAAGCCAACGGAAAAACCTGCGGATGGGGCTTTTCAGGCTGCCAATTTGACCATTGATCCGTTTGCTAAGGCGTATTTTGATATGGCGAGAATTGAGGTGTCTTGATGAAGCATGATGAGATTGCTTGGCATCATTGTTTGGCACAGTTTTCAGGCAGCCTGAAATTGGAAGCGTTGGTGCGTAGCTTGTATGCGCCTGCTAATGCGTTGCAAACGGCTTATGATGATTTGCTGAATATGCGCCATTTGGCAACAGCACAAGGGGCGCAGTTGGATGGCATTGGGCAAATTGTGGGCTTGCCGCGCGAAGTGGATGCGGTGTTGTTTGCTCAATTTTTCGGCTTTGATGGACAAAACGGTATTTTGAGCTTTAACAAGGCGCGGATTCGCCGCGAGCATGAAAAGAATGTGCAAGGCGGTATTGTGCTGGACGATGGGCAGTATCGCCGTTTGCTGTATTGGAAAATTGCGGCAAACAATGGCTGCGGTTCTGCGTCTGAAATTGCGGCGGCGGTTAAGGCAGTGTTTTTGGCGGAAGAAGTGCGGGTGCAGGATAGGGGCAACGCGAAAATCCGTGTGTGGTTTCAAAAATCGGCGGCAACCCCTGAGGCGATTTTGACCGATGCGGCGCGTTGGATTCCGCGCGCGGGCGGGGTGGGCATCGAAGTGGTGGTTGCGCCCAAGGCGGATAAGGCGTTTGGCTTTGTGTCGCAGAAATTGTATGGCTTTGGCATCGGGAAACTGGTGCGGCGGATTGTGTGATGACGGCGAAAGCCGTCTTTTTTTATGGAGATGTATATGGCAATAACTACCTTGAATAGCTTTAACATGGCTTGGGGCGAGAACGGCGGGCGGGTTGATTGGCAGCCTGCGCAATATCGGCAGGGCTGGGCGACGATTGGCGATGTGCCGCCGAGTGTGGAGCAGTTTAATGCGCTGCATTATCTGCAAGACGAAAAGGCAAATTTTTTGTATCGCCAACTGGCGGATGTGGTGGCAGCTGCGGGCGAGCAATATAAGGAGACGGAAGTTGCTTCGCTTTTGACCGATAGCATTCGCAAAATTATCCGCGCGACTTCGGCAACGGAGAAGGCGGCAGGAACGTTGAAGGTGTTGAATGTGTTAAGCAGCACGGACACGCTTTCGGCGCTATCGGCGGCGCAAGGCAAAGCGTTAAACGATGCCATCACGGCAATTAACGCGCTGCTTGTAGGCTACACCGCCAACAGCTTTTGTCCCAGCGGCATGGTGATGATTTTTGCAGGCGATTTTGCCCCCGTAGGCTGGCTCAAAGCCAATGGCGCTGCGGTGTCGCGCACAGTCTATGCCAATCTGTTCGCGGCAATTGGCACGCGCTATGGCGCGGGCGATGGGTATAGCGCGTTTAATCTGCCTGATTTGCGCGGGGAGTTTCCGCGCTTTTGGGACGATGGGCGCGGAGTGGATGCAGGGCGCGGATTGGGAACTTGGCAGAATGATGCCATCCGCAACATTGCGGGCAATGCGGCGACTTATACCCAAGACGACATCCGGCCCAACGGCGTGCTCGGCATCAGCAACAAAGCCACGCGAGGCATCGTGTGGGAGAACAACTGGCAGAACTTCGGCATTCAGGCGCAATTGGATTTTGACGCTTCGCGCGTGGTGCCGACCGCCAATGAGAACCGCCCGCGTAACATCGCGCTACTGGCGTGCATCAAAATCTAATCATGTAAAAGGACGAAACGATGAGCGATTTACCCCAAACCAAACCTGTATGCCAATTGGATGCGGCGGGCTTTTACGTTTGCCAAACCGTTGCCGACCAAGACCCAATGCAGCCTGAAAATTGGTTGATGCCTGCAGGCTGCGTGGAAACCGAACCGCCCGAAGTCAAACCCGAGCAGGCGGCAAAATGGCAGCCTGAAAGCAAAAAATGGGCATATCTACCCGACTATCGCGGCAAAACCGCTTACCGCACGGATAATGGGCATCCTGAAACCGTGCAAACGGTGGGCGAGTTGCCCGCGTATTTAACCCTGATTGCGCCGCCAAGCGATTTACACGAATGGAACGGCAACGCATGGGCGTTAAGCAAAGAAGCCGCCGCAGCCGTTAAAGCCGAGCAGCAAGCGGAAATGTGGGAGCGCATCAAAGCCAAACGCGCCCAATCCTGCCATGCGGGCATTTACATTAACTCCATCAAAAAATGGATGCACAGCGACCTAGATAGCCGCCAGCAATACACCTTTTTACGCACGCTGGATAAGCTGCCAGAAGACCTAGTATGGAAAACCCTAGACAACAGTTTTGTGCCGATGACGCGCGCCTTGTTGGACGAGTTGAGCTTAAAGCTAATTGCCGATGAGCAACACGATTTCCAAAACGCTGAACGGCATAAAGTCGCCATGCTGAAAGCAGAAAACCCGTTGGAATACGACTATTCAAGCGGTTGGAGTGCAGCCGAGTTAATGGACAAGGATGGGCAAAATGGATAACCGCATTATGCTTGCGCTGTACAAGGGCAACCGCAGCGGCAAATGGTATAGCCCCAGCGTATTACAGGCGCGGCTGGGCGATTGGTTGATACGAAAATTCACACGTAGCCCATACAGCCATTGCGAAATCGCCGTAAATAAGGGCAATGGGCAATACGACTGCTATTCTGCCAGCCTGCGCGATGGCGGTGTGCGCATGAAAACCATGCCGCTGCCTGCGGATAAATGGGATTTAATCCCCATCAACCAGCTTGATGCCTACATTGATGTGCTGAACTATTTTGCGCAAACGCGCGGCAAACCGTATGACTTTATCGGTGCGTGCGGCGTTATTCTCGGCATTAAAGGCAGCCTGAAAAAGTGGTTTTGCTCGGAATGGTGCGCGGCGGCGTTGGGGGTGCAGTATCCTGACCGATATAGCCCGCAAGAGTTGGCGGATTGGTTGGGGCAGCCTGAAAAGGCAAGGCAGAAATCTTAATCATCAAGGCAGCCATTTCCAGGCTGCCTTTTTCTTTGGAGAAAAACATGGATTTAAATGGCAGAAAGGAGCGGCAATGCCAGTAAACACAATCAACACCGCCGCTGCGGTTAATATTAGCGCGATTGGCATCGCGGGGACGTTTTTTGGTATGCCGATTGAAGCCCTTGTGTTGGGCGCAGTCGGCGGCGCGGTGGCACTTGGACGCAGCGAGCCGAGCGGGCGGCGGCAGGCAGTTTCGGGCTTGATTGCCAGCATGATGTTGGCGGGGACGCTATCGCCCTTGCTGGTGGAACTGGGCACGAACTACCTGCATCTATCCGATACCGCGCTGTTAAAGGCGTTTGTGCCGTTTGTGATTGGCGCGACGTGGCAATGGTTTTTGCCGAAATTGACGGTGATCGCAGAAGCGTGGTTGCAGAAAATCTTTAAAAAAGGAGACGGGCAATGAACGAATTTTTGGACATGGTTTGTGGGATGGTGATTTTTGTGTACTGCGCCTGCCGTTTGGGTGGGCGAACGTGGAAGTGGCACGATTTAGAGTTTTGGGCGCATTTAGTGCTGGTGGGCAGCGCGGTGGCGATTGTGGCGCGGCAGGAGCAAATGCCGATGGAAGCGGTGCTGTTTCGGCTGGGTGTGGCGGGGTATTTTATGGCGCAGACGTGGAAGATTTGGCAGATGCAGCGGCGGATGAAACAGCACGAGAATGCGGTTTGAACAATGGTTTGGTAGCTTGGAAATGGGTTTCAGGCTGCCTTTTTTGCGCCCATCTGGCGCGTTTTTTTGGAGTGAACTATGCAGATTACTGAACATTTTAGCCTGCGCGAATTGACACGCAGCGCAACCGCAGCGCGCCACGGCGTGCCAAACAATCCCAGCGATGCGGAGATGGACAACATCAAGTACACCGCCGAGAAGCTGGAAATTATCCGCGCCTACGTTGGCAAGCCGCTGATCATCACATCGTGCTTTCGCAGCGAGCGCGTGAATAAACTGGTGGGCGGCAGCCCCACCAGCGCACACAGGCACGGATTGGCGGCGGATTGCGATGCGCTGGGCATGACTTCGCTTGCCTTTGCCAAGTTGATTATCCAAATGCGCGATGAAGGCAAAATTGCCTTTGACCAGTTGATTTTGGAGTTCCCCGAGCGGGGCGATGGTGCTTGGGTGCATATTGGTTTTCGGCGCAACAGTCCGCAGCGCAATCAGATTTTGACGGCGACTAAACGCGGCGGCAAAACCGTGTATTTACAGGGATTGCAGGTATTTCAGGCAGGCTGAAAGGGAAAATTATGTCTTTGTATTGGAAATTCGGGCTGGCGTTGGGCGTATTCGCCGTGCTGGTTTCAGGCTGCCTGATGTATGGGCGGCAGGAATATCGGCGCGGTGAAATTGCTGCCACGGCGAGAATTAGCAGAGAACTGGCAAAATCGGCGGCGCGTGAGCAAACGAATAAACACGCTGCTAGTCAAACCTATCAACACAACAAAGCCCGCGATGAGCGGGAGAAACGGACGCAATATGTTGAAGTGGAAAAAATCGTTGAAAAGCCTGTTTATGTGCGCGATTGCCTTGACGATGACGGCGTGCGCGTCATCAACGAAGCCATTGCCCACAACAACTAAACTGCCACCAGATTTGGCACAGCCTTGTCCTGATTTGCCTGAATTGACTGGCAAAGACGGCAAAACGGTTTTGCGCTGGGCGGTGGATGTGGTTTACCTTTACCGTGATTGCCAAGCGCGGCATCGGGCGGCGGTGAAGGCGGTGCAATAAGTAAACGGCAACAACATGGTTCGTTGTTGCCGTTTTTTTCAATCCAGCATATCGGCAATCTCCGCCATATCGGGGCGGTAATACACGTTGAGCAAGATATTCAGGCTGCGGTGCCCTGATATTTTTGCCAGCGTTTCCACGGGCACTTTTTTGGATAGGCGCGTTAATGCTTCGCGGCGGCTGTCGTGGAAATGCAGGTCTGTGATGCCGCAGTTGTCGCGGGCGCGGCGAAAGAGTACGTCTAGGCTGTGGGATTGGATTTTGAACACGCTGACGGGGTCTATTGGGCGCAGTTGTTGCAATAGTGCGATGGCGCGTTTGGTTAGGGGTACGTCGCGCGGGTGTCCGTTTTTGCTTTGGGCAACGTGGGCTAGGCGACGGTCAAAGTGGATGTTTTCCCATTTGAGCGCGCAGATTTCGCCCGCCCGCATGGCGGTTTCTATGGCAAACAAAAAAGCGATGGCGCAACGTTGGGTGATGAGATGCGGCGGCTCGTTTTCCTGATAATGCAGGGCTTCGCAGATTTGTTGGATTTCTTGCTCGCTGGGGCGGCGGGTTCGTTCTTTGGATGCTTGGGGCTTGCTGATTTTGCGCACGGGGTTTTCGCGCAACAACCCCCATTCTTTCATGGCGTGTTCGCAAACGGCGGATAGCGTGGATAATTCGCGTATTACGCTGTCGGCGGACACTTGTTCCATGCGCTCGTCGCGCCAGTCGGCAAAATCTTGCGGACGCAGGTTTTCCAAGCGGATGTGCGCCAGCGATGATTTTAAAATGCCGTTGATGCGGTAGGTTTCGGAACGTTTGCCACGTTTTTTGACGGTTTCGGTGGTCAAATATCGTTGTAAAATATCGCCAAAGAATACGTTACGGCTTTGGTTGCCTTGCAGCCCGTCTCGGATTTCTGTTTCTACGCGCGCCGCCCATGCTTTGGCATCTGAATGCCGCTCAAAGGTGGCGGAACGTGAAACGCCCCGCATTCGGATTTGCACGCGCCATTTGTCGCCGCGCTGGATAATGGTTGCCATGATGTTTTTGGTGTAATTTTTGGTGCAATCATTATCGGTTAAAAGTGGTTTTTTGTGTAGGTTGGATGGGTGTTTGATTTTTTAACACGTTGTTTTGTCGGTGGAAATAGGGTGTTTGTGTAGAATGGGTGGGTGTTTGGCGTTGCTGGTCTCGGGCACCAAGTATATCAATAAAACTACTACTCATTCGGGTAGTATTTTTTTTATCTAAATTTGCCTGTTGGCGGATGATTGCGCACCCGAAAATTGGAGCGCAAGGGTTGGATGATGAAGATAATGGCAACGAATAAATCCGCATAAAAGGCAGCCTGAAAACGGAGTTTCCCTTTTTTCAGGCTGCCTCAATTATCATTCGGGCAGGGCAAGTAACTATTGCGAACAACCGCGCTGCTTTTGTTCAACCACTTGCGTTTGTTTCGTGCCGTGCAATACTGGCAACGTCGTAGAAAAACTGTTCACGGCAGCAAGCGCCATTTCGCCCAGCCATTTGCAAATCAGCGCAATGAACGGGTAGGCAGCCTGAAAACGTGTTTTGAAATGTAGTTTGTTTCGCTAAATCGTGCCATACCCATTTTCAGGCTGCCTTTGTCCCGCCAACCATAACCCCAAAAGGAGTCGCCATGAGCATCAAAGATTGGGCTGCCAGCGAGCGCCCGCGCGAGAAATTGCTGGAACGCGGCGCAAGCGCGTTAAGCGATGCCGAATTGCTGGCGATTTTGCTGCGCGTGGGCACGCAGGGTATGAGCGCGGTGGATTTGTCGCGCTCGCTGTTGGATGCCTACGGCGGCTTGGGCGGCGTGATGCACGCTTCCGCTGCCGAGTTGAGCAAACACAAAGGCATGGGCTTGGCTGCCTACGCCCAATTTGCCACCGTGCTGGAAATTGGGCGGCGCGTGTTGGGCGAGGAATTGCGCCAAGCGTCGCTGTTGAACACGCCGCAAGCGGTGGGTGATTATTTGCGTTTGCGTATTGGGCATGAGCGTGTGGAAATCAGCTTTGCACTGTTTTTGGATGCCAACAATCGTTTGCTGGCGGCGGAGGAAATTGCGCGCGGCACGTTGTCTGAAAGCGTTGCCTATCCGCGCGAAATCGCTCGTTTTGCGTTGCAACACCATGCTGCTGCGGTGATTTTTGCTCACAACCATCCATCAGGCAGCCTGAAACCTTCGTCCGCCGATTTTGCCTTCACCCAACGCCTACACGCCGCGCTGGCGCTGCTGGATATTGTATTGCTGGATCATTTAATCGTTACTGCCGCCGAAACCCTATCGTTTACGCAACAAGGCTGGTTGCAGCCTTTTCAGGCAGCCTGAAAAGAAATTTAGTACAATCCACTCCTTTTCTTCGCACACGCCAACGCCATGACTCGACACCAAGCCCGCAAACGCTTCGGGCAAAACTTTCTGCAAGACACCCGCATCATCACCAACATTGTGAACGCGGTGCGCCCGCAAACTGATGATATTGTGATAGAAATTGGACCAGGGCTTGCCGCGATTACCGAGCCGCTTGCCCACAAGCTCAATCAATTGCACGTTTGCGAAATTGACAGCGACATCATCAATCATCTGAAAAAACAACCCTTTGCCAACAAGCTGGTGATCCATGAGGGCGATGTGTTGAATTTTGATTTTCGCAGCATTGCTGGACGCAAAAAAATTGTGGGCAACTTGCCCTACAACATTTCCACGCCGTTGCTGTTTAAGCTCGCCGATGTTGCTGATGAAGTGATTGATATGCATTTTATGCTGCAAAAAGAAGTGGTTGAGCGCATGGTTGCCGCGCCCAAAACCAATGATTATGGGCGGCTGAGCGTGATGCTGCAATACTTTTTTGACATGGAAAGCCTGATTGATGTGCCGCCCGAAAGTTTTATCCCCGCGCCAAAAGTGGATTCGGCTGTGGTGCGCATGATCCCCGTGGCAGGGCGCATTGGCATCGCGCGAGATTTTGCTCAATTTGCCGATTTGGTGCGCTTGGCGTTTCATCAGCGGCGCAAAACGCTACGCAATAATCTGAAAGGCGTTGCCAGCGATGAAGATTTGCAAGCCGTGGGCATTTTGCCGACGCAGCGAGCGGAAGAAGTGGCGGCGGAGAAGTATGTGGCGTTGAGCAATTATTTGTTTTACGGAAGAGATAAGAGATGACACATAGAACTCGATTTCGTAATCCACGCAGCAGAATTTCGTGTGTCGTAAGAAATAATGAAGCTAAATCAGAAACTAATAGATTAGATGGCTTTGAGAAGATGATGAGCCTAGCAGTTAAATTGAGCATTGCTACTGGCTTTTTAATTGTTTTTATTTACTGTTTCTTTGAAATTAATTGGTTTCCTATTGGATTATCACTTTCTGATACAGTAGGGTTTGTAATGATGGCATTGGGGTTGGGTGTAGTGTTATTTGTAGTGCATCTTCCAATTCTAATGGGATTGGCTGCAATACTCGAAAAAGATAGTCAAAATAATAAATTTAAAAATAATTATTTTTTGTTAAAAATTATTACTTCTATAAGTTTATCATTGGGAATAATAATTGTAATTTGGGTGAATAGAGGTTTCTATAGCGCAGTAACACTTCTTATTGTCTATGTGATTATAATATTTGCTATTTTTGTAATTTATTTATTTTTATCTGGGAAAATACTACCAAGAAAGTTAAATTATCTATATTCTTTTATTGTATTTATTATTTTGTTTGTAATGTCAATGGCAATATCGGTATTTGATAAAGATATCATGGTTAGTTTGGGTATCAGAAGAAATAATTCAGTTATTCAATTATCAGAAAATGATTATAATTTTGTGCTGTCAGAAGCTAAGCGTCGTAAATTAGTTGTATCAACATATAGTGGTAGAAAAGACCGTTCTCTATCTGGCGTTTCAATCTTGTGGCGTGGCATGGGAAGTCATACATTGATTGAATTTGTATGCAAGGAAGAGAAAGTTCGCATGGAAATTAAAACAGATGAAAGTAGAATTATTTATTCAAAGGAAATTTATTTGGAGGAAAAAAATAAATCCAATGCTGAAACGGCTTTTGAACCAAAAATGAACAAATCTGATGAAAACAATTGTGTAGATAGTGATGCTTCTGCCCCTAAAACAGATAATCCTGTTGCTGAAGTAGCTTCTATGCCCATGAATGCAAGCGAGCCAGCTTTATCTTCTATAATTCAACCAAGAAGACATTTTCGTAAACCTAAAAAACAAAGACGGTGTTACACAAAATGATTTTCAGGCTGCCTGAAACCTTGTAAACAAGTAAGCAGCAACCAGTTTTTGTTTCTCTAATTTTTTTATTCATACAACGCGAAAGTTTTTAACCATGACCCACCAGATCAACCCTCAAAAATTGATGCTCAGTTTTAAAGCGGTAAACAAGCATTTTGGCAGCAACCATGTGATTAACAATGTGAATTTAGACATCTACCAAGGCGAAGTGGTGGTGGTGTGCGGGCCTTCGGGCAGCGGCAAATCCACGCTGATTCGCACGGTGAACCAGCTGGAAAAAATTGAAAGCGGCGAAATTTGGGTGGACGGCGTAAACGTTGCCGACCCGAAAACCGATTTGAACAAAATCCGCACCGAAGTGGGCTTTGTGTTCCAGCATTTCAATTTGTATCCGCATTTGACGGTGTTGGAAAACATCACGCTCTCGCCGATTAAGGTGAAAAATATGGACAAAGCTGCTGCAGAAAAATTGGCGGTGGAATTGTTGGAAAAAGTGGGCTTGGAGCAGAAAAAAGATGCCTATCCTGCGGAATTATCGGGCGGGCAGCAGCAACGCGTGGCGATTGCGCGTGGTTTAGCGATGCAGCCTGCGGTGATGTTGTTTGACGAGCCGACTTCGGCGCTAGACCCTGAAATGGTGGGCGAGGTGTTGAAGGTGATGAAGGATTTGGCGCAATCGGGCATTACCATGATGTGCGTTACGCACGAGATGGGCTTTGCGCGCGAGGTGGCGGATCGGATTATTTTTGTGGACCACGGGCAGGTTTTGGAAGACCGCAAGCCAGATGATTTTTTTGAAAACCCGAAAACCGATCGGGCAAAACAATTTCTAAGCCAAATCATGTCGCATTGATGGGCGGCGCATAGGCAGCCTGAAAACGGATAAAGCAGCATTGCTGTTTGGCGTTCGTTTTTCAGGCTGCCTTTGTTGCGCGCGGTTGAGGCAGCCTGAAAATATTTCATGCAAACAACAAAAATTTCCCATTCGCCCGCGCCTGCCGTTTTGCCTACGATAGCCGCTTTTTATTAATTTAACCCCAAACAAAAGAACATCATCATGAGCAAAACGCTTCCCCTGCACGCCGACACTGTAGGCAGCTATCTGCGCAGCCCCGCTTTGAAACTTGCCTGTGCCAATTTTTGGGTGGGCAAATACACGCGCGAGCAGCTGACCGAGATTGAAGACCAAGAAATCGCCGCGCTGGTGCAACAGCAGTTGGATGCGGGCATTCAGGTGGTAACCGATGGCGAGTTTCGCCGCTCGTGGTGGCATTTAGACTTTTTGGCGAATTTAAACGGCATTGAAGTGTTTATCCCCGCGCATCGCCGCGTGTTTCAGGGCGTGGAAGCGCGGCAGGAAAACACGCGCGTGTGCGACAAGGTGTCGTGGAATCCCAATCATCCTTTTTTGGAACACTATCGCAAGCTCGCGGCGATTGTGGGTGATCGCGCCATTGTGAAATTCACCATTCCCAGCCTGAACCAAATGATGCACCCTTATTTGTGGGACACAGGCGTGTATGCCAGCAAAGATGAATTTGTTGCCGATTTGCGCCAAGCCTATAAGGATGCGATTCGCGCGTTTTACGATGCAGGCTGCCGCTATTTGCAGCTGGATGATGTGTATTGGGGCAATTTGTGCAACGATTATCAACAGCCCACTTTTGCCGAAAATAAACGCTATGCGCTGGAAAATGTGCAAGCGGTGTTGGCGGATAAGCCTGCCGATTTAACGATGACCACCCATGTTTGCCGTGGCAATTACAAATCCACTTATTTGCTAACAGGCGCATACGACCCGATTGCCGAGGATTTGTTTGGCAAAACAGCGTTTGATGGCTATTTTTTGGAATACGACAACGACCGCAGCGGTGGCTTTGAGCCGTTGAAATACTTTAACGACAATTCGCACAAGAGGCGCATTGTGCTGGGCTTGGTAACGTCTAAATTTCCTGAATTGGAAGACAAGGATGCGATTAAGGCGCGCATTGCCGAGGCGGCGAAGATTGTGCCGTTGGAGCAGCTTGCGCTGTCGCCGCAATGTGGCTTTGCTTCTACAGAGGAGGGCAATGTGCTGACGATTGAGCAGCAATGGGCGAAGGTGAAATGGGTGGAAGAGATTGCGCAAGAGGTTTGGGGCGAGGATTGATTGCTTGCGTGATGGATTTTGATGGATGAGAAAACAGCCGTTTTTGTGGAACGGCTGTTTTTTTTGTTTTCAGGCTGCGATTGATGTCGTCTGGAACCTAATCAAAAGGCAGCCTGAAAGCTGGAAAACGGTGTTTCAGGCTGCATTTGGGTTTTCAGGCTGCTTTTACCGCCCAGCCCTAGCGTGCCTGAAACTTCTTCAAGCGCAGCGCGTTGCCGAGCACGGACACCGAACTCATCGCCATCATCGCGCCTGCAATCACAGGCGTAAGCAAGCCAACAGCAGCGAGCGGGATGCCGAGGATGTTGTAGATAAAGGCGAAAAACAGGTTTTGCTTGATGTTTTTCAGCGTTTCGCGGGCGATGAAGATGCCGTCTGCCAACTGGTTCACCGATTGGCGCACTAGCACGGCATCCGCGCTGTGTTCGGCGATGTCGGTGCTGCCGCGCACGGCGAAGCCTACGTCTGCCAGCGCAAGGGCGGGCGCGTCGTTGATGCCGTCGCCCACCATCGCCACGCTGCGCCCTTGTGCTTTGAGTTGGGCGATGAAGTCGGCTTTGCTGCGCGGCGATTGGTTGCCGTGGGCGTGTTGGCGGTCTATGCCGAGCGCGTTGGCGATGTGCGATACGGTGGCGGCATTGTCGCCGCTGAGTATGTACACGCCGATGCCGTGCGCGTGCAGGCGGGCGATGGCTTCGGCGCTGTCGGGTTTGAGCGGGTCGGCAAGGGCAAACGCGCCTGCGGCTGCGCCGTTGATGGAGACGGCGACTAGGCTGGCGATGCGCCAAATGTCGTCTGCATTATTTTGGCGCAATTCGCTTTGCTCGTTTTGCCGAAACTCACTTCGTTCGTTTTCAGGCTGCTCGTTGCCCCAAATGGCGTGAACATCCAAGTTGGCGAAATCGGGCTTGCCCACTTTCACCAAGCCGATGCCATCCACTTGCGCTTGCAAGCCTGCGCCAGCTTCGGTTTCAGGCTGCGTGGCGGTGGGGATGGCGATGCCGCGCTCGGCAGCGTGCGACACGATGGCTTTGGCAAGCGGATGGGCGGCGTGTTGCTCCACGGCGGCGGCAGCCTGAAACAGCGTATCTTCGCTGATATTCGGCGCAGTCCAGATGGCGGCGATGTCGGGCTTGCCTTGCGTGAGCGTGCCTGTTTTGTCCAGCACCACGGTGTCAATATGCCCCGCTTGCTCCATGGCGGCGGCGTTTTTGAACCACACGCCATGTCGCACGGCAACGCCCATGCCTGCCATGATGCCGGCGGGCGTTGCCAAGCCCAGCGCGCAAGGGCAAGCCACCACCAGCACGGCAACGGCGTGCACAAGGGCTTTTGTTGCGCTGCCTGTGAACAGCCATGTGGCGATAAAGGTAAGCGCGGCGATGGATAACACGGTGGGCACGAACACGGCGGCGGCTTTATCAGCAAGCCGCGCGATGGGGGCTTTGCTGCCTTGCGCGTCTGATAGCGCGTTCATCATGTCGCCCAGCAGCGTGTTGCTGCCCAACTGCTCGGCGCGGTAGTCCACGCTGCCCGATAGGATAGACCCCGCCAGCACTTTGCTGCCTGCGGTTTTGTAAACAGGCTGGCTCTCGCCTGTTAAATGGCTTTCGTCTGCCCACGCTTCGCCCGTAATGACCACGCCATCCGCCGCGATGCGCTCGCCCTGCACGGCGCGCAGTGTGTCGCCGATTTGCACGTTTTCCAGCTTTTCAGGCTGCCATTGGCTGCCGCGCAACACGGTTACTTGGCGCGGCGTGAGCTGCATCATCAGCCCCAAGCTGTTTAAGCTGCCGCGTTTGGTGCGCTCTTCCAAAAATTTACCCAGCGACACAAACGCAATCACCATCACGCCCGCTTCAAAGTAAACATGGTGCACAGGATGCCCCGCCAGCATCATGCCGATGGAATAGAGATAAATCGCCAGCGTGCCGATAGAAACCAGCACATCCATATTCGCCAAGCCGCCGCGCACGCTGGCGATGGCACTTTTATAAAATGGAATCGCCAGCCAAAGCTGCACCACGCTGGCAAGGGTGATTTGCAGCCAAGCGGGCGGCATCAGCGCGTGCGAGCCGATGAGCATGCCCACCATGCCGAGCATAAACGGCGCGGCAAGAATCAGCAGTAGCCAAGTACGCCAATGGCTGCGCCATAGGTTTGCGTTTTCAGGCTGCATTTCGGGCAGCGCGCTGGTTTTAAGGGCAGCCTGATAACCTGTTTTTTGGATGATTTGCATCAGCTCTTCGGGCGTGGTTTGCGCGTCGTCGTATTCCACTTGCGCGGTTTCGCCCGCAAAGTTCACGCTGGCGTTGGCAACGAAATCTTTTTTGTTGAGCACTTTTTCAATGCGGCTGGCGCAGGCTTGGCAGGTCATGCCGTCAATTTGCAAATTGATGTGTTGGGTGGACATTTTGCTTCCCTTTGTGGATTAAGATGGGGCGAGAATAAAGGTTTACTCGGGGGCAGGGTCAAGCGACTGGATGAAAATGCTGTTTGGGCGGTTTCAGGCTGCCTTTTATGCGCGGGTTATTGAAACAGCCGTTGCAAGCGTTTTTTCAAACGCGGCAGCTCGTCTTGACAATAGGCGGCGATTTTTTGCTCGCGCGCCTTGTCAGAATCGGACGGGCTGATTTTGTATCGGCTCGCCAGCAGCTGTTCCACCTTTTTCTCTTCGGCTTGAAACCACGCTTTTTCCATTTCGTGCGTCATGCCCAGCTTTTCGCAGGCATCCAAATAGTCTTCGTTTGCTGGGGCGAATCTTGTAACCAGTTCTTCTAGCTCGGCATCTTGGGTTTTTTCGCAAGCGATGGCAACGGCGTAAACCTGCACTATGTTTTGGGTGTGCGCCTTGCAGTCGTTTAGATTGGTGGGGAGCTTGGCTTGGGCAAGCGGTGCGGCAAGTAAAGCAGAGAGCATGATGAGTTTTGTGTTGGAAAACATGGTTGCTTCCTTATTGTTGGAGCAAAAAGACAGTGGCAGCCTGAAAGCGAGTTTACGCGCTTCTGCGAAGCTAAAACAGGCGGCGCTATGGGATAAGCGGTTGCAGCATTTTTTGCAAACGCGGCTGCTCGTTTTGGCAATGCTCGGCAACTTGGCGATCGCCGATATAGTGCGGCTCGGAAGCGGAAAGCCCGTATTTTTGCAGCACTTGGCGGATGATTAGCTGCTTTTCGTTGTCTAGCCATTGCGCGTGCATTTCGCGCGTCATGCCCAGTTGCGTGCAGGCGGCGGTAGTGGCTTGGTCTTGATCCAAGGCTGTTTGCAATAGCTTATCCAGCGTTTTGTCGGCAGGTTTTTTGCAGGCGAGAGCGTAAGCGTAAACGTGCGCCATGGCGCGGGTGTGGGCTTAGCAGTCGTGCAGATTGGCAGGCGTTTGGGCTGGGGCAAGCGGCGCGGTGAGCAAGATGGCGAGCGCGGTAAGCAGGCGCGGTTTGGGACGGATAAACATTGGCTTTCCTAGGCGATGGTGGTTGGCAGGGCGGTGATTTTCTACATCTGATGCAGCCTGAAAACGGCTGTGGCATGGTTTGGCAAGGCGAAAACGGTTTTCAGGCTGCTTAGATGCTCTGTCGCATAAACGTTTGCCCGACAATGCATCTCAACATATCGCCCTGTAAATCTTCCGCGTACTCGGCAAATACTAAGCTATCGTCTTGTTGATTGGCAGTAATTTGGTTGCCAGCTAGGCTACGGATACGCCATACATTGTCTGTTTTCTCCCAATACCATGTGCAACTGCCGCTCTCATCAGATTTTAGATAGGTCATCACGACTGTGCCGTTGCGATGAAAAACCAAACAATAATGCTCATCCTGCCCATCGTGCACAAATTGCGCCACGCGTTTAAAAGGTGAATCTTCTTCTGAAGTGTTTGAAGTGTTTGATTGGTTTCGCAGATAGAAAATAATAGCGGCAATCAGCGCCCACACGCCAATATCCAGCAACGCCACAGCATACCAATAGCTTGAAACATTGTACCGTTTAGGAATGCAGTAGATACCCAAGCACCATAAAGCTGCCCCAATACCCAATATAAATGAAGTACTTTTTCCGCTTCGCCCTGCTGCTATTAAAGCGCCAAAATTACCCAAAATTATCAATGCGCCAAGTAAGCACAGCGCAATAGCGATGGCAACAGTAAGATAAGAAAACATACAGATTACCTGCTTGGTTTGGCTTCATAAAACCGCTGCGTTTTCAGGCTGCCTCAACGCAATCCCAGCTGGTTTTGGTGTTCGCGGCAATATCACGCGTAACCCGTTTGCCGATGAGTTCGTCGTAACACTTGGGCGGCAAGCCAAAGCCTGGGCGCACGCTGCGGATGCAGGTTTCGTCAATAATGTCGCCCGCTTTCATATCGCGCACGAAATACAGTGAGCGGCGAAATTGCGCGTTGCCTTGTTCGCTGGATTTCAAGCCATATTCCACGCGCCCCAAGGCTTGCCATGCGGTTTTGCTGTCGCGGCAGAGCGCGGCAAGGTCGGCAGGTTCCAGCGAGAAGCTGTCGTCTGCGCCGCCGCCGTTGCGGTCGAGCGTGAAGTGTTTTTCTATCACGCACGCGCCTAGGGCGATGCTGACGATGGCGGTGGTGTTGTCGAGCGTGTGGTCGGACAGCCCGACGAGTGTGCCGTAGCGGGCTGCCATGTCGGGCAGGGTGCGCAGGTTGTAGTCGGCGGCGGGGGCGGGATAGCCGCTCACGCAATGCAGCACAACGAGCTGGGTGCAGCCGTTGTCTTGCGCGGTGGCGATGGCTTCGGCGATTTCGTTGGCATCCGCCATGCCTGTGGAAATAATCATGGGCTTGCCTGTTTGGGCGACGTGGCGGATTAGCGGCAAATCGATGGCTTCAAACGAGGCGATTTTGTAGGCGGGGGCGTTCAGGCTTTCCAGCAAATCGACGGCGGTGAAGTCAAAAGGGGAGCTGAAAATTGTGATGCCGATTTCGCGGGCGTAGTCAAACAGGGGCGCGTGCCAATCCCACGGCATGTGGGCTTTTTGGTAGAGCTCGTGCAGCGATTGCCCGTGCCACAGCCCGCCGTTAATCATGAATTCGGGGGCGCGGCTGGGCAGGGTGATGGTGTCGGCGGTGTAGGTTTGAATTTTGACGGCATCGGCGCCTGCGGCTTTGGCTTCGTCGATGATGCGAAAGGCGGTTTTCAGGCTGCCGTTGTGGTTGGCAGACATTTCGGCGATGATGTAGGGGGGGTGGTTGGGGGAGATTTCGCGTTGGTTGATGCGCATGGCGGTTCGGTTCTCTTGTTGATGGCAATAAAGTTGCGATTTTAGCGTGTTTAGGGGTTTTCAGGCTGCCTATTTGGGGATGGGGGTTTACAGGGCGACGTGGGCAGTAGGTTAGGCATCAATGCCAGACCTGCTTGGGTTTGGTAAAGGTTTCAGGCTGCTTAATTATGTAAACAAGAGGCAGCCTGAAAAACAAAATCGCTTGGTATTGAGTCAAACGATTTTTTGCTGGATAGATTGGCTTTCAGGCTGCCTAATCCATCACAAACGTTTGATACTATTGCTCTCGCCCCTACGCTACGTCCAGCCGAACGCAGCATTCTTTTTTCGGAAAAAGCGTACGCTTGTCCGACGGCGTGCGCAGCGCGACTAGTTCGTACGCGCCGAAAAAAGGATGTGGAGTGAGGGAAGTTTGGCGCAGCCAAACCTGCACGTCGGGGTCGCCTTTCTTTTGCTTACTTTTCTTTGGTGAAGCAAAGAAAAGTAAGTGCCTCATCGGCATGAGACGCATAGTTAAAGCTACGCTCGAAGCTAACCACAAAGCAGCAACCCTTTTTCAGGCTGCCTTTGGCGTTCCCACAAATATTTCAACCCACCCCAACAATTTACACCCCACAATTTGCGGCTTGCTGCCCGCTTGTATTACAATCCTTAACACTTTTCACACTTGGCAGCTTTCAGGCTGCCTGAATTATTTGTAGGACGTTTGATTTATGTATAACAAAGATATTTCCTGTTTTTCGCAAGACGGTTTTGTGAACATTGTGCATTGCACGGCAAACACCATCAGCGCGCCGCTTTGGGATTGGCTATTGTGGCTGCTGCTGGGCGTGGGCGTGTTTTTCACGCTGACTACGGGCTTTGTGCAACTGCGCTTGTTTGGACGCAGCCTGAAAGAGATTTCGGGCAGTCGCCAAAATCCTGATGATCCGCACGGCATTTCATCCTTCCAAGCGTTTGTAACAGGGCTGGCCAGCCGCGTGGGTACGGGCAATATTGCGGGCGTGGCGATTGCGATTTCCATGGGCGGTGCGGGCGCGGTGTTTTGGATGTGGCTGGTGGCGCTGATTGGCATGGCATCGGCGTTTGCGGAATCATCGTTGGCGCAGCTGTATAAAGTGCGCGATAAGAAAACGGGCTTGTTTCGCGGCGGGCCGGCGTATTACATCGCGCACGGGCTGAACTTGCATTGGCTGTCGGTGCTGTTTTCGGTGAGCCTGATTGTGTGCTTTGGCTTTGTGTACCAATCCATTCAAGCCAATACTATTGTGCAGGCGGTGCAATCGGCGGCGAATATGACGGCGGCGGACGGCGTGTCGGCAGAAGTTTGGAACACTTATAAACACGCCATCGGCGCGGTGTTGGTGTTGCTGGCGGCGCCGATTATCTTTGGCGGCGTGCGGCGCGTGGCGAAGGTGGCAGAAGGCGTTGTGCCGCTGATGTCGGTGGTTTATTTGCTGGTGGCGTTGTATGTGATGATTGTGAATGCGGGCGAGATTCCGCGCGTGTTTGGCTTGATTTTTCAGGATGCGTTTAACAGCAAAGCGGTGGGCGGCGGCTTGTTTGGTGGCATCGTGTCGCAAGCGATGATGTATGGCATCAAGCGCGGCTTGTATTCCAACGAAGCGGGGCAGGGCTCTGCGCCCAATGCCGCAGCGGCGGCGGATGTGAAGCATCCCGTGTCGCAAGGGCTGATTCAAATGCTCGGCGTGTTTATTGACACGATTGTGGTGTGTTCTTGCACCGCGTTTATCGTTTTGCTATCTAATGTGTCGCTGAACACGAAATTAAGCGGCATCCAGCTCACGCAAGCGGCGCTGGAAAGCCAAATCGGCGGCTGGGCGCAGCAATTTTTGGCGGTGGTACTGTTTTTGTTTGCCTTCACCACGATTATTGGCAATTACGCCTATGCCGAAACCAATGTGAAATACTTGCATGGCAACCGCTTGGTGCTGCTGGTGTTCCGTTTGCTGATGCTGGGCTTTGTGTATTTTGGCGCGGTGGCGGAAATGCCCGTGGTGTGGGATATGGGCGATTTGACCATGGGTGTGATGACGCTGATTAACTTGGTGGCGATTGTGCTGATGTATAAAACGGTGCTGCTGCTGCTGAAAGATTACAGCGTGAAAGTGCGGCGTGGCATCAAAGAGCCTGAGTTTAAGCTGTCGGAGCATCCTGTGTTGAAGCGGAAGATTAAGTCTAATATTTGGTGATGCTGGGTTGGGTTTGCGAATGCAAGGCAGCCTGAAAACGAGTGAAGCTAAAATGGGCTTCGGAAAAGATTTTCAGGCTGAAATCTTTGCAAAACCTAAAACGAAACAATAAATGGTCAATTCTCCGTCATTCCCGCGTAGGCGGGAATCTTGGTGAAATTTTTGCAATGGATTGTTTTTACATGAGTTTCTTAATATCAAACAAGATTCCCGCCTACGCGGGAATGACGGCATTTCTGTGTTTTCAGGCTGCTGTTAGGGTTTTGCAAAGGTTTCAGGCTGCCTTTTTGTTATGGGTTTAGGGCAGCCTGAAACCCAACCCCACCCAACAAAAAACCGTTATCCAAGCGATAACGGTTTTTGCGTTTAGAACGGGTTATTTTTTATCAGCAGCTTTCAAGATGTCATACAACTGGTCTTTCAACGCCAATTTTTTCTGTTTCAACACAGCCACTTCCGCATCGGCGGTTGCGCTGGTAACAGGGTCGTTTTCCAAGCCTGCGATTTTGTCGTCTAGCTCGTTGTGTTCGTCAAACAGGCGGGCGAAGTGTGCGTCTTCTTGTTTCAATTTGCTGATGAGTTCGCGGTATTCTGGGAACATGGTTAAGTCCTTTACAAGGGGTGGGAAAAGTCTGTTTCTTGGATTACATTCTATAACAAAGCCCCCTGTTTTGCCATACAATAGCCCGCAGTTTTTTACGAAAGGATAATCAATGTTAGCAAAATTTATCACTTTGGACGGCATAGACGGCGCGGGCAAAACCACGCAGCTAGACGTGATTCGCGATTGGTTTGCCGCGCAGCAGTTGCCCGTGTTGTTTACGCGCGAACCGGGGGGCACGCCGCTGGGCGAGGCGTTGCGCGATTTGCTGCTCAACCCCGCCACCCAAGTTTCGCTGCACACGGAAACGCTGTTGATGTTTGCGGCGCGGCGCCAGCATTTGGAGGATGTGATTTTGCCTGCGCTGGCGCAGGGTGTGAACGTGGTGTCGGATCGTTTTACCGATGCCACGTTTGCCTACCAAGGCGGCGGGCGTGGTTTGCCTGATGCGGAAATTGAAACATTGGAAAACTGGGTGCAAGGCAGCCTGAAACCCGATTTGACGATTTTGCTGGATGTGCCGCTGGCGGTGTCGTTGGAGCGGATTGAGCGCAGCCGCGAGAAAGACCGCTTTGAGCAGGAGCAGGCGGATTTTTTCACGCGGGTGCGGGCGGCGTATCTGCGCCGTGCGGCATCTGCGCCCGAGCGTTATGCGGTGGTGGACAGCAATCGGGATAAGGCGGTGGTGCGCACGGAGATTGAAGGGGTGTTGGATGGGGTGTTTGGGGTGGATAAGGCAGCCTGAAATATGGGTTTACAGCGTTTCAGGCTGCCTTTGGGCAATGGGGGCGATGGTGGCAAAGGTTGGGCTACACGGGGTGCAGGGGCTTGCCCCTGCTCGTGGTAAGCGGCGAAACGTTTGCTCTGGCAAAACCTGACAAATGGATGGGCAAGCAAAAACGCTGGCAGATAACCAGCGTTTTTTGTTGGTGGGAATGGGAACCAGCGTTCAATGATGCGGCGGCATTAGGCAGCCTGAAACGCTTGTTTGAGCGTGGCGACAACGGTGTCTTGCTCGTCTTCGCTAAGGCTGAAATACAGCGGCAGGCTGATGGCGCGGCTGTAATAGGTTTCGGCGTTGGGGAAATCGCCTGGCTTGAAGCCGAAGCGTTGGCGGTAGTAGGGCTGGGTGTGCACGGGGATGTAGTGCACGTTTACGCCGATGCCGTGTGCGCGCAGGTAGTCAAAAACCTGCTGGCGCGTTTTGCCGCTTTCAGGCTGCACTTGGACGGGGTAAAGGTGCAGGGCGGAGCGGTTGTTTGGGTTGCGGTGGGGCAGGGTGAGCGGCAGGTCGGCGAGCAGGGCATCGTAGCGGTCGGCAAGGGCGTGGCGGCGCGCGACAAATTCGTCCAGCCGCGTCATTTGGCTTACGCCGAGGGCGGCTTGCAGTTCGGTCATGCGGTAGTTGTAGCCGAGTTCTATTTGCTGGTAATACCATGCGCCGTCGGGTTCGTGCGTCATTTCATCTGGGTTGCGGGTGATGCCGTGGCTGCGCAGGCGGGCAAGGGTGTTGGCGAGTTCGGGGCTGTTGGTCAGGCAGGCGCCGCCTTCGGCGGTGGTGATGATTTTGACGGGGTGGAAGCTGAATACGGTGATGTCGCTGTATTGGCAGCTGCCGACTTTGCCGCCTCGGTAGCTGGCACCGATGGCGTGGGATGCGTCTTCGATGATTTTAAAGCCGTATTGCTGCGAGAGTTGGTGCAAGGCGGCCATGTCGCAGGGTTCGCCGCATAGGTGCACGGGGATAACGATTTTGGGCAGGCAGCCTGAAACTTGGGCGGCAGCGAGTTTTTCGGCCAGGCGGGCGATGGACAGGTTGAGCGTGTGCGGGTCGATATCCACAAAATCCACCGTTGCGCCGCAATACAGGGCGCAGTTGGCGCTGGCAACGAAGGTGATGGGCGTTGTCCACAGGATGTCGCCTTTGCCCAAGCCGAGTGCTTGGCAGGCGATGTGCAGGGCGGCGGTGGCGTTGCACACGGCGATGGCGTGCGCTGCGCCGCAGTAGTTTTTCAGGCTGCTTTCAAAGGCGGGGACTTGGTTGCCTTGTGTGAGAAAGTCGGAATGCAGCACGCGGACAACGGCGGCGATGTCGGCTTCGGAGAGGGTTTGTTTGCCGTAGGGAATCATGGGGTTTCCTTTTGGGAGGTGGTTGTATTGAGGCAGCCTGAAAATGGGATTGGCTGTTTCAGGCTGCCTTAAAATTATTTAAATTCAACAGGTTTATCTTGATAGCAAATTTCTACAACTTTCATGTTGCATTCAACCCCCGCATCGCGCAAACACTTGCCTTCAATTTGCGACAAGCCATTGGCTAGATTTTCGCGCACATTAAAGCGCACGGGGGTAACAAACAATGCGCCTGTCCAACTGCTGTGTGGCTTATAGTCACCCGCCATTTTGGCGGCTTGCTGCCATTCGTTCATGGCTTGCGTTAAGTGGGCGAAATTGGTGACCAGCATTCGGCTGTTGCTAAATGGTTGCTTGGCGGTGAGGGTGATGCCGTTGCCTGCCAGTTTGTTGAAGTAGATGTCTAGGGTAATCATGTTTCAGGCTGCCTGATGGTTTGGATAGAAGATGTAATGGGAATAACGGTATCCGCGATAATGGGGTGGTTTGGCTGGACGCGTTGTAGGCAGCCTGAAAACAGAGCAATGGTTTCAGGCTGCCTTTGGCAGTGTGCGTTATTTGCGGGAATGCAAGCCGATACGGTTGCCTTCGGTATCTTCAATAAAGGCGGTGAAGCCTTGCGACATGGGGAACTTGGCTTGCAGCAGCTTGCCGCCTGCGGACACGGCAGCTTGGGCGGTGGCTTCGCAATCGGCACATTCAAAGAATACGGTGGTACCGCCGTACCCTGTGGCGGTGGTTTGGGTGTCAAGCCAGAGCATGCCGCCAGTGCCGTGGCTTTGCCAATCGGTGGGAAATAGGCAGAAGCGGCTGCTGCCGTCGGGAGCGCCTGCTTCATGCAGAACGTAGCCGAATACCGTTTCGTAGAAGTGTTTGGCACGGGTGAGGTCGGTGGCACGGATGCCGAACCAAGTAACGGGGTTGTGCGGAGTCGTCATGGTGCGTCCTTTCGGTTGTGGGGAAGGGGTTTCAGGCTGCCTCAATGCGTGTGCAATAGGCAGCCTGAAAGTGGGAAAACGATTTTCAGGCTGTCTAATGCCCGAATAAATAACTGTGTGTCAGACAAAGCAAAACCACAAATCGTGAAAATCACGCACGTTTGTGGGACTGATTTTCGCACCGTGAGGCGATAAGGATGCCAATGCTTCGGTGCTGATACGGATGCCTGTTGTTTGAAAATCGTTGATTTTTATGATGACAAAATTGGGAAAGTGTTTTTCGGCGCAAGCAGTAAAAGCTATTTCGCTGCTAATGATTAACGGCGCACAAGCAAAAACCAGTCCGACCGTGTCTTGCGGTTCAGCTACTCGGTGAAACCAACCTGCGCCTTCGCCTACTTCCCATTCCCAATCGTGTGCGTAGCGCCCATTATCGGAAAGTGTCTCAAATACATCGCGGTAATCCGCAGGAGCATTGCGGTGCAGTCGGTTTCTCTGGCGGGCGGCTTGGAAGACGATTTCGTCCAGCGGAAGAATGCGGCTGTATCGGGTGGGTGCTTCTCCGTCTTCGTCTTCAAATACCCAAGCCAAAAGGGGATTGTTTTGGGGCAGCGGGATGGTCATGGTTTGTTGTCTCCCGAGTTTTCAGGCTGCCTTTGAACAATGCAAAGGCAGCCTGAAACTCAAATCTTGCCGATTTTATGCTGGTTCTCGGCAATCCACGCTTTCAATTCATCCTGCGACATCCATTGGCTGTTGTTGTCGCTGGCGTAAACAAAGCCTTCGGGCACTTTCACGCCGTCTTTGATGCGCTCGGGCGTTTTGTCCCAGCCGTTGATGGCGGGCAGGATTTTGAAATGCTCGGGGTATTCGTAGGTGTGCCACGAATCTTCCGCGCCGATCATCTGTTCGTGCAGCTTTTCGCCTGGGCGGATGCCGACGGTTTTTTGCTCGCATTCGGGGGCGACGGCGCGGGCGAGTTCGCAGATGTTCATTGACGGGATTTTTTTGACGTAAATCTCGCCGCCGACCATGTCGTCAAACGCGTGCCAAACCAGCTCCACGCCTTGTTCCAGCGAAATCATAAAGCGCGTCATGCGCGGATCGGTTATCGGCAGAACGCCGCTTTCGCGCTGCAACAGGAAAAAGGGGATAACGGAGCCGCGCGAGCCCATCACGTTGCCGTAGCGCACCACGGCAAAGCGCGTGCCGTGCTCGCCCGAATAGGCGTTTCCCGCCACGAAGAGCTTGTCGCTGGCGAGCTTGGTTGCGCCGTATAGGTTGATGGGACTGCTGGCTTTGTCGGTGGACAGGGCGACGACTTTTTTCACGCCTTTGTCGATGCAGGCATCAATCAGGTTCATCGCGCCGTTGATGTTGGTTTTCACGCATTCAAACGGGTTGTATTCGGCGGTGGGGACGATTTTGGTGGCGGCGGCGTGGACAACGTAATCCACGCCGTCCAGCGCGCGGTACAGGCGGTCTTTGTCGCGCACGTCGCCGATGAAAAAGCGCACGCGCTTGTCGCCTTGGTATTGTTTTGCCATGTCCCATTGTTTCATTTCGTCGCGGGATAGGATGATGATTTTTTTTGGGTTGTAGCGGGCAAGCGTCATGGGGACGAAGGTGTTGCCGAATGAGCCTGTGCCGCCGGTGATGAGGATGGTAGCGTTGGTAAGCATTGTGGTTAGTGAACAAATGAAAAGGCAGCATTATAGCCGTTTTGGGGCTTTCAGGCTGCCTTTGGGGGGGATGGTAAGGCGCGTTAGGCAAACAATTCTTGTATGATGGTTTGATAGATGGCGGTGAGCTTGGGGATGTCGTCTAACGCGATGTGTTCGTCGATTTGGTGGATGGTGGCGTTGACGAAGCCGAGTTCTATCAGCTCGCGGCTGATGGCTTTGATAAAGCGTCCGTCGGATGTGCCGCCCGTGGTGGAGAGTTCGGGGGTGATGCCGCAAACGTTTTGGCAGGCGCGTTGGGCGATTTGGGTGAGCGTGCCCGCTTCGGTTAGGAATGGGTTGCCTGATAATTGCCAGTCTAGGTCGTAGCGCAGCTGGTGCGCGTCTAGGATTTGGTGGACTTGGCTTTTCAGGCTGCCTTCGGTTTGCTCGGTGGAGAAGCGGAAGTTGAATTGGATGTTTATATCGGCGGGGATGACGTTGGTTGCGCCTGTGCCGCTGTGGATGTTGGAGATTTGGAAGCTGGTGGCGGGGAAGTAGGCGTTGCCGTTGTCCCATTGGGTGTTGATGAGTTCGGCGAGCGCGGGGGCGGAGGCGTGGATGGGGTTTTCGGCGAGATGGGGATAGGCGATGTGTCCTTGCTTGCCGTGGATTTTCAGGCTGCCTGAAAGGCTGCCGCGCCGTCCGTTTTTGAGCATATCGCCAAGCTGGTGTTGCGCGGTGGGTTCGCCCACGATGCAGTAGTCAAAGGTTTCGCCGCGTGCTTGGAGCGTGTCCACCACGCGCGTGGTGCCGTCTTTGCCGTCGCCTTCTTCATCGGAAGTAATCAGCAGGGCAAGGCTGCCTGAAAATTGGGGATGGGCGGCGAGATAGCGTTCGGCGGCAACAACAAAGCAGGCGATGGCGGTTTTCATGTCTGCTGCGCCGCGGGCGTAGAGTTTGCCGTTGTGTTCGGTTGGCTCAAAGGGGGGGAATGTCCATTTGGCTTCATCGCCCGTGGGGACGACGTCGGTGTGCCCCGCAAAACACAGCACAGGCGCTTGGCTGCCGATGCGGGCGTAGAGATTTTTGGTGTTGCCGTGGTTGTGCCATTCTATTTTGAAACCGAGTGCGGCGAGCCGTGCGGCGATGATGTCTTGGCAGCCGTGGTCGTTGGGCGTGATGCTGGGCTGGGCGAGCAGTTGTTTGGCAAGGGCGAGAGACATGGTTTGCTTTCGTGGGAAATATTTTCAGCCTTGCGCGTTGCGCTGCGGCATACCTCTTTATTGCCAAATCAAAGATTTGGACAAAAAGGCAAGGCTGCCTATTGGGTTGAGTAGGCAGCCTGAAAATGGGTTTATGCGTTGTTAAACAGCCAAGGCTGGGCGTTGCGCCGTTGTTGTTCAAATTGTTGGATTTCATCGGCGTGTTGCAAAGTAAGCCCGATTTCGTCCAAGCCGTTGAGCAGGCAGTGCTTGCGGTGTTCGGTGATGTCAAATGGGAACACCGCGCCGCTGGGGGTGGTTACGGTTTGCTGGGCGAGGTCTATGGTGAGCTGGTAGCCTTCGTTAGCGTAGGTTTCTTGAAATAGCTGTTCTACTTGCGCTTCGGTGAGCACGATGGGCAGCAAGCCGTTTTTGTAGCAGTTATTAAAAAAGATGTCGGCAAAGCTGGGGGCGATGACAGCGCGAAAGCCGTAATCATCCAATGCCCACGGGGCGTGTTCGCGGCTGGAACCGCAGCCGAAGTTTTTGCGCGTGAGCAGGATTTGCGCGCCTTGATAACGCGGTTGGTTGAGCGAGAATTCGGGGTTGAGCGGGCGGTGGCTGTTGTCCATGCCTGGTTCGCCGTGGTCTAGGTAGCGCCATTCGTCAAAGCAGTTTACGCCGAAGCCGCTGCGTTTGATGGATTTGAGAAATTGTTTGGGGATGATGGCATCGGTGTCCACGTTGCTGCGGTC
>CAUSAG010000012.1:0-60816 GCA_963529665.1 uncultured Kingella sp.
GTTTTGCGATTCGCGAAGGTGGTCGCACAGTAGGTGCTGGCGTTGTGGCTAGCGTGATTGCTTAATACAAGGATACAGACTGATGGCTAACCAAAAAATCCGTATCCGCTTGAAAGCGTATGATTACAGCTTGATTGACCGTTCTGCAAAAGAAATCGTTGAAACTGCTAAGCGCACAGGCGCAGTGGTAAAAGGTCCGATTCCTTTGCCTACTAAAATTGAGCGTTTTAACATTTTGCGTTCTCCCCACGTGAACAAAACTTCGCGTGAGCAATTGGAAATCCGCACGCACTTGCGCTTGATGGACATCGTGGATTGGACCGACAAAACAACCGACGCGCTGATGAAGCTGGACTTGCCAGCAGGCGTGGATGTTGAAATTAAAGTTCAATAATCGCTGAATCCAAAGGCAGCCTGAAAACAGTTAAGTGTTTTCAGGCTGCCTTTTTATCCGAATCAAGCGCTAAAAACTGCGCGTAACATTAAGCGAGACAAGTATGAATTTGAATATTTCTTGGGCACAAATTTTCCTTTGGCTGCACATTTTGGCGGTGGCTACTTGCGTGATTCGTGTGTTGTATAAGCAGCGCAATACGGGCGCGGCGTTTGCATGGCTCACGATTTTGTTTGTGTTTCCTGTGTTTGGCGTGATTGCTTATTGCGTGGTTGGCGAGCCGCGGCTGGGAACGGCGCGCGCCAAGCGCAGCGAGCAGATGAATGCGTTTTATCGTGCGTTTGCCGAGCAGCATTTGGGCGATGGCAATGCCGAGCTGAACTGCCAAATGCAGCAGCGTTATCAAGGCATCAGCCATGTCGCCACCAGCGTTACGGGGCTTGCGCCGAGCGAAAACAACGCCATGCGCTTGCTCACGCAAACGGATGAGATTATTGATGCGATGCTGGCGGATATTCAGGCTGCCCAGCAAACGTGTGCGCTGGCGTTTTATATTATTGAGCCGCAAGGGAAAATTCAAACGCTGTTGGGCGCGGTGCGCGATGCGGCAAAGCGCGGCGTGGAATGCACAATTTTGGCAGACGCGGTGGGCAGCGGCGCATTTTTGGGCAGCGAATGGGAAACGCAGTTGCGCGAGGCGGGCGTGCGGATTGTGGCAGCGTTGCCTGTGGGGCTGTTTAAAACCTTGTTTGCCCGCAGCGATTTGCGCAACCACCGCAAAATTTTGATTGTGGATAATTTGGTTGCCTACACGGGCAGCTTCAATTTGGTGGACCCGCGGTTTTTCAAGCAAGGCGCGGGTGTGGGCGAATGGGTGGATGTGATGATGCGTTGCCGCGGCGAAATTGTGCTGGAATTGGCGGCGGTGTTTTATGCCGATGTGGCGGTGGAAACCGATGAAAATTTAACCGAAGTGCAGCAGCAAATTGAGCAAATCAGCGACAAAATCCCCGAATTGCTGACGATTAAACGCCAATCGGGCGATGCGATTGCCCAAGTGATACCGTCTGCGCCCAATCAATCCGACCCTGTGATTTACGAAACCATCGTGTGCGCCATCCATGCTGCCAAGTCGCGCGTGATGATTACCACGCCGTATTTTGTGCCCGATGAATTGCTGCTGACCGCGCTCACCACGGCCGCCAAGCGCGGCGTGGACGTTACCCTGATTTTGCCCGCCAAGGTGGATTCGCTGCTTGTGCGCTGGGCTTCGCGGGCGTATTACCCCAAGCTGTTGAATGCAGGCGTAAAAATTGCACTGTTTGACGGTGGCTTGCTGCACGCGAAAACGCTCACGGTGGACACCGATTACGCGCTGTTTGGCACGGTGAACATGGATATGCGCAGCTTTTTCTTGAATTTGGAAATCAGCTTGGCGATTTACGATACGCCCACCACGCAAGCCATCGGGCAGTTGCAGCAGCAATATTTGCACGACAGCCGTCTGATTTCGCTCACGCATTGGCAGCAGCGCGATAAGATTTGGGGCTTGGTGGAGAACACGGTGCGCTTGTTTAGCCCGCTGTTGTAGTTTTCAGGCTGCCTTTGTACGCCAGAGGCAGCCTGAAAACCATTTTTCGTGTCTGCTTGCATTTGGCTTATGCAGCAAATTCATGGCGCAAAAGTTGCCGTAATACCGATTGCAAACAGCATCATCCCTATTTGCTAAACTAAATTAACTAACGTAAAATATCCACGCTTTTTTGTAAGCAAATATCAACCTTTTTGATAGGAGCCAACCATGTCCATCACAAAACCAACCCTAATCGCCGCGCTGATGCTCGCCGCCATTCCCGCCTTTGCCAAAGGCCCCAAAGTGCCCTACGACCACAAAGGCATCACCTCTGCCGACATCGTGAAAAGCCCCGATGTGCGCTGGGTAACCGTGGACGAAATCCGCGAAAGCATCAAAGATATGCCACCGATGACCGTGAGCTTTGACATCGACGACACCGTGCTCGTGTCTTCACAATGCTTCTACTACGGGCGCAACAAATGGTCGCCCAACGGCTTTGAATACCTGCACAACCAAAAATTCTGGGATTACGTTGCCGACGGCTGTGATTTAAGCTCCATCCCCAAAGAATCCGCCAAAAAATTAATTGAAATGCACCAAGCGCGTGGCGACCAAGTGGTATTCATCACAGGGCGCACCCCCGCCAAAAAACACAAAGACGGCACCATGGACCAACTCGCCAAAATCTTGGAACGCACCTTTGGCGTGAAAAACATGAAGCCCATCAGCTACACCCGCGACACGCCCGTTGCGCCCTACAAATACGACAAAACCGCCTACATCGTTAAAGCCCAATCCAAAATCCACTACGGCGACAGCAATGACGACGTGTTAGCCGCCCGCGAAGCAGGCATTCGCGGCATCCGCGTGATTCGCCCCGCCGTGAGCACCAACCGCCCCTTGCCTGTGAACGGCGGTTATGGCGAAGAAGTTTTGGTGGATTCGTCTAACTAACGCACGAACGATGCGCCAAGCGTTTTCAGGCTGCCTTAATCACAATAGGCAGCCTGAAAATTCGTAAACAAGGAATATCAACATCTTGCGCGTAAAATATCCTACTCGTTTGTCAAAACTGTGGCATAATCCGCGTCTCGTTTTGCTAGCGCGAAACGAATTTCGGAGTTTGCAAACGGGTGGGCATCTCTACTCGGCAAACTTGTCCGCCGCAAGGCATTATTTTTTAGGAAAAACAAAATGTTAACCGTAGAACAAAAAGCGCAAATTATCAAAGACTTCCAACGCAAAGAAGGCGATACTGGCTCATCAGAAGTGCAAATCGCATTGCTGACTTTCCGCATCAACGATTTGACACCACACTTCAAAGCTAATCCCAAAGACAAACACAGCCGCCGCGGCTTGTTGAAAATGGTGAGCGCACGCCGCCGCTTGTTGGCATACTTGCGCCGCACCGATGCAGAAACTTATCGCAACGTGATTACCCGCTTAGGTCTGCGTAAATAATAGGTAAACACATTTTCAGGCTGCCTTGTGAATCATAAGGCAGCCTGAAAAGCATTTAAGGAACATGTAATGACTTCGCTTTACGATTACCCTCCCCACCGTGCAAGGCAAAGAACAAAAGAACAAGCCCTTGCTGATTATCGCGGCAAAGTGCTGCTGATTGTGAACGCCGCCACGCGCTGCGGCTTAACTCCGCAATACGAGGAGTTGCAACAGCTTTGCGCCCAGTAGTACCACGCCGCGCGAAATGGAAGGCGAGATTCAACGCTTGTTGGCAGAATAAACGGCATCATAATAGGCAGCCTGAAAGTGTTTTCAGGCTGCCGTTTCTTTCGCGCCATACTCGCACAAATCGTTGATAATGCAGGTTGGGCATTGCGGTTTAAGCGCCTTGCAGGTGTATCGCCCGTGCAAAATCAGCCAATGATGCGCGTCCAGCAAAAATTCTTTGGGTACATTTTTCATCAATTTATCTTCCACTTCGCGCACCGTTTTGCCGCGCGCCAAGCCCGTGCGGTTGGCAACGCGGAAAATATGCGTGTCCACCGCCATCACAGGCTGCTTAAATGCCGTGTTCAGCACCACATTTGCCGTTTTGCGCCCCACGCCTGCCAGCGCTTCTAGCTCTTCGCGTGTTTGCGGCACTTCGCCGCCATGCTGTTCCAGCAGCGTACGGCAAGTTTGCATGATGTGTTTGGATTTGGTTTGATACAGCCCAATCGTTTTCACATACTCGCGCACGCCATCCAGCCCCAAATCCAGCATTGCCTGCGGCGTATTGGCGACAGCAAACAGCTTTTCGGTGGCTTTGTTCACGCCTTTATCGGTGGCTTGCGCCGACAACAACACAGCAATCAGCAATTCAAATGGGCTGCTGAAATTAAGCTCGGTGGTGGGATGCGGATTGGCGGCGCGTAGGCGTTCAAAGATTTCTTGGCGGATGCGTTTGTTCATGGTGGGGCGGGGGAATGGTTTTCAGGCTGCCTTTGATGGGGGAGGCAGCCTGAAAAGGGGTTGATGGGGTTATTGTGGCATTTGTTTAACGTACCAATTACCTTTGCGTTTGGCAATATGAACGTTGGTGTATTCTGTTGTTTTAGAGGTGCTGCGAGAATAAATCTCAAAATTGCAGGAATAGACACCATCTGTTATGCCACCTTGTATTTTTTGACAAGGTTTGGTAATGGTTAAAATAATATTTCTAGGGTTTTTGGTATCAACAGCATCGGGGTTACTTTGGCGAAACGCCTCTTTCACATCAGAATCAGTCGGCGGAATAATGGTAAAGTCATGAGTTTTATACACATGATAAGCCCCATACAAAATCGCGATAGTCACCAAAGTCTTTACAATCTTCATAATCTTTCTCTCACAAAGTTAATCAATCAATTCTCTGCCTGAAACACATCACGATTGGTTTCTGGCAAATCCATTTCAGGCTGCTGCTTGTTGGCGGCAGTTGCTTTTGCCATCAGGCGTTTCTTTTCGCTGATGTATTGGTTAATCTGCTGCACCAATTCCTGCGTGCCCTCGTGCGTTAAGGCGCTAATTTTAAACAATCTGGGCGTGGTCATGTCAAATGCAAAGCGGTCATCGGGGGCGGGGTAGTCCCAGCCGATGGCGGTGAGCAAGTGAGCAATACGTTGCTGCACGGTCTCTTCGTCCAACATATCCAGCTTGTTGAGCACCAGCCAGCGCGGTTTGTCGTATAACTCTTCGTCGTATTTTCGCAACTCGTTCACAATCGCCAAGGCTTCGGCGGCGGTATCGGTGTTTTTGTCAAACGGTGCTAAATCAATCACATGCAACAGCAAGCCCGTGCGCGATAAATGCTTTAAAAAACGATGCCCCAAGCCCGCGCCCTCTGCCGCGCCTTCAATCAATCCAGGAATGTCCGCCATCACAAAGCTGTTGTTTTCATCCATGCGAACCACGCCCAGATTGGGATGCAGCGTGGTAAACGGATAATCCGCCACTTTCGGGCGTGCGGCGGATACAGCGCGAATCAGCGTGGATTTGCCCGCGTTGGGCATGCCCAGCAGCCCCACATCTGCCAACACTTTCAATTCCAGCAGCAAAGTGCGTGCTTCGCCTTCCTCGCCCGTGGTGAACTGCTTGGGCGCGCGGTTTACCGACGATTTGAAATGGATATTGCCCAAGCCGCCTTTGCCGCCTTTTGCCACGCACACGCGCTGCCCGTGGTGGGTTAGATCGGCAACGATTTCATCGGTGTCCACATCGCGAATCAGCGTGCCAACGGGCATGCGCAGTTCAATGTCGTCTGCGCCTGCGCCGTAGCGATCGGAGCCATGCCCTTTTTCGCCATTTTTGGCTTGATAGCGTTTCACAAAGCGGTATTCCACCAGCGTGTTCACATTTTCATCGGCAACGGCAAACACGCTGCCGCCGCGTCCGCCATCGCCGCCATCGGGCCCGCCGCGTGGCACAAATTTTTCACGACGGAAACTGGCTGCGCCGTTGCCTCCGCGTCCGCCAAAGACTTCTATTTTGGCTTCATCTATAAATTTCATGAATCAAGTTCTCGTGTTTTAGGATGTTTCAGGCAGCCTGAAAATGGGTTTCAGGCTGCCTGAAAGGAATGGAAAATTGGGCGTATTATAAAGGACTTGCTGCGGTTTTGCCCGAATATTTGCTACAATGCGCCACCAAGTTTTCAGGCTGCCGCCAGCCATAGGCAGCCTGAAAACGCGTTTTACAAAAAGGAAATGCTATGTCTCGCTCATCGCAAGAGCTTGGCGGCATCACGCTGCTGGGCAATCAAAAAACGCAATACCCCACCACCTACGCGCCCGAAGTGCTGGAAGCGTTTGATAACAAACACCCCGACAACGACTATTTCGTCAAATTTGTCTGCCCCGAGTTCACCAGCCTTTGCCCGATGACGGGGCAGCCTGATTTTGCCACCATCATCATCCGCTATATTCCCGATGTGAAAATGGTGGAAAGCAAATCGCTCAAACTGTATTTGTTCAGCTTTCGCAACCACGGCGATTTTCACGAAGATTGCGTGAATATCATCATGAAAGACTTAATCGCGCTGATGAATCCAAAATACATTGAAGTGTTCGGCGAATTCACCCCGCGCGGCGGCATTGCGATTCATCCCTTTGCCAACTACGGACGGCAGGGAACGGCGTTTGAAGCGATGGCACGCGAGCGTCTGTTTCAACACGATTGCCAGTAAGCAAAAGGCAGCCTGAAATGAAATATCGCCTATTTTTCATTGCATTGCTCGCTGCCTGCCAACCCACAACGCTCCCGCCTACGCCCATGCCCACCACACTCGTACTCACCCGCAACACCGCCGAACCCGCCGCGCTCCATGTCGTACAGATTAACAACCAGCTCATCGCCATCTACGAAACCGCCGAGTCGCTCTCTGTCACGCAAGCCGTGCAACAAACACTGTCGCCTGCCGATGCGCCGATTCGCGCGGTGGAATTGGAAGTGCAATATCGTGCGCAAAACATTGTGGCGCGATGCGTGCCGCCCGAAGCATCGTCTGGCTCAACGCTGGCGGTTGTATTCAATGGCACGGAGCAGCTGGATTGCCGTTGGCAAGATTGATTGGGGCGTGGCGAAACAGTGTTTCAGGCTGCCTTATGCGTTGCCAAGCAAATCTCAACACGCCCAAGCAAAATTTCCCTATAATCCCCCCCCTTTCGCAGGCAGCCGCATGGTAAAACCAACACGGTTGCTCTTTTTTAACCCCGCGCGGTTCGTAACCCTCCCGCGTTGATAATTGATAGTTGATTACAATAAAAATAAGGCGCTGGCAGTGCCCTATCATTGTTGTTGAATCAACTATATCAAAACCAAAACTAGGAAACCTTATGCAAAACTATCTTTTTTCTGACAAACAAAAATCGCAAGCACTCTTTTGGCTGGTGTTGTTCCACATCGCCGTTATCGCATCCAGCAACTATCTGGTGCAATTCCCCTTCACCATCACGCTGCCCAACGGCTTTGAAGTCCATTCCACATGGGGGGCGCTCACCTTCCCCTTTATCTTTCTCGCCACCGATTTAACCGTCCGCATTTTTGGGCAGTCGCTTGCCCGCCGCATCATCTTTTTCGTGATGCTGCCTGCGCTATTGCTGTCCTACGCGCTTTCCGTGTTGTTCAGCGAAGGGCATTGGGTGGGCTGGGATGCGTTGGCGCACTTCAATCTTTTTGTGTTTCGCATCGCGCTGGCGAGCTTTGCTGCCTATGCCTTTGGGCAGATGATGGATATTTTTGTGTTCAACAAACTGCGCCAGCTCAAATCGTGGTGGATTGCACCCACTGCGTCCACATTTGTCGGCAACGCGCTGGATACGCTGCTGTTTTTCGCCATCGCGTTTGCAGGCAGCGACGATGCCTTTATGGCGGCAAACTGGCAACACATCGCCTTTGTGGATTATCTGTTTAAGCTCACCATTTGCACGCTGCTATTCGTGCCCGCTTACGGCGTGGCGTTGAATTATGTACTGAAAAAATTGGCGGCGAGCGGGCAGCAGTTTCAGGCTGCCTAATGTGGCGGGATAAATAGGAAGTCGGGGGTGTTTTGCCCGACTTTTTTGTTTGCAGGATTGGGGGGAAATGGGCAGCCTGAAAACCTATCCAGCAAGAAACCGTTTGGCTCAAAATTAAACGGTTTTGCTTTTTCAGGCTGCCTTTGCACCGCCCAAAGGCAGCCTGAAACGCTTGCGTTACGGCAACGGAAAGAGTGGGTATAGCGGCGATACGCCATGTTCTGTTTCAGGATGAGTGAAAGGTTGAGGCAGCCTGAAATGCAATTCTTTCGTTTTGTGTTTTCAGGTTGCCTTAACCATCACCCCAACCCGCGTTCACAAAAAAACCGCTTGCGATATACACAAGCGGTTTGGTTAAACTCAATCAAATGCTTCTTTTAGCCGTTCCCAAAAACTTTTTTGGCGTGGCGTTTGGCTGCGGTCTAGCCCTGTGGAAATGGTTTCAAACTCTTCTAGCAACTCTTTTTGGCGATCGGTTAAGTTAATCGGCGTTTCCACGATAACGTGGCAATACAAATCGCCCACCAAGCTGCTGCGCACGGATTTGATGCCTTTGCCTTTCACGCGCATTTTCTTGCCATTTTGCGTGCCAGCGGGGATGTTGAGCTTAACCTTACCATCCAGCGTGGGCACTTCCACTTCGCCGCCCAGCGCGGCAGTGGCAAAGCTGATGGGCAGCTCGCAATGCAAGTCGGTGGGGATTTCGGGGTCGCGCTGGAATATTTTGTGCGGCGCAACGGAAACGTGAATATACAAATCGCCGTTGGGCGCGCCATGCGTGCCCGGTTCGCCTTCGCCTGTTAGGCGGATGCGTTGCCCGTCGTCAATGCCTGCTGGGATGTTGACTTCCACCGTTTTGCTGGCCTTAACGCGCCCTGCGCCGTGGCATTTAAGGCATGGCTCTTTGATTTCTTTGCCTGTGCCGCCGCAGGTGGGACAGGTTTGTTGGATTTGGAAGATGGCTTGGCGAACGTGTACCGTGCCTGAGCCGTGGCAAGTGGAGCAGGTGGTGGCTTTGGTGCCTGCTTTTGCGCCTGAGCCGTGGCAGATGTCGCATTCTTCGTAGGTGGGGATGGTGATTTGGCGTTTTACGCCTGCGGCGGCTTCTTCTAGCGTGATTTCTACGCGATAGCTGATGTCGTCGCCTTGGTAATTGGGCTGGCGCGAACCGCCTGCGCCGCCAAACATTTGGCTGAATATGTCGCCAAAATCAAAACCTTGTGCGCCGCCAAAGCCGCTAAATCCTTCAAAACCGCCGAATCCGCCACCGCCAAAACCGCCTGCGCCGCCGCCCATGCCTTGCTCAAAGGCGGCATGACCAAATTGGTCGTAGGCGGCTTTCTTTTGCGGGTCGGATAGGATGTCGTAGGCTTTTTGGATTTCTTTGAATTTTTCCGCCGCTTCTTCGGGGTTGTCCAAATTGCGGTCGGGGTGATATTGCATGGTGAGTTTGCGGTAGGCTTTTTTGATGTCGCTTTCGCTGGCGTTGCGCGATACGCCGAGTGTTTCGTAAAAATCTTTGCTCATGTTTTGTGTCTTTATGTTGGTTGAATTGAACTCGGGGCTATATGGGGGAGGGGCGGTGAAAATCAAGACTTGGATAGTGGTTGTTTAATGAGCGCAGCCTGAAAACGGTGTTTGCTGATTTTCAGGCTGCCTTTGGTGTGTAGCTGCTGCGAGGCAGCCCCAAACTATCGCGCGGCAAGCAACACAATCGCCTGCGCTTCAATCGCTTCTTCGCGCCCAAGGTAGCCGAGTTTTTCGTTGGTTTTGCCTTTGATGTTCACGCAGTTTTCAGGCAGCCCCAAATCGGCGGCGATGTTGGCGCGCATGGCGGCGATGTGGGGGCGCAGCTTGGGCTGTTGGGCAATCAGGGTGCTGTCCACATTGACCACGCGCCAGCCTGCTTGTTGCACAAGGGCGTAGGCTTGGCGCAGTAGGTGGCGGCTGTCGGCGTTTTTGTGTTCGGCGGCGGTATCGGGGAAGTGTGCGCCGATGTCGTTAAGTGCGGCCGCGCCGAGCAGGGCATCGGTGATGGCGTGCAGCAGGGCATCGGCATCGGAGTGTCCTTGCAAGCCTTTGGGGTGGGGGATGTGTACGCCACCGAGAATCAGCGGTCGGTTGGGCACAAGCGCGTGAACGTCATAGCCTTGTCCGATGCGTAGGGTCATGGGGTGTCCTTTGTGGTAGGTGGGTTGAGACAGCCTGAAAAATGGTTGGGCGGTTTCAGGCTGCCTATGGGGTAGAAAATATAGATTGGGTTGCGCTGAAATGCGCTGTATGCGTTTTCAGGCTGCCTATTGCGCGATAAATAAGCTGATTATCCGTGCATCGTGGCGGTATTTTTGCGTGTGTAAAGGCAGCCTGAAATGGGCGGATGGGATGTTGCCAAAATCGCCGCCGTACACGCGAATATTGAGCCATTTGGGTTGTTGGGCAAAACGGGCAAATTGGCGCATTTCCACTTCGCTCATCTCAATATCGCGCACGTTGCCCAGCGTTTTTTCGACATCGTGTAATGTCATGCGGGGGTGGATGCCGTTGGCAGTATGGCAGGCGGGTGATGGCGTTTCCAGCCATGTGATTTGGCTTGTGTTGTCGTCCAGCAGGGCAAAAATTTCAATGTTGTTGGGCAAGGTAATCAGGGTAATGTCGCCCACTTCGGCATCGGCTTCGCTGTTAATTTTGGCTTGCGGATGGGCGTGTTTAACTTGCGCCAACGTTTGCCCAAGCTGGATGCCCGCGATGTTGTGGGGCGTAATGACGCAGGCGTGGGCAATGGGCATAGCGAGTAAAGCGAGAGTAAATAAGATTTTGGGGAACATGGTTTTATCCGTGCATAATAGGCAGCCTGAAAGGCGGGGTGGTGGTTTCAGGCGTCAGGCAGCCTGAAAATAGGTTTACTGCGCCAAGGGCAACGCCACATCATCGCGCCCAAGCCAGCAGCGGCAGATGGGGTTAAACGTCGTTTCAGGCTGCCTACTGCGGTTCAGTCGCTAACCGCCCCGCCCAAATTCTATCCGCCGCGTCAATCGCATCCGCATCATGCAACACGCCGTTGCCAAACCAAACCAGCGCGGGCTGATTGGCGTTGTGCCGCTTGCAGATGCGCTGCTCTGCGCCGTTTTCCAGCCATTGCGCGCACCAATGCGTGCTGCCTGAAACCGTTGCATGGCTGTTTTGCCATTGGCTGCGATGCGCCGCCAGCCAGTTGCGCCAAGCGGTTTGGCGTTTTTCGCCTGCGCGGCGGGCGATGGGCAAGGTGCGATTGCCCAAGCTATCGTGGTAGATAATGAGTTGCAGATTTTGCGCGATGAAGGTTTCGGGTAAGTTAGCTTGGCAAGCGGTGAGTAGCAATAAAGCAAATAGGGCAGGGCGGTTCATGATGTTTTCAGCGATACGAAATTTACGAAATATAACATACAGTCAGAAAAGGCAGCCTGAAAAAAAGCAACGGAAAAAAGCAGGATGTGGATTGAAACAATGTTTCAAATAAGATTGACGTGGCACAAGCAAATCACAAAAAATGCGCTTGAAACAGCAAGATAAGCGTATCATAATCGCATGATAAATTTTCTCAACAACGTTAAGGATGTAATAAAATGGCAAACAAAGTCAGCAATAAAGTAGTGGTGATTGGCACTGGTGCGGTGGGCGTGAGCTATGCCTATGCCGCGCTCAACCAAGGCACGGTGGATGAACTGGTGTTGATTGACATTAACCAAAGCCGCGTGGAAGCCGAAGCCTACGATTTGCGCCACGGCGTGTTCAACGGTCCGACTTCAACCATCGTGAAAGCAGGCACTTATGCCGATTGCGCCGATGCCGACATCGTTACCATTTGCGCAGGCGTGCCACAAAAACCAGGCGAAACGCGCTTGCAACTGATTGATAACAACCTAAACGTGTTCAATAAAATTGTAGGCGAAGTGGTGAAATCAGGCTTTAAAGGCGTGTTCTTGCTGGCGGCGAACCCCGTGGACGTGTTGTCGTATGCCACTTACAAATTCTCAGGTTTCCCCAAAGAGCGCGTTATCGGTTCGGGCACGGTGTTGGACACCGCACGCTTGTGCGACGAATTGTCCAAAGAGTTTAACGTTGCGCCGCAAAGCATCAATGCCTTTATGGTGGGCGAACACGGCGACAGCATTCTCGCCGCTTGGAGCACCGCCACCATCGCAGGGCAATCCATCAAAGCCTATTTTGATGCGCAACCCAATGGCAAAGAGCGCATGGAACAAATCCGCTACGATGTAATGCGCGCGGCATACAAAATCATCGAAGGCAAAGGCGCAACCTACTACGGCATCGGCATGGGCTTGGCACGCATCACCCGCGCCATCTTGCGCAACGAACGTGCCATTTTGCCGATTTCTGCATTGGTGGAAGGCGAATACGGCGAGCAAGATGTGTTCATCGGCACGCCTGCGGTAATTGGCAGCAGCGGCATTGTTCGCATCATTGAACAACCTTTGGATGCCGAAGAAAAACAAAAATTTGCTGATTCCGCCAATGTGTTGCGCGGCTATCAAGAAAAAGTTCACGAATACTTGAAATAATCAAAACACAAAAAACCGCTTGGGCTGATACCAAGCGGTTTTCTTGTTTTCAGGCTGCCTTTTTTCAGGCTGCTTTGATGCACAACAAAATAGCTAGCGGCAATGCTACACACCAAACGTATTGCATTGGTTAATATCGCCCGTTTGCAAACCGCGTTGTAACCACTTTTTGCGCTCGGCAGAAGTGCCATGCGTGTAAGTATGCGGCACAGTGTAGCCTTGCGCGCGTTTTTGCAAAGTATCATCGCCCACCGCTTCCGCCGCAACATAAGCTTCTTCAATATCCCCATCTTCAAACAAACCATCTTTTTGCGCGTAATGCCCCCACACCCCTGCATAGCAATCCGCTTGCAATTCCAGTTTCACCGACAACGCATTGGCTTCTGTTTTGCTCACTTGCTGCTGCATACTGTGCACCTTGCCAATCGTGCCCAACATGGTTTGCACATGATGTCCCACTTCATGCGCAATCACATAAGCAAACGCCGCGTCGCCTTCCGCGCCAAGCTGATTTTTCATCGTGTTGTAAAACGATAAATCAATGTATAACTTGTTATCCGCAGGGCAATAAAATGGACCTACGCTGGCTTGCCCCGTGCCGCAGCCCGTTTGCGTAGAACCAGAATAGATGCGTAGCACAGGCTCTTGATACGTTTTGCCCATCTTTTGGAAATACGCACCCCATACTTTTTCCGTTTCACGCAATACAACTGCGCTCAGTTTATACAACTGCTGCTCTTGTTGAGAATATTGCGGACGCTGTGTTTGTTGTTGCTGCGTATTGCCAAGCTGGTTTGCTCCGCCAACCAAGCCGCTCAAATCCACCCCGTTATAAGCACCAATCAGCAAAATAATGAAACCAATAATACCAAGTGGTTTACCACCGCCCATGCCGCCCCCGCCCGAGCTGCCGCGCGCGTCTTCAATATTGTTGCTGCCTTCTCTGTTTTGCCAACGCATAAACACTCCATTCAAGAATAAACGAAAAGCCCAAACAAAAGTTTGGGCTTAAATATTTGGTGGCCAGAGGCAGGATCGAACTGCCGACACACGGATTTTCAATCCGTTGCTCTACCGACTGAGCTATCTGGCCAAGTAAGCTATGTATTAGAACATAATAAAACTAGGCTGTCAAACGAATAAAGAAGCCAAACCTAATTATTTCGTGATGTCCACAATTGCACGCGCTGCACGACGCGCATCCAGCAGAATCAAGCCCAGTTTCGCGCTTTCTTTGGCCGTTAAGCACAACACATTAGTGCCACCAGCCTGAATCAGCAAGGTGTAGCCCAGCTTGCCTTTAACAATAACTTGCTCCAATTCGCCGCAAGCCAATTCTTGCGTGGTGCGATTACCCAACGCCAACAATGCAGCAGACATAGCACCAACGCGGTCGGGGTCAATGTTGGCTGGCAAGAGATGCGCGATAGGCAAACCATCGGTAGAAATAACGGCAGATGCGGTAATATCAACGGAAGAACTGTTTAAGTCGCTCAGTACGGAAGTTAAAAGTTGTTCATGCATTTTATATTAGTCCAATTCAAATTTTAAAAATCAACGCCTAAATTATTAGCCGCTTCAACCGTTTTATAAAGTGCGCGCACCAAAGTTACAAAGGCTTCTTTATGCAGTTGTGGTGTGCCACCTGTTACCAAAATATATTTGGTATCGTTGATATAAATGGGGAAGAATGTTAATTCACTTTGCCCTGTTGGATCGCATAAACCCCACGCGTTTTGATAAATATTGAGATTGTTTTTAATCAAAAGCGCATGACGCTCAGATAGGCGGATGGCTTCGCTGGCTAAAATAGCAACTTCTTCTGCCGCTTCATGGTTAAAACCAGAGTTTGCAAAATAAAAGCCATCGTGGTCAATCAACAATGCTTTCTGGCTATCTGATAAGTGAGGCAACAAGTTTGCCAAAGTATCATCTTGAAGCTCAAATTTTTCTTCTGGTGTGTCGCTACCATACAAAAATTCAAGGCGTTGCAAACGATAAAGCAAATTTAGTGCCGATTCAAGATCGCTGGTTTCAGACCATTCTAATAATTTTTCTTGCGTAATCGTCTGTTGGCTATCTGCTTTTAAAATATTAGATAACAAAGTGCGGCTGGCACTCACACTTTTATTGGCAATGGCATAGAATGCACCAGCTGGTGTGATGTGTGGGTATAAATTTGTTTGTAATGAAAGAGTCGATTCCATGTTACACCTCTAAACCTGGGTCAATTTGAAAAAGCATAGCCGTAACAAGTTGTTTTACATCTTCTTCGTTACGCGCATCAACTTCAAATACAGGCACATTGAAACCATTTTGTGCCAAGTATTTTTGGTAAACATCAATACCAGGTACGGCGCGAATATCCATTTTGGTTACACCAACCACCAAGGGGGCGGTTTTCAGCAAATCTGCAAAAGAATCTAGAAAGAATTTCAAATCTTTTAATGGGTTACCACGGGTATTATCCAGCAGCAAAATCAAGCCCATACTACCCTGGCTTAGAATGTCCCACATAAAGTCAAATCGTTCTTGCCCAGGTGTACCGTATAAATGGATTTTGGTATTTTCATCTAATTGAATTAAACCATAGTCCATGGCAACAGTAGTATAGCCTTTGCGTACGGCTGTCATATCGGATGCGCTAGCATCTGTTTGGATGGGTGGTTCATCGGATAAGGCAGCGATGGCGGTTGTTTTGCCAACGCCTACGGGGCCTGTAAAGATGATTTTATTTTCTATCAGCATAGTAATCCCTCATTCATTATTTATTCAGCAATTTTTTCATGAGACGGCTCAATAGACCGCCTGTTTTTTGCTGTGTATGTGCTTCGTTTGCGCGCGCAGCACGTATTTGTTCTGGACGTGGTGTTGCAGATGTGTTCACAGTTGCACGAGTGGCAGATTGTGCACTTGGTGCTTCATTCACTTGTTGCGTAATTTCCAAATAATCTGTCAGATACGTTGCGGCGATATAGTTCAAAATATCCGCCATATCCAAAGGCATCAATTTATAAAGCATATTTAAACTAACCGATGTTTTGGTTAAGAATGCTGATAAACGCATGGCTTCTGGCAAAGGCGTTAGACGCGTTAAGTTTGGCCAGCTTTTTAATTTGAAAACAGTATTGGGATTGATTGGATGCACCAGACGTCCGTTCGCTGTCCATAATGCTACTTGCCACATGGTAGATGTAACCGTTGCATTGGCGCGGTCTTGGATGTTGTTTTCATCTGGGATGTTTTTGAGTTTGATATTGGGGCGCTCTTGGCGGCATAAATCGCGCAGTTGCTCAGGAGGAACGGCAATCCACACGCGCTGCGTAGAAGGGAATATCGCCAAAATAGGCTTTTCATCAACCAAAATAGCGGTATTGCGTTGATGCGCCAAAATTTCTCTGAATGAGCCCAAGATACCAACACGAGGATCAAAGCGAGGAATGGTTACTTCGCTGGAACGATTAGCCGAAGCTGAACGATTAGGTTGCACTGCTTGTGCACTAGCGTTGTGCGCAGGCACTGCTGTTCCTGTGTTTGCTATATTGGGGCGAACAACCCAAATGCCATTGCCTTGTAATAGGTTGCGTAGATTCAAAAAGAGCGAATCAAATTTAATGGGCTTGGGAAGATAGGGAGCCGTTACAGCAGGTGGTGATTTTGAGAAAAACACCACAACGCTGCCTGAAAAGTCGTTTTTCGCTTTTTGCCAAGTTGCCAAGCCATTTGCACCATCACCATCTACGATAACCAGCTCAGGTTTTTCGCCAGAATTTGCGCTGATTACTTCGTAATTGGTTGTGTTGTGCATTTTAAATGCCATCTTGAACATGGCTTGTTGCTGGTCGTCCATAGCTACAAACAACAACTTCACCGTTTTTACGTGGGGTAAGTCATGATTCATTTTATTAATGTCCGAATGAGCCGTTACTAAATCGTTGTAGCAGTTGGCTCATTGCCAACACTACTTCCTCAGGTAATGTTTGAACTTTTGGACGCAATTCTTGCAAGAGATTTTCCAAGCGAGTCCATTCTTCTGCGCGTTCATACAAGTCAAACAAGGTGATATAAAGCTGTGATTCTTGCGGATACTCAACAATGGCGTTTTCCAGCAATTCCATTGAGTTGTCTAATTGACCATACATCAACAAGGATTCTGCTTCTTTCAAGATGCGCTCAGTAGCGGTTCTTGGTTCGGCATTGACGTCTGCTTTTTCGCTTACAAGAGCTTGGTAACGCGCTTTTTTCAGGCTGCCTCCATCAATCCATCCTTGTTGGATGCCCAAATCGCGCAAAGCAGCTTCATTGGGTGCAGCTTCTAGGCGGTCAAACACGGGGTGTTGTCCTAATGTATAACCCCAGCCAAGCATGCGTTCTTTCACTTGGCGACCATATTGTCCTAAGCTGTAATATAGATTCCACAAATGCCCTGCGAAACCGTTGATATTTTTGGCGCGATAATCCAGCGATAACGCATCAATCAACAAAGAAGCAGGTTTATCTGATTTGCGGATGGCTTTATTCATGTATTTAACCGCTGCATCGTAGCTTAAAACGTTTTTCAACAATTTTACGCTTTGCTCGGGTTCCATAAATGCCAATACCGCACCTTTTTCATCAGTGCTTACGCCTGAAATCACGCCGCGCCCTGCAACCAAAGGTTTGTGTGGTCGTTTTTTCTCGGCTTCTGCTTCTTTTTTCTTGCTGCGAACAGGTTGAACGGGTTTGGCTTCTTCCAAGCCCAAACCTGTTTTTTCGCCAATCTCTTCGGCAGTTTTCTTAACGCTCCAGCCCAGTTTGTTTTCAGCCAATACGCGCAAACCTAGGTGATTTTCGTCAATCGCCAAGCCTTCTTTAACAAATTGCGTAATTTGTTCTTCAGAAAGCGTGTCTTGATATTGTGTTAAGGCTTCGGTGGCGGCATCAACATTTTTGGCTTGTAGCCATAGTTCAACAAGTTCACCAGCCAGTTCTGGATCGCGTTTAGGCGTTTTAGCAAGGTAGGCAGAAAGCGATTCCGCAGCTTTATCAAAATAACCGAATTGTTTGTATACATTGAACTCGGTAAGCGCGTCCACGTCTTGCACGGAAACTTTGGTGTCGTCCACAACATTGGTTGTGGCAACAGTGTCCCAATCCATGTTGTCGTGTTCCGTGGTTTCTGCCGAATCGTCGTCTTCGTCATCCACCTCTGCGTGGCGGCTGCTGCGTGCGCTGCTTAATTTTCTGCCTTTCTTGTCTGCTTGCGGTTTTTGCTTGCCTTTCAAGAAAACGATGCCAAGCACCGCCAATACTGCCACGGCAATAATACCGAGCATTATTGGATCATCCATAGCGACTCCTTGCTTCTAATTTTAATTTTAAGTAAAAATTCATCCCCGCTAATAGCAGGGAAACTGATACACTTTAACAGATAACGCCTTGCAGCTGCAATATTTTCACGTTTGTTCTGTTTAGCTGTTGTAATTTTATCATGATTTTATGTATTCTTACGTTTTCGCCTTTTTATTTCGCCTTTTTATTAGGAAAACTTAACCATGATGCTAAAACGATTGCGCTGTTGGCAGCCAGAAGCTAGCGAAGAGCAGCTATCTGCGTTTATTCAAGAACATGGGATGTTGTTAGAGCTGCTGGATGAGAGCTGGCAAAAGTTTGTAAAACAGCGCGCGGAGCTTTTTCAGGCTGCCGAACCTGTTTACGAAAGCCATTATGCTGAAGGTTTTTCGGTAGATGATTTGCGCCACGAGCCTGTTAGCAATGCGGAATTGATGGCGTTTTTGAATACGTTTGACCGTGAGCGTACTCATAATGATCGACCGTTTGGCGACCATGTTGAATACACGGAACAAGATTGGGAAATTGAAGAATAGTTTTCAGGCTGCCCAAGTTAGTTTTTATCGCTGCGCTGGTTTTGTTTGGCGCAGCATTGCAACCGTTTTCAGGCTGCCTCAAACCCCAAAGGCAGCCTGAAAATAATTTACTCACATTAGGAGACAAACCATGACCACATTAAGCAAACTCACACTCGCCAGCGCAATCGCCTTTGCCTTGGTGGCTTGCGGACAAGGCGGCAACTCTGCGCCTGCTTCATCCGCATCAGGCTCAGCCGCGCCTGCCGCAGAAAAAAGAGAAATCAAATTTGGCACTACGCCTGGCGATTTCGGCACAATGGTTACCGATAAAATTAAACCCATGCTGGAAAAACAGGGCTACAAAGTTACGCTCACCGAATTCCCTGATTATGTTACGCCAAACAAGGCACTTGCCGAAGGCGCGATTGATATCAACGTTTTCCAGCACAAGCCTTATTTGGATGGCTTTAAAGCCGAGCACAATTTGGATTTAACCGAAGTGTTCCAAGTGCCGACTGCGCCTTTGGGCTTGTATTCAGGCAAGCTAACGGCGATTGACCAAGTTAAAAACGGCAGCACTGTTTCTGTGCCTGATGATCCGTCTAACTTTGCCCGCGCTTTGGTGATGTTGAACGAATTGGGTTGGATTAAGTTGAAAGACAATATTGACCCGCTCAAAGCATCCAAAGCTGACATTGCGGAAAATACTAAAAATATTAAATTAGTAGAAATGGAAGCAGCGAACTTGCCGCGCAGTCGTCAAGATGTTGATTTTGCTATTGTTAATGGCAACTACGCCGTTTCAAGTGGCATGAATTTAACCGAAGCCTTGTTCCAAGAGCCTAGCTTCGCTTATGTGAACTGGTCTGCCGTGCGCACCGCTGATAAAGACAGCAAATGGGTGCAAGATGTAACCGCTGCCTATAATTCAGACGAATTCAAACAATACGCAGCGCAACGTTTTGCTGGTTACAAATACCCCGCCGTTTGGGGTGATAACGCCGCGCAAAATGCCATGAAAGAAGCCTCTGCTGCTTCTGCTGCATCAGCCGCTAAATAATCGGCACAATCCATTTTCAGGCTGCCTCTGTTGTTGTTTAGATGCAGCCTGAAAACCCATCATTACACATGCACATCATTACACATGCACACGATTTGTTAATTCAGCTTGACACTTCTTCGCGATTTGATTACATTTCGCCGCTGTGAAACGCAATGGGAAAAGTATGTTCAAAATAGTTGGCATTCAGTTGGCTGTAACCCTTGCGCTTGGCTTTATTGCTTACATCGTTGGCGGTTTTCAGGCTGCCTTATCCCTGTGGCTGGGCGGGTTTTCTTACTTGGTTCCCACATTTTTTTCGGTACTAATTTTAAATTTTTCGCGTTCGCTAGAATGGGCGGGCTTGGGATTTATTCTGTCGGAAGGTTTAAAAATAATACTGGCGCTGGCTTTAATGGTGGCATCATTCGCGCTCTATCGCGAAATACAATTTTTGCCCTATTTTGTCGGCTTGTTGAGCGTTAGTCATTTGGTTTTATTATTATTTTTGAAAGTTCATCGTTATGGCAAGTGAATCTATAACCCCTGCCGATTACATCAAACACCACTTACAAAATTTGACAAGTTTATCTGATGTAACCGAAGGGCAAGGGCTGAAAAATATCGCTGATTTCTCGTTCATCAATATAGATTCGCTATTTTTCAGTATTGTCTTGGGTGTGTTGGGTAGCTTTCTGCTTTATCGTGCAGCAAAACGCGCCACATCTGGCGTGCCAGGGCGTTTTCAGGCTGCCGTAGAGATTTTGTTTGAATTTGTGGACGATATGTGCAAAAGCATCATATCTGATGAAAAATCACGCAAAGCCGTTGCGCCTGTTGGTTTAACGTTATTTGTGTGGATTTTCTTGATGAATGCTATGGATATGCTGCCTGTGGATATGTTTCCACGCGCATTCCAAGGCATGACGGGCGAACATCATGCGCTGTTGCGTGTTGTGCCCACCGCAGATTTGAACGTTACTTTGGCGATTGCTATTAGCGTTTTGCTGATGTGTATTTATTACAGCATCAAAATCAAAACATTACGCGGCTGGGGGCATGAATTGGTTACTGCGCCATTTGGTGCAAAACTTGTGCTTGCGCCCGCCAATTTGCTGTTAAACATTATGGAATTTTTGTCTAAAACGGTTTCGCATGGTATGCGGCTGTTTGGCAATATGTATGCAGGTGAGTTGGTATTCTTGCTGATTGCCTTGCTGGGTGGTGCGTGGGCATCAACTGGCAGCGTTAGCTTGATTGATCCTGTGTTGTTTGTGTTCCATATTATCGCGGGATTGGCGTGGGCAATCTTCCATATTCTCGTGATTACTTTGCAGGCGTTTATTTTTATGGCGTTGGCGTTTGTTTATATCGGGCAAGCGCACGACCATCATTAATCTTTTCTTTTCGTTGTTTAATCAATAGGAGTAGTAACTATGGGCTTAATTGCTATCGCATGTGGTTTAATCGTTGCATTGGGCGCATTGGGCGCGTCAATCGGTATCGCTATGGTAGGTTCTAAATATTTGGAATCATCTGCGCGCCAGCCTGAATTGATTGGTCCATTGCAAACCAAATTGTTCTTGATTGCAGGCTTGATTGATGCTGCATTCTTGATTGGTGTTGCGATTGCCTTGCTGTTTGCCTTTGTTAATCCTTTCGGTGCTGTACAATAAACGCGACCGATTTGTTTGATTAACCCCTACAAGAGGGCAGGTAAAGTGAATTTAAATGCAACCTTAATTGCGGAAGTCATAGTCTTTTTGCTTTTATGTTGGTTTACCATGAAATTTGTGTGGCCACCTATTGCAAAAGCATTGGATGAACGCGCTGATAAAATCGCCGAGGGCTTGGCTGCTGCCGAGCGCGGAAAAAGCGATTTTGAGCAGGCTGAAAAGAAAGTTGCAGAACTCTTAACCGAAGGTCGCAATCAAGTTTCTGAAATCGTAGCCAACGCTGAAAAACGTGCTGCGCAAATTGTGGAAGATGCCAAAGCGCAAGCCATAACCGAAGCAGCAAATATCACACAGCAAGCAAAGGCAAACGCTGAGCAAGAAATCAATCGCGCACGCGAAGCATTGCGTGAGCAGGTGGCGGCTTTGGCTGTAAAAGGTGCTGAGTCTATTTTGCGTCGCGAAGTGGATGAAAAACAGCATGCTCAAATGTTGGGTGCCTTAAAACAGGAGCTGTAACCTTATGATAGAGTATGCAACTGTTGCTCGTCCTTATGCAAAAGCTGTGTTTGAATTAGCTCAAGAAAAAGAGCAATTTGAATTGTGGTTAAGCGGGTTAGAACAGCTGGCTTGGCTGGTTCAGCAACCCAAAGTAGCTAGCTTAATTGGTTCAGTTGATTTAAGTGATTCTGAAAAAGCATTGCAACTGATTAAATTGTTAACTGGTTGCGAGGCAGTGAAAAACGCAGAGTTTAAGAATTTTATTGATGTGGTTGCAGTTGAAAAACGATTGACTGTGCTGCCTGAAATTTTTGAACAGTACAAAACGCTTGTTTTGGCAAAAAACAATACCAAACAAGCGATTGTTTACACTGCTTATGATGTTAAGAGCGAAGGTCAGCGTGCCAAAATCATTAGTGATTTGGAGCAGCATTTTCATGTTGGTTTGCAAGCCACATTTGTTACCGAACCAGAATTAATTGGTGGGGTGAAAGTGGTTGTGGGCGACAAAATATTAGATTTGTCTATACAGGGTAAATTGCAAAATCTGTATACGACTCTGACAAATTAGGAGGATTTCATGCAGATTAATCCTGCTGAAATCAGCGATTTGCTGAAGGCTAAAATTGAAAAATTGAACACGCGTGCCGAAGAAAAAACGCGTGGTACAGTTATTTCGGTTACTGACGGTATCGTGCGTGTTTATGGTTTATCGGATGTAATGCAAGGGGAAATGTTGGAGTTCCCCAGTAATACATTTGGTTTGGCGATGAACTTGGAGCGAGATTCGGTTGGTGCTGTGGTGCTGGGCGAATATGAGCATATCAAAGAAGGCGACGAAGTCAAATGCACCGGTCGTATCTTGGAAGTGCCAATTGGTCGCGAGTTGGTTGGTCGCGTTGTGAACGCATTGGGTCAGCCAATTGATGGTAAAGGTCCAATTAATGCAACATTAACTGCGCCGATTGAGAAAATTGCACCGGGCGTGATTGCGCGCAAATCTGTTGATCAACCTATGCAAACGGGTTTGAAAGCAATTGACTCCATGGTGCCGATTGGTCGCGGTCAGCGTGAATTGATTATTGGCGACCGTCAAACAGGTAAGACAGCCGTTGCGCTAGATGCGATTGTGAACCAAAAAAATACGGGTGTGATTTGTATTTATGTGGCGGTGGGGCAAAAAGCATCTTCTGTTGCTAACGTTGTGCGCCAGTTAGAACAACATGGCGCAATGGACCATACCATTGTTGTGGCAGCTACGGCATCGGAAGCCGCAGCATTGCAATACATTGCGCCTTATTCAGGCTGCACGATGGGTGAATACTTCCGCGACCGTGGCGAAGATGCCTTGATTGTTTACGATGATTTGTCTAAACAGGCGGTTGCTTATCGTCAAATCTCCCTGTTGTTGCGTCGTCCGCCTGGTCGCGAAGCCTATCCCGGCGATGTGTTCTATTTGCACTCTCGCCTACTGGAACGCGCTGCGCGTATCAATGCAGATGAGGTTGAAAAGCTAACCAATGGCGAAGTAAAAGGTAAAACAGGTTCTTTGACTGCCTTGCCTATTATTGAAACGCAAGCGGGCGACGTGTCTGCATTTGTACCGACTAACGTTATCTCCATTACCGATGGCCAGATTTTCTTGGAAACTGACTTGTTTAACTCAGGTATCCGTCCTGCTATCAATGCCGGTATTTCGGTATCCCGTGTGGGTGGCGCAGCACAAACCAAAGTTATCAAAAAACTGGGTGGTGGTATTCGTTTGGCATTGGCTCAATATCGTGAATTGGCAGCGTTTGCTCAATTTGCCTCTGACTTGGATGAAGCTACACGCAAACAATTGCAACACGGCGAAGTGGTTACTGAATTGATGAAACAAAAACAATTCAACACTTTGAGCACTGCTGAAATGGCTTTGACTTTATGGGCAATCAACAACGGCTCGTATTCAGACGTTCCTGTCAACAAAGCATTGGCTTTTGAGGCTGAGTTTTTGAATTATGTTCGCACGCAACATCCTGACACATTGAACACAATCAATGAATCGGGCGCATTGTCTGATGAAAGCGAACAAGTTTTGGAAGGGGCAATGAAAACTTTCAAAACATCATATAGCTATGCAGCCTGAAAATAGGTGAAGAGGGAGTCTTAAAATGGCAGTTGGGAAAGAGATTCTTACCAAAATTCGCAGTGTGCAGAATACGCAAAAAATCACACGTGCGATGCAAATGGTATCGACCTCTAAAATGCGGAAGACTCAAGAACGTATGCGCCTTGCACGTCCCTATGCGGATACCGTCCGCTTGGTGATGAATCGCTTGGCGCAAACGCAAGCGGATCACGGCATCAAACTGTTGGAAGAGCATAAAACTAAACAACGTGTTGGTTTTATTCTGATTACAACAGACAAAGGTTTGTGCGGTGGTTTAAATGCAAACGTTCTGAAAAAATTCTTTGCACAGGTTCAGGAATATCAAGACCAAGGCATTGATGTTGAAATTGTGTGCCTAGGCAGCAAGGGCTTGTTGGCTTGCCAACGTATTGGTTTGAATGTGATTGCGAGCGTAACCAATTTGGGCGATACGCCTAAAATGGAAACCATGCTGGGTGCATTAGCAGAAATTTTCCAGCGTTATGAACGACATGAATTGGATGTTATCCATTTGGTCAGCTCGCATTTTGTGAACACCATGAAACAAGAGCCGCATTCGGAGATTTTGTTGCCCATTGGCGAAGCGGTGTTTAACGAAGATGATAACCAGCAACGAAACTGGGATTATCATTACGAGCCAAGCCCAGTTGCTGTGTTGGAATATTTGGTTAGACGCTATTTAGAGTCTGTGGTTTATGAGGCATTGAGCGAGAATATGGCGGCAGAACAGGCTGCGCGGATGGTGGCTATGAAAGCTGCTACCGATAATGCAGCCAATGCCATTAAAGAGCTTCGCTTGGTGTACAACAAATCGCGCCAAGCAGCGATTACTACAGAATTGTCAGAAATTGTGGCAGGTGCAGCAGCCGTATAAGGCAGCCTGAAAATGCCCGAACAAGGTTAGGATGCGATGATGAGCCAAGGCAAAATCGTACAAATTATTGGTGCTGTGGTGGACGTTGAATTTCCACGCGATGCCATTCCCCATATCTATGATGCACTGAAACTGGTTGATGTTGATTTGACGCTTGAAGTGCAACAACAGCTGGGTGATGGCGTTGTGCGTACCATTGCAATGGGTGCAACAGATGGTTTGAAACGTGGTTATGCAGTAGAAAATACTGGTGCCCCGATTACCGTTCCCGTGGGCACTGCCACTTTGGGGCGCATTGTGGATGTATTGGGAAAGCCCGTAGATGAAGCAGGTGCAATTGATGCTACCCATACGCGCGCCATTCACCAACTTGCGCCTAAATTTGATGAGCTATCCAGCGCAACAGAATTGCTAGAAACAGGCATCAAGGTGATTGATTTGCTTTGCCCCTTTGCCAAAGGCGGTAAAGTGGGCTTGTTCGGTGGCGCGGGCGTAGGCAAAACCGTAAACATGATGGAATTGATTAACAACATCGCCAAAGCGCATAGTGGTTTATCTGTATTTGCTGGCGTGGGTGAACGCACTCGTGAAGGTAATGACTTCTACCACGAGATGAAAGAGTCTAACGTGTTAGATAAAGTGGCGATGGTTTATGGTCAAATGAATGAACCGCCAGGCAACCGTTTGCGCGTCGCTTTGACAGGTCTCACCATGGCGGAGCATTTCCGTGATGAAAAAGATGAGAGCGGCAAAGGTCGCGATGTCTTGTTCTTTGTGGATAACATTTATCGCTACACGCTTGCAGGTACGGAAGTATCTGCGCTGTTGGGTCGTATGCCTTCTGCGGTGGGTTATCAGCCTACTTTGGCAGAGGAAATGGGACGCTTGCAAGAGCGTATTACTTCTACGCAAACTGGTTCAATCACTTCTATTCAAGCCGTGTATGTGCCAGCCGATGACTTGACTGACCCATCGCCTGCTACAACATTTGCACACTTGGATGCAACAGTTGTGTTAAGCCGTGATATTGCATCGTTGGGTATTTATCCTGCGGTTGATCCGTTGGATTCCACTTCTCGCCAACTTGATCCTATGGTATTGGGACAAGAGCATTATGATGTGGCGCGCGGTGTGCAAGCAACATTGCAAAAATACAAAGAATTGCGCGATATTATTGCCATTTTGGGCATGGACGAATTATCTGATGAGGATAAATTGACTGTGGCGCGTGCGCGTAAAATTCAACGCTTCTTGTCACAGCCGTTCCATGTTGCCGAAGTGTTTACAGGCTCTCCTGGTAAATACGTTTCTTTACGCGACACAATTGCGGGCTTTAAAGCCATTCTAAACGGCGAATATGACCACTTGCCTGAGCAAGCCTTCTACATGGTAGGCGGTATTGAAGAAGCCGTTGAGAAAGCAAAAACCTTAAACTAGGAGATGGGCATGAGTGTCATGCGCGTAGAAGTAGTCAGCAATGAAGAGCATATCTACTCAGGCGAAGCCAGTTTTGTGGTTGTGCCAACGGTGAGTGGTGAGCTTGGCATTTATCCGCGACATGAGCCAATTATGAGCTTAGTTCGTCCAGGTGCTTTGCGTTTAACTGTGCCCAATTCTAGCGAAGAAGTGTTGGTGGCTGTATCAGGTGGCGTATTGGAGGTGCAGCCTGATAAAGTGATGGTGTTGGCGGATATTGCTGTTCGCAGCACCGAGCTGGATACGGCTCGCGCAGAAGAGGCAAAACGTGCAGCGCAAGAATGCTTGGCGAGTGCGAAGCAATCTAACGATAGCGAGGCGCAAGCCAAGGCGTATGCGGCATTAGCGGCTGCGATTGCAGAGTTGAAAACATTGGATTATCTGCGAATCCATAAAAAATGATTCAAGAATAAAAAGCCACCCATCAAGGGTGGTTTTTTGTGGACTATCATTTTAGGCAGCCTGAAAACCAGTTCAAGCTCGTCATGCAAGCAGACTACAATTCCCCTATCTATCAAAGTACAAAACAAATAAAGCTCCCAAGAAAATCTCGGGAGCTTATTCCATTTTCAGGCTGCCTGATCGCAAGCAATATAGGCAGCCTGAAAACCATCAACAGCTTGATTGGCTTACACCAATCGTCCGTGGCATTGTTTGTATTTTAAGCCGCTGCCGCAAGGGCAAGGGTCGTTGCGGTGGGTGGTGATGCCACGCGCTTCCAACGCATCGGGGAAGTATTGTTTGTCTTCTTCGGTTGGATTGGCGGGGTCAAATGCGCCATTTTCCACGTTTGACCATGTATGCGGCGCAGCATTTTCAGGCTGCATCATGCTTTCGGGTTCGGGCTGATGCTGCTGAATTTGCGCGCTCACCAAAATGGATGTGGCGTTGTATTGAATGCTGTACCACAAATTTTGGAACATGGTAAAGGCTTCGCGTTTGTATTCCTGCTTGGGATCTTTTTGCGCGTAGCCACGCAAGCCGATGCCTTGGCGCAGGTAGTCCATCGCCGCAAGGTGTTCGCGCCATTGCGTGTCCACTACTTGCAACACCACGCTGCGCTCAAAATTGTTGAACACTTCATCGCCCACCAAATCTTTTTTGGCTTGGTATTCGGTATCCACTTGCGCCAGAATGCGCTCTTTCACGTCTTCGTTTTCTAGCGTGTTGTCTTCTTTGAGCCAGCCTGAAACGTCCACATGGACATTAAACTCACCCGCCAATTTTGCCATCATGGCGGGAATGTCCCATTGCTCTTCCATGCTGTCGGCAGGCATATACATATCTACGATGCCGCCAATCACGTTGGCACGCCATTCTTTCACCAATTCGCTGATGTCTTTGCTGCCCAAAATTTCGTTGCGTTGATGGTATAGCACGCGGCGTTGGTCGTTGGCGACATCGTCGTATTCCAACACTTGCTTACGCATATCAAAGTTGCGCCCTTCCACTTTGCGTTGGGCGTTTTCAATTTGGCGCGTCAAAATATTGGCTTCAATTGCCACACCAGGCTCAGGCGCAAGGCGATTGAGAATGGCGGCGGCGCGATCAAGCGCGAATAGGCGTAATAGCGGGTCTTCAAACGATAGATAGAATCGGCTTGACCCTGGGTCGCCTTGTCGCCCTGCGCGTCCGCGCAATTGGTTGTCAATGCGGCGGCTTTCGTGGCGTTCTGTGCCGATGATGTGCAACCCACCTGCTTCCACCACGGCTTTGTGTTCGGCTTCCCACGAATCTTCCAAGGCTTGAATTTGCGCTTGTTTTTGTTCATCGGTAAGCGTTTCATCGGCGCGGATGGCATCGGCTTGATGTTGCACATTACCGCCAAGTACGATGTCGGTGCCACGCCCTGCCATATTGGTGGCGACGGTAATCATGCGCGGTTTGCCTGCTTGAGCAACAATCAGCGCTTCGCGTTCGTGTTCTTTGGCGTTCAACACGTTGTGTGGCAAGCCTTCGCGTTTAAGCAAATGCGACACCAGTTCGGAGTTTTCAATGGTGGTTGTGCCGACTAACACAGGCTGCCCACGCTCGTAGCAATCTTTGATGTCTTTGATAACGGCTTCGTATTTTTCTTCGGCGGTGCGGAAGATTTGGTCGTTGAAGTCTTTGCGTTGGATGGGCTTATTGGTAGGGATGATGACGGTTTCCAAGCCGTAGATGGATTGGAATTCGTAGGCTTCGGTGTCTGCCGTGCCAGTCATGCCCGATAGTTTGGTGTATAGGCGGAAGTAGTTTTGGAAAGTGATGCTGGCAAGGGTTTGGTTTTCCTTTTGCACTTCCACGCCTTCTTTGGCTTCTACCGCTTGGTGCAAGCCGTCTGACCAGCGTCGCCCGTCCATCAGGCGGCCTGTGTGTTCGTCCACAATCACGATTTCAGGCTGCCCTTCTTCGTTGGGTTTCACTACATAGTGTTGGTCAAGATGGAATAGGGTGTGGGCGCGCAGAGCCGCCATCAAGTGATGCATCAGCATGATGTTGTTTGAGGCGTAGAGCGATTCGTTTTCTTGCAGCAAGCCCAATTGGGTGAGAATTTGCTCGGCGTGTTCATGCCCTTGCTCGGAAAGCACAACTTGCATGTTTTTTTCGTCCACCCAGTAGTCGCCTTCGGGGCTGTCTTCTTTTTCCTGCGGCGTGAGATGGGCGGGCACTTGGTTCATGATTTGGTACAGCTCAATGTTGTCATCGGCTTGCCCTGAAATGATGAGCGGCGTGCGCGCTTCGTCGATCAGGATGCTGTCCACTTCGTCCACTACGGCGAAATTGAGCTCGCGTTGCACTTTATTGTAGATGTCGTCCACCATGTTGTCGCGCAGGTAGTCAAAGCCGAATTCGTTGTTGGTGCCATAGGTGATGTCGCTGCCGTAGGCTTGTTGGCGGTGGAATGAATCCATGTTGCTCAAAATAACGCCAACGCTTAGCCCAAGGAAGTTATAAAGCGGGCGCATGATGCCTGCGTCGCGCTCGGCGAGGTAGTCGTTCACGGTTACAACGTGCGCGCCTTTGCCTGACAGGGCGTTGAGGTAAACGGGCAGCGTACCAACAAGGGTTTTGCCTTCGCCTGTGCGCATTTCGGCGATTTTGCCGTCGTGAAGCACCATGCCGCCGATGAGTTGGACATCAAAATGGCGCATACCCAAGATGCGCGATGAAGCTTCGCGGCAAACGGCGAATGCTTCAGGGAGAATGTCGTCTAGGGTTTCGCCGTTGGCGAGGCGTTGTTTGAATTCTGCGGTTTTGGCTTGCAGTTGTTCGTCGCTGAGTGCTTTGGTTTGGTCTTCCAGGCTGTTGATTTTGGAGACGATTTTTCGGTAATGTTTGAGCAGGCGGTCGTTGCGGCTGCCGAAGATTTTTTTGGCGATTTTGGTTAGCATTGATGGGTTTCCTTTGTGCGTTTGGGTACGCTAGATTTGCGGCAAATGGGGCGGATTCTATCACATTTAGGCTGCCCATTTGGGGATGGGTAAGATGGGTTTAAAGCAAGCGGAGTGCAGAAATGCCAGATTTAACGTTTCTTTACTCTTTAAGGTAGCCTGAAAATGGTGCGCGAATGGGTTGATTGGATGGCTGGCATTGTTGGGCTGGCTGTGCGCTGGCTTGCGTTTATGCTTATTATATTTATGCGCAACAGGCAGCCTGAAAATGGATAACGTGGCAACAATATGCCAAAGTGGATTTTCAGGCTGCCTATTGGCGTGTCTTGCAAAGCGCATGGGGTTGTGTGGCGTGGTGCGCGGCGCAACGCGCGAGAATGGCAAAAAGCGGTTTGGCAATTTTGCTGCGCGATACGGATTATTGCTGGCGTTTGGCAAGGTTTTCAGGCTGCCTTTGGGGTGTTATGTTGCGTTATTGGTTGTTTGGATGATTTTTTGCGGCATTTTTGCGCTGGCGCAAATTTTTTTGGGCTTGGGGGTAACTTGTTTTGTTAGTTTTCGTTAAAATGGGTTTGTAGTAAGTTGTAGTTTCTTTTTTTTAACCATTTTTGTAAGGAGTTTCGTTATGCCTGTTAGTCATCAATTGCAGCCGTTTGAGCAAGTGGATTTGGGGGACAAAAAGGATAGTTTGAAGGTGTTTGAAGAGGCAGTAATGAAATATCGCGGGGCGGTGTCGCAAGAGGATAACGACCGTGCGCCGTTGCCTGCGGATTATCCTTATGATGAGCGGATGAGCCGTCGGGTGTATGAGGCGGAAAAGGAGAAATTGCAGATTGAGCTGCTGAAAGTGCAAAGCTGGGTGAAAGACAGCGGGCAGCGGATTGTGAGCTTGTTTGAAGGGCGCGATGCGGCGGGCAAAGGCGGGACGATTAAGCGTTTTATGGAGCATTTGAACCCGCGTGGCGCGCGGATTGTGGCGTTGGAAAAACCCACGGAGGTGGAACGCGGGCAATGGTATTTTCAGCGTTATATTCAAAATTTGCCCACTGCGGGCGAGATGGTGTTTTTTGACCGCTCTTGGTACAACCGCGCGGGGGTGGAGCGGGTGATGGGATTTTGCACGCCGCAGGAATATTTGTTGTTTATGCGCCAAACGCCTGAATTGGAGCGGATGCTGATTGATAGCGGCGTGCATCTGTTTAAATTTTGGTTTTCGGTGTCGCGCGAGGAGCAGCTGCGGCGGTTTGTGTCGCGCTATTCCGATCCTTTGAAGCATTGGAAATTATCGCCCGTGGATGTGCAATCGCTTGACCGCTGGGATGCTTATACGGAGGCGAAAAATGCGATGTTTTTCCATACGCATAATAAGAATTCGCCGTGGGTGATTATTAAATCGGACGACAAAAAACGGGCGCGGCTTAATTGCATTCGCTACTTCTTATATGCGTTGGATTATCCAAACAAGGATTGGGACGCGATTGGCGAGCTGGACGAACTTTTGGTTACGCAGCCTGATATGAATGCGGTGGCGCAGGAGGGGGGGTAGTTTGAACGAGAGAGGCAGCCTGAAAATGTGGTGAATCTGTTTTAGCTTCGCTGAAACTCGTTCCGCCCGTTTTCAGGCTGCCTTTTGGGTATTGGTAACACAGTGGCGGTAAACTTTATTTTGCAAGGCTTTAAGTATCGCCGAATAACCATTCTGCAAATAAATAGGCAGCCTGAAAACGCCATAAACCGTTTTCAGGCTGCCTAATTTAATGGTTCACAACTACACTCGTTGCTTCAACCCCGCCACCGCTGCCATCGCCAGCAGCAACACAATCGCCGAGCCAAAATACAATTGATTTTTTTGCCAACCTGCATCCAGCAGCATCCCCACCAACATAGGCGACACCATTGAGCCAATGCGCCCCACGCCAATCGCCACCGCCACGCCTGTGCTGCGAAAATCCGCTTCCCACAGTGCAGGGTTGATGGTGTACAAGCCCGCGATGCAGCCATTGGACAACGCGCCCAACACCACCGCTAGCACCAAAGCCAGCGACAAATTCGCCGTGGCGGGCACAAATGCACACACCGCAGCCGCTGCCAAGCCTGCAAACGCTATCAACATCGTGCGCGCGCCCCAGCGGCTCACCAAAAAGCCAAACAGCAGCGAGCCTGCCGCACCGCCAATGGAAATCGCCATGCCCACGGTTTGGCTTTTCGCCTTGCTCATGCCCGCTTCTTCCAGCAGCGCAGGTGTCCACGAGCTGATGAAGTAATACGCTGCGGTAACCGTGATAAACGCCAACCAAATCAACAACGTGGTTTTCAAATAATCCGCCTGAAACAAGCGCAACACCGACACGCCGCCCGTGCGATGGTTTTGCTCGGGAAACGCCCAATCGCCGTGCAAGCCCATTTTTGCCGCAATTGCATCCAAGCGCGCTTTGGCGTTGGCAGGACGGCGGTTGAGCAAATAATCCACGCTTTCAGGCAGCAGCGCCACCAGTGCCACAAACGCAATCGCCGTTAGCACCGCACCCACCAAAAACACCGAGCGCCAGCCATACTGCGTTTGCAGCATCACCGCCGACATCCCGCCCACCATCGCGCCGATGCCAAAGCCCGACGCATAAATCGCAATCGCCAAGCCATGCCATTTTTTGTTGGCATACTCGCTCACCAACACATTGGTGCAAGGCAAAATACCGCCCACGCCAAAGCCCGTCAGCAAGCGCGAAACCGCCAGCCATTCAATAGAATGCGACCACACCGTTAGCAGCATCCCCGCCGCCGACAGCAAAACCGACAGCATCAACACAGGGCGTCGCCCCAATTTATCCGCCAGCGGCCCAAGCAGCAGCGAACCCACCGTCATCCCCATAAAGCCCGCGCTCATCAGCGAGCCAATCTGCCCACCCGTTAAGCCCAGCTCGCTTTTAATGCTTTTGGCGGTAAACGCCACCGCCAGCACATCAAAGCCATCCAGCATATTCAGCACCACCGCCAAAATCACCACCAGCCATTGAAAGCTCGTCATTGGGCGTTGTTGGATTTGTTGTTTTAAATTCATTTGTATTCCTCTTGATTACGATTCGGCAGCCTGAAAAACCTTATCATCAGGCAGCCTGAAAGCCATATTAACAAAACTAAACAAACTATAACCAAGCCGCAACAAAAACACAAATCCGAAAAATACACATCCGCCATGAAAACAATTCATACGCAAAGCCATCAGGCAGCCTGAAAAGGCATTACAATTTGCCCGCTTAGCGTTGTTATCATTCGCCAAGCAAACATTTATTCATACAAAAACCCTTTTCAGGCTGCCCATCGCCGCCCAAACCACAAAGCCCCACATCCCATGATTAACCTGCTTATCATCGCCCACGAAACACTCGGCAGTGCCTACACCGCCCTCGCGCAACACATCCTGCCCAACAGCCATTTTGACCACATCCACCAACTGCACGTCCAGCCCTACGACGACCACGCCAGCATCATTCAACACGCCCAAGCGCATCTGGCGCGCACCCACGCCCCACACGGCACGCTCATTCTCACCGACATCTTCGGCGCAACCCCATGCAACGCCGCATTAAAACTAGTCGTTCCGCAGCAAACCAGCATGATTACAGGGCTCAACGCCCCCATGCTCATCAAAGCGCTTGCCTATTACGAGCGCAGCACCGACCTCGCCAGCTTCACCGAAACAGTCAAACAAGCAGGCATCAACGGCATACTCGCGTTTAGCGAAACGCCCAATGGTTGCATTAAGGCAGCCTGAAAACAGCAATCGCGTTCCAGGCTGCCATTTAGTGCATCCAAAGGCAGCCTGAAAACCCGTCCCAGTCATTTTCAGGCTGCCTGATTAGCCAAGCAGTCTGAAACGCACGCCCGCACATTCACACAGGAAGCCCCATGCAAACCCAAACCCTCACCATCATCAACAAACTTGGCTTGCACGCTCGCGCATCCAGCAAATTCGTTCAAACCGCCGTCCAATACCAAAGCGAAATCTGGGTGAGCAAAGGCGAAAAACGCATCAACGGCAAAAGCATCATGGGCTTAATGATGCTTGCCGCCGCCCAAGGCAGCGAAATCCAGATTGAAGCCAATGGCGCAGACGAAGCGCAAGCCATCCAAGCGCTCGCCGCGCTCATCAACGATTATTTTGGTGAAGGAGAATAAGCATGCTGGTTATCCACGGCTATTCGGCAGGCAGCGGCATCGCCATCGGGCGCGCCCACCTGATCCGCCGCAACACATCCGAAGTCTCGCAAAACGGCTTAGACGAAGCCGAAATCCCCGCCGAAATCGCCCGCTTTGAAGCCGCCATCAAAATCACCCGCAAGCAGCTGGAACAAATCCGCAGCAACATCCCCGAAAACGCCCCCACCGAGCTGGGCGCATTCATCTCGCTGCACCTGATGCTGCTCACCGATGCCACCCTGTCGCGTGAACCCATTGATATTATTGAAGAACAACATATCAACGCCGAATGGGCACTCAAAATCCAAACCGAACGGCTCGCCCAACAATTTGACGAAATCGACGACGAATACCTGCGCCAGCGTAAACAAGATATGCTGCAAGTGGTGGAGCGTATTCAAAAAAACCTAATCGGGCAAAGCACCGAACTCAACCTAGAAGGCACGCTGCTGGACGACATCATCCTGATAGCCCACGACCTATCCGCCGCCGACACCATCCACTTCAAAGACCAGCGCATAGAAGGCTTTGCCACCGACATGGGCGGGCCCACCAGCCACACCGCCATACTCGGTCGCAGTCTCAACATCCCATCTGTGATTGGGCTGGGCGCAGCGCGGCGGCTTATCCGCGAACACGAATGGGTGATTGTGGACGGCATCAGCGGCACGCTTGTTATCGCCCCCGATGAACTCATCCTTGCCCAATACCGCCAGCAACAAGCCCGCTACCGCAGCCAACAACGCGCGCTCAACAAACTCAAAAAAACCGCCGCCCAAACCCAAGACAACGAAGAAATTGAACTGCTTGCCAATATAGAAAGCAGCGAAGACATCAAAGCCCTGCACCAATTTGGCGCCGACGGCGTGGGCTTGCTGCGCAGCGAATTCCTGTTTCTCAACCGCGATGCACCGCCCAGCGAAGACGAGCAATATCAGTTCTACGCCGACATCATCAAAAAACTCAAAGGCAAACCGCTTACCATCCGCACCGTTGATTTAGGCGTGGACAAAAATCCACGCTGGTTTGGCAGCAACAGCAGCCCCAACGCCAGCCTAAACCCTGCGCTCGGGCTAACTGGCATCCGTTTGAGCCATGCCGAGCCCATCGTGTTTCGCACCCAATTGCGCGCCATTCTTCGCGCCGCCGTTTTCGGCAAAATCAAAATCATGTTCCCCATGATTGCCAGCCTATCTGAGCTGAAACAAAGCCTGATCCACCTAGACACCGCCAAAAAACAACTCGCCGAACGCAACGAAGCCTACGGTGAGACGGAAATCGGCTGCATGATAGAAATCCCCTCCGCCGCGCTCACCGTATCCAGCCTGCTCAAACACGCCGACTTCATCTCCATCGGCAGCAACGACCTTATCCAATACACCCTTTCCGTGGACAGAAACGACGACAGCGTCAGCTATCTTTACCAGCCCGCGCATCCTGCCGTACTCAAACTGCTTGCACACATCATCCGCACCGCCAATCGTCTTGGCAAACCCGTGTCGCTGTGCGGCGAAATGGCAGGCGACCCCAGCTTCACACGGCTACTGCTCGGGCTAGGGCTGCGCACCTTCTCCATGAACATCGCCAATTTGCTTGCCATTAAAGACGCAGTCCTACGCAGCCACAGCGAACAGCTAGAAAACGACATCCAACGCCTGATGCGCAACGAAGACCCTGACAAATCCGAAGCCCTGCTCAAAAAACTCAACGCCATCGCATACAGCGAATAACAACAAGGCAGCCTGAAAACCAAAAAAAGGACAACCCCAAAGGGTGTCCTTTTTCATCAAACCAAAAATTACGCTTCTTGTTTACGAGCAGGCAATTTTTCTTTAATACGCGCTGCTTTACCAGTCAAGCCACGCAAGTAATACAATTTCGCACGGCGCACATCACCACGACGTTTCACTTCAATTTTTTCCACATTGGGCGAATACAATTGGAACGTACGCTCAACGCCTTCGCCGCTAGAAATTTTGCGAACGATAAAGTTGCTGTTTAAGCCACGGTTGCGACGCGCAATCACCACACCTTCATACGCTTGCAAACGGCTGCGGTTACCCTCAACCACGCGCACAGACACCACAACGGTATCGCCTGGTGCAAACTCAGGGATTTGTTTGTTCAAACGAGCAATTTCTTCTTGCTCTAATTGTTGGATTAAATTCATGATTTTTCCTTAATATAATATGGATTATGCCTGTTGCTCTTGTTCCGAACGGATTTTCTGCAAGAGACGGGCTTCCTGTGGGAGTAAACAACGCGCATCCAAAAGCTCTGGACGGCGTTTTAAAGTGCGGCGCAGCGATTGTTCTAATCGCCATTCCGCTATCAGCGCATGATTGCCCGATTTTAATACATCGGGAACGCTCATGCCCTGAAATTCTGTGGGGCGCGTGTAATGCGGGCAATCCAATAAACCATTGGCAAACGAATCTTGCTCTGCCGAAGCCATGTCGCCCAACACATCGGGCACAAAACGCAAAACAGCATCCATCAACATCATGGCGGGCAATTCGCCCCCCGAAACCACAAAATCGCCAATGGAAATTTCTTCATCCACGCTGTGCATCAACACGCGCTCATCAATGCCTTCATAGCGCCCACACAACAAAATCAAGCTGTCGTATTGGGATAAAGAAAGCACCTTTTGGTGCGTAAGCGGTGCGCCTTGTGGGCTTAAATAGATCACGCGATGATTAGGCGTGGGGCTTTGCGCTTTGGCGACATCAATGGCAGCCTGAATTGGCGGCGCCATCATAATCATACCCGGCCCGCCGCCAAATGGGCGGTCATCAATATAGCCGAGTTTGTTGTCGGCAAATTGGCGGGGATTAATGACAGTAAATTGCCATAGATTTTGCTTGAATGCGCGTCCTGTTACGCCGTATTCGGTGATGCTGCTAAACATCTCGGGAAAAAGCGTAATGGCTTGAATAAACATCAGTAATCCAAGCCCCAGTCGCAAGTGATTTGGCGATTTTCGTTGTCCACGTGGTCAATAAATTGTTCCACAAATGGGATAAGTTTTTCGCCGTGTTCGCCGCGCACAATCAGAATGTCGTGCGCGCCTGTTTCCATCAGATTAACCACTTCGCCTAGATGAATGCCATCGCGGTTTTTCACCGCCATGCCGACTAAATCTGCCCAGTAGTATTCGCCATCTTCGGTGGGTTCAAACTGGCTGCGAGAGACTTCTATGGTGTAGCCGCGCAAGAGAGCGGCTGCATCGCGGTCGTTGATGTGGGCGAGTTTGACTTGCAATTCGTCGCCTGCAATTTTGCCGCTTTCTACTTCGGCGATAATGTGCTCTTCGCCTTTGCTTAAACGCCATTGTGGGTAGTCTAATAAGCTATCGGTGTATTCGGTGTTGGATTGGACTTTTATCCAGCCTTTGATGCCGAATGCGCCTTTGATGTAGCCCATTGCTACCCAGTTTTGCGTGTGGCCCATGGCGTGGAAATTAGGCGACGGCTTTTTGTTCTGCTACCAATTTGGCAACGGCATCGCTCACTTGTGCGCCGTTGGCAACCCAGTGGTTCAGGCGGTCGGCGTGGATGCGGATGCGTTCTTGTTTTTCGTTGGCAACGGGGTTGTAGAAGCCTACGCGTTCAATAAAGCGACCATCGCGGCGGGCTTGTTTGTCGGCGGCGACGATGTAGAAAAATGGACGTTTTTTTGAGCCACCACGGGCTAAACGGATTACTACCATGTTTGGGATTCCTTGTTTGGGAAAGTTGTGAATATGGAAAACCGCGCATTTTAGTGGATTTTCTTGGGTTTAGGCAAGTGTTTATTTTGGATGTTGGGGGGCAGTATAATGCGGGTTTTATTGTTTTCAGGCTGCCTGAAAGGGGTTTGGTTATGCGTCCGTTGGTGTGCGAAATTCGGTTGAATCATTTGCGTGATAATTACAAGTTTTTAAAATCGTTGCATGGGGGGAAATTGTTGGCGGTGGTGAAGGCGAATGCTTATGGGCATGGTGCGGTGCCGTGTGCGCGGGCGTTGCATAATGTGGCGGATGGCTTTGCGGTGGCGTTTTTGGAAGAGGCGATTGAGCTGCGCGAGGCGGGGGTTACTAAGCCGATTGTGTTGTTGGAGGGGGTGTTTCAGGCTGCCGATTATGCGGTGGTGCAGGAGTATCGTTTGTGGCCGGTGGTGCATTGTCAGGCGCAGTTGGAGAGTTTGCTGGCGTTTGATTGGCGCGAGCCTGCGACGGTGTGGCTAAAAATGGATAGTGGTATGCACCGCGTGGGCTTTTTTCCGCACAATTATGCGGCGGCGTTTGCGGCGTTGCGTCAGAGCGATAAGGTGGGGGAGATTGTGAAAATGTCGCATTTTGCCTGCGCGGATGAAGCGGACGATGGAATCACGCAGATGCAGTTGGAAGCGTTTGATTTGGCGTGCGAAGGGCTGGAAGGCGCGGAGAGTTTGGCGAATTCGGCGGCGGTGATGGCGCATCCTGCGGCGCGGCGCGATTGGGGGCGGGCGGGGTTGGCGCTGTATGGGGTAGATCCGTTTGGGGCGTTTTCAGGCAGCCTGAAACCTGTTATGCGCTTGAAAAGCCAAGTGTTTTCGGAACGGGTGTTGCAGCCGCATGAGCCGATTGGTTATGGTGCTTCGTTTTATACCAAGCGTTCTACGCGGGTGGGCGTGGTGGCGTGTGGTTATGCGGATGGTTATCCGCGTCGCGCGGGGAGCGATACGCCTGTGGCGATTGATGGTGTGCGCAGCCGTTTGATTGGGCGGGTGTCTATGGATATGCTAACGGTGGATTTGCAGCAGGCGAATATGGGCGTGGGCAGCGAGGTGGAATTGTTTGGCGATGTGGTGAACGTGAACGAAGTGGCGGCTGCGGCGGGGACGGTGGCTTATGAGATTTTGTGCAATGTGAAGCGGGCGAGAAAGATTTATTTGGGCGGCGAGCTGAAAGGCTGAAAAACAGGTTTTCAGGCTGCCTTTGGTGGCGCGCGCAAGGCAGCCTGCGTAGCGAAGCGGAGTTGCGAAGCTAAAATGGGCGACGGCTTGGCGAATGGATAAATATGGGGCGAAACAACGTCTTGCATTCGCGTTTATTGGGCAATCATGGCACAATGCGCTGTTTTCAGGCTGCCTTTGGGAGCAGTTTGCAAATAATCGGCAGCCTGAAAACGATTTCAAAGGATTTAAACCATGCTTAAACATTCTTTTCTTGCCGTTGCCATGCTGATTTTGCTTGCCGCTTGCGCGAGCGATGGCGGTTCTAAAAACCCCGCGATGAAAGCCATCGGCAGCTGGAAAGAAATCGGCAAAATCAACGATGGCAATATTGATGTTTCCTACGACACAGGCAGCCTGAAACGGCAGGACAACATCGCCACGCTCACCGATCGCAAATATGTTCACAAGCCGAGCAAAGAAAATTACCGCAACACGCCTGAATATAAATACGCCATCAGCCAATGGTCGTTTCAATGCGATTCGCGCCATTTTCGCGTAACGCAAGCGCAGTTTTTTAACGACAAAGGCGCATCGCTTGCCAAGCATCAATATTCTGCCAGCCAAACGCGCTATGAAAGCGCATTGCCCGACACCCCCGCTGCCAGTTTGCTGAACATCGCCTGCGCCCCGCAAACCGCTGCGAAGAAATAACCAAACACCCATAGGCAGCCTGAAACGCCGTATCCGTTTTCAGGCTGCCCTTGTTATCCTTTTTACCCTTTTGTTCACATTGAGAACCAATCATGTCTAACCTAATTGTTTACAACACACTCACCCGCCAAAAAGAACCGTTTACCCCGCTCAACCCCGAAAACGTGCGCATGTATGTTTGCGGCATGACCGTGTATGACTACTGCCACTTGGGGCACGCCCGCGTGCTGGTGGTGTTTGACATGATTGCCCGCTGGCTGCGCCAACACGGCTATCCGCTGACCTACGTTCGCAACATCACCGATATTGACGACAAAATCATCGCCCGCGCCAATGAAAACGGCGAAACCATCGGGCAGCTCACCGAGCGCTTCATCCAAGCCATGAACGAAGATTCCGACGCGCTGGGCGTGCAACGCCCCGACGTAGAACCCAAAGCCACCGAACACATCGCCCAAATGATTGCCATGATTGAGCAGCTGATTGCCAACGGCAAAGCCTATGCCGCCGCCAACGGCGATGTTTACTACGCCGTGCGCGAGTTCCCCGCCTATGGGCAGCTATCGGGCAAATCGCTGGACGACTTGCGCGCAGGCGAGCGCGTGGAAGTGGACGGCTTTAAGCGCGACCCGCTGGATTTTGTGCTGTGGAAAGCCGCCAAGCCCGAAGAGCCGCATTGGCAAAGCCCTTGGGGCAACGGGCGGCCGGGCTGGCACATTGAATGTTCCGCGATGGGTGGCGAACTGTTTGGCGACACGTTTGACATCCACGGCGGCGGCGCAGATCTGCAATTTCCCCACCACGAAAACGAAATCGCCCAAAGCTGCGGCGCACACCACGGTATCAGCGGCGAACACGCGCCCCACGCCGCGCACAAAATGATTGATAGCCATGTGAAATACTGGCTGCACAACGGCTTTATCCGCGTGGACAACGAAAAAATGTCCAAATCGCTGGGCAATTTCTTCACCATCCGCGACGTATTGAAAAAATACGATGCCGAAGTGGTGCGCTTTTTTATTTTGCGTGCGCACTACCGCAGCCCGCTCAATTATTCCGACGCGCATTTGGACGATGCCAAACACTCACTCACCAGCTTGTATAACGCCTTGGGCAATGTCGCCCCTGCCGCCTTCGCATTAAGCGAACACGCCAACGACTACACCCGCCGCTTTTATGCCGCGATGGACGACGATTTTGACACGGTCAAAGCTGTTGCCGTGTTGTTTGAATTGGCAAAAGAAATCAACAAAACCCAATCTGCCGAACTTTCAGGCTGCCTGAAAGCGCTGGCAGGCGTGCTGGGTTTGCTGCAACGCGAACCGAGCGCATTCTTGCAAGGCGGCGCGCCTGCCGATGGCTTGACGGTAGAAGCGATTGAAGCGCTGATTGCCCAACGCAACCAAGCGCGCGCCGACAAGAACTGGGCGGAATCCGACCGCATCCGCGATGAACTTGCCGCGCAAGGCGTGGTGTTGCGCGATGCAGGCGGCGAAACAACGTGGACGCGCGAATAGGGTAGGGTGGAAATGGCGTGAGCCGAACCGCTTTCGCGCCATTGCCCATCACACGCAATACGCCATAAAGGCAGCCTGAAACGGATGATGCGGTTTCAGGCTGCCTTTGGTGTTGTGGGTGGCAAAGCGGTGGGAGAATTTCAGCTTATGCTATGGCGTGGTGATGGCTCGTTGCCAGATGGTTGGTATAAGATATTTCAGGCTGCCTGAACAATCCAAGGCAGCCTGAAATGTCTTATTGCGGGTAAAACGTGAATGCTTGATTATTTCGCCGCCGTAGCCGCAGCCGATGCTTCCGCCGCTTGCTCAGGCATAGAAGATTTGAACCATTTTTGGTAAATCTTATCAAACGTGCCATCTGCTTTCACTTGCTCTATGCCTGCATTGAGTTTTTTGAGCAATTCAGGCTTGCCCTTGGCAACCGCCAACGCGTAATAATCTTTGGGCAATGATGGGTCAATAATTACGCGCAGTTTTCGGTCTTTGTAGTTATTGGCGTAATAAGTGAGCGGCGCGACATCAGAAAATGCAGCATCCACTTCTTTACGCATTACTTGCTGCACCGCAGCCCATACGCTGGGATTGCGTACAATAGAGCCGTTGCCTGCTTGTATCTGCGATAGCATATCTTCGCCCACGGAGCCTTCTGCGATGGCAACTTTTTTGCCTTTTAAATCGTTGACTGTTGTGATGGTGCTGCCTTCGGGTACCAATAATGCCTGTGAGCTTTCAAAGTGCGAATTGGTAAAATCCACCAAGGCTCTACGCTCATCCGTAATAGAAATCGCCGATACCGCCATATCCGCTCCTTTGCCCAAGTCTTCCAGCATACCTGTGAAATCATGCGGAATAAAATTGGGACGGAAGCCTTGTTTGTCGCCAATGGCGGTAACCAAGTCAATACCAAAGCCAGAAGGGCGGTTATCCGCATCTGCCATCACAAACGGGGCAATCCCGTTGATGTCAAAGTAAACATTGTAAACAGGACGATTGTCGTTGACTGCCGCATCGGATGCCACTTTGGGCTCAGCAACTTTTTTCACTTCGGATTGCCCGCAGCCAAACAAGGCTAATGCGGCAATCAAGGGAATTAAATGTGTCTTTCTCATCTTTTTTCTTTCGTGTTTTCAGGCTGCCTAAGATTATTTGCGCAAGCTAATCACAATTGCTGCGCTGCGGTTGCGCCAAGTGATGGGGATCACAAACGAGCGGTCTTTGCGCGGGAGCAAGATTTCATCGGGTGCACCGCGCAATACGATGGGCACGGAAATTTCAAATTCTTCGCCAAATTCGCTGCGGGCATTGCCGGCAATGGTGTTGGCAACTTCGCCCACCAAGTCCACCATTAAGGCTTCGCTGGTGTCTTTTTCGCCAATCAATACTAATAAGCGTTCCAGCAATTCTTTGGGTGCGGTGAAATACACCACGCCTTGGTTTTTGCCAGAAATGGCGATTACGCCTGTGAAATCTTTTGCTGATGGGATTTTGTTTTCAATCAAATAAGGTGTGCCAACCACCAATTCTTCGCCCGCAATCATTTGGGCAAAATATTTTTGCACGCCATCCAAAAAGACTTGTAATTTTTCTTCTTTCATAATCAGTTCCTTAGATTTAAAAATAGGTTTTCAGGCTGCCTTACTGTCTCATCTTTAATGAGGCAGCCTGAAAAAGGAGGGTTAATCTTCCAACATCTCGTTTAGTGCTTGAAACAACTCTTCATCTGAAAAGGGTTTGTAAAGAAAGCCGCGTGCGCCCAATTGCAAGGCTTTGATGCCTGTTGCTTTGTCAGAAAGGGCGGAAACCACGAGAATGTTGGCGTCTTCATCCATGCTGGTGATTTGGTAGATACATTCCAAGCCATCCATTTTGGGCATGGTTAAATCCATGGTAACTACATCGGGGCGATATTGACGATAGAGTGCGATGGCTTCTTCGCCATTGGATGCGGAGGCGACTACTTCAAAATCCATAGAGCCAGACCCGCGCGAAATACGATTTCTAATAACGTTTGAGTCATCAACAATCATGATGCGTTTAGACATAAAATCAAATCCTTATCTTAATTTTGGCAGCGTGAAGCTGAAGCGAGTGTAGCTATGCAGACGGCTTGCCACGTTTACCGTTCCGCCCAGCGATACGATGCGGTCTTTAATAATATCCAAGCCCACGCCTCTGCCTGCGTCTTCGGTGCTGTTTTCGGCAGTGGAGAAACCTGGGCTAAACAGCAGGGAAATCAGCGCACGTTTATCCAACTTAGCGGCTTCTTCGGCGGTGTATTTGCCCAGAGCTACGGCTTTTTGCGCGATGGCTGAGTAGTCAATGCCATTGCCGTCGTCTTCAAAAGTCAGCAAGAATTTGTCGCCTTGGTCTTTCAGGCTCATGTGAACGTGTCCAATCGGCAACTTGCCACGTTGGTTGCGTACTTCGGGCGTTTCAATGCCATGCACCACTGAGTTGCGCAAGAGTTGGATGGCAACTTCGTTTACTACGCCGTCCACTTTGTTGTTGCCCGTGGTTTCCACGCCGCTGAATGTGAACGCGGCTTGTTTGTCGTTGCGCGCGGCGATGTCGGCAATAAATTTGGCATAGCGTGCGCTGAGGGTTTGTGGCGCAGCAGGCTGCTCAGCGCCATGCAAGGTAACAGGCGCATTGCCGCCAATTTTGGCAAGCAAATCTTCAATGGTGTGATTCAAGCGAATCAACTCTTCCAATTGCACGGCCAAGCCTAGGAAGTTTTCGCCTGATAGCTTGGGCATTTGTTTCAGGCGGTTCAGGCTTGCTTCAAAGTTTTCTGCCATGGTGGTGAAACCGCCCAATTTCAACGCAGAAGATTCACCTTTCATACTGTGCACTTCGCGATAAATGGCGTTCACTTTTTCATGCAGCGAGCTGGTGTTGTCGCTTTGTGATTTCAATATGCTGTTGATGTTTTGAATGTGCTGGTTGGTGTTGTCAATAAAGTCGTTTAGCAAACTACGATCTGCTTGCAAAATATTGCTCAACATTTCCAATTGAACATCGTTTTGCTCGCGCTCTTGCTCCATTTTTTCTTCCAGCAATACGGCGTTGGTTACATCTTCCACGTTCACCAATACGCGGGTAATGTCTTTTCCGTGATATACGCGGTGGAAGTTGAAATCAAGGAAGCGTTCTTTGTCGTCAATTTTTACTTTTTGGCGCACCAACGGGTTTAAAGAGGCAATCAATCGTTCTTTGGTGCGCGGGTTATAGAGTTGTCCCACAAATTCGTTGGTGGTATTCAAGTCGTTTGCGTTAATCAAGTTGCTCAATACATCCAGCAAGTTTTTGCCGCCAACGTTTTTTTGACCAATCAGGCTTTCCAGTTGTTTAGAGTATTGCGAACCAATGGTTAAGTCCCTATCCAGCAGGAATAGCCCCGTGGTTACGGTATCCATAATCTCGGTGGTTTCCTTGCGCGCGTCATCCGCCAATTTATCGGCGGTGAGCAGTTTGCGGATGAAGTAGAACAAGAATAAGGCAAGATACAAAACTGCACCCACAATGCCAAAAATCTCTACGCGTCTTAATTGGTTGGAGCGTTCCGCTAATTTATCGCGTCTATACGCCTGCAAGTAGTTGGTGATTTCAGAAAATCGGGCATTGTTATTTTGAAGACTCAAAGCCGCAGAATCCAATAATGTGCTACTGATTTCAGGGTCGTTGGCGTTTTTGAGATAGGCATTTAATGGAACTTGGATGTCTTTCCATTTTTTAACCATTTCTTCCATCAAATGTTTTCTTACACCTTTGTTTGAGGCATCCACATTGTAGTGTGTGCCATCGGCGGTTACATAATCACCGCCTACTGCTGTGGCTCTGAGCGAGCGCGCAAATGTGTCTTTCGCCTCTTTGGTACGTTTTAATGCACCTTGCACCAAGGGGCTTTGCGGGTCTTGGTGGGTGTTGAGTTTAAGCAGCTGGATATTTTCTATCAACTCGCTATACGAGTTTGACATCTCACTGGTTACGAAACTTTGAATAGAGTCTTCCTCAATTTCGCTAGAAATGCTGTTTGCATAAATCAGCAAAATGGCCAGCAATACAACAAAGAAACCAATGGAGATAATCATCCCTTGATACCGACGTAAACCAACAACGGGCAAACCGGTTTGGGGCGTAGTGTTGTCGCTCATGGATTTTCCTTTTTAGAAACGTATTTTCAGGCTGCTGAAAACAGCAGGCTAAATAAACAGAATGATGCTAATCCAAAACTCAAATACTGCTAGCTGGGTTTGATGGATTGGTGGGGTGCTTGAGGCGGCATATTGTCAATATGCGGCATTTTGCCTTATCAAAAGTTTGCAAATTATTACAGAAAGCCTTGTGGGAAACAAGGTTAGGCAAGGGTTTGCTGCTGAAATATTTGTTTTTTTGAATGGGGTGGTTATTTTGCAAGCAATATGCGTGCATATTTGTGGGGATGTTTTACATGGATTTTGTGCGGTCGGGCTTGGGTGGCTGGCTGTTATAATTTGTTTTTTGTTTACGGGATTGGATGATGGATTGTGTTGAATGGGATGATTGGTACAACGGGCGTTGGCAAGGCGCGCAGCAGATGCAGTCGCCTAATTGTTGTGCGCGCCCTGATGGCGAGGCGGTGCGCTTGGTGGTGTTGCACAATATTTCGTTGCCGCCGTTTGAATATGGCACGGGCGTGGTGCAAAAGCTGTTTACCAATCAAATTCAGGCTGCCGAGCATCCGTTTTTTTCGTTGCTGACGGATTTGCGGGTGTCCAGCCATTTTTTTGTGGCGCGAACGGGGGCGGTGGTGCAGTTTGTGTCGTGCAATGAGATGGCGTATCACGCGGGGGTGTCGGCGTTTCGTGGGCGGGAGAAATGCAATGCGTTTTCGATTGGTATTGAATTGGAGGGCTGCGACTTTGAGCCGTTTACGGCGGAGCAATATGCGGCGCTGGCGCGTTTGTTGCCTGCGATTGCGGCGCGTTATCCGATTGAGGCGATTACGGGGCATCAGGATATTGCGCCAAGCCGCAAGACTGATCCTGGGCATTTTTTTGATTGGGATGCGGTGCGGGCGATGGGGTTTGCGGTGGATAGGAATGAGTAGGTTTCAGGCTGCCTATCATGTGTAGGCAGCCTGAAAACATTTTTGCGTGCAAGGTTAGGATTGTTCAAACGCGCTGATTTCGTGCACTTTGGGGGCGTAGGAGCTTTGTGGGTTGTGGCGTAGATTGAGCCAGATGTCCACCAATGCCCATGCGGCGGGGGCGGCGATGATGTTTTGCCCCATGCACAAGATTTGCGCGTTGTAGTTTTCTACTGCGCCGCGCACGCTGGTTAAATCGTGGGCGCTGGCGGCGCGGATGCCTGCGACTTTGTTGGCGGCGATAGCGGTGCCAATGCCTGTGCCGCAAATCAGGATGGCGCGGTCGGCTTCGCCTGCGGCGATGGCTTGGGCAACGGCAAACGAGATTTGCGGATAGCTGGCATCGCTGGACATATCGCGCAGCTCGCTGATGCGCGAATCGGCGGCAAGCTGGGCGTGCAGGGCGTTTTTGAGTTCGGTGCCGTTGGCGGGGGCGGCGATGATGAGTTTCATAGCGTGTCCTTTTTTGTGGTTGCGAAGAGTGTTTTCAGGCTGCCTTTGGGCGATTGGGATGGCTTAAAGGCAGCCTGAAAATGGGGTTAAGCTATTTTCAGGCTGCCTGAGCTAGTCTTTTAGGCTTAATTCTAGATGCGCGGTTTCCGCCGCGTCATACGCTTCTACGATTTTTTGCACCAAGGGATGGCGCACCACGTCTTCGCTGGTAAACGTGTGGAAATACAAGCCTTCTACGTCGCGTAGTTTTTCTTTGGCATCGCGCAAGCCTGATTTGATGTTGCGCGGCAAATCCACTTGGCTTAAATCGCCCGTAATCACGGCTTTTGCGCCAAAGCCGATGCGGGTTAAAAACATTTTCATCTGCTCGGGCGTGGTGTTTTGCGCTTCATCCAAAATCACATACGCGCCGTTGAGCGTGCGCCCGCGCATATAGGCGAGCGGGGCGATTTCAATCAGCCCTTTTTCCATCAGCTTGGTTACGCGGTCAAAACCCATCAGGTCATACAGCGCGTCATACAGCGGGCGCAGGTAGGGGTCTACTTTTTGTGCCAAATCGCCCGGCAAGAAGCCCAGTTTTTCGCCCGCTTCCACGGCGGGGCGCACCAGCACGATGCGTTCGATTTGGTGTTTTTCCATCGCGTCCACGGCGGCGGCAACGGCAAGATAGGTTTTGCCCGTGCCCGCAGGCCCTAGCCCGAACACGACATCGTGGTTGAGCAGGGCGCGGATGTAGCCGTTTTGGCGTGGGGTGCGCCCGCCGATGTTGCCGCGCTTGGTGTGGAAATGGTAGGCGTGGTTGTCGTTGCTGTATTCAACGTGTTGCGCGTCGGCGGTTTTGGCTTCCACGGCGGCGAGTTGGATGTCTTCGGCGCTTAAATCGCGGCTTTGCGCGGTTTCGGCAAGCGCGAGCAGGGCGCGGCGAGCGGCGTGGGCGTTGTCGCCGATAAAGGTGAAATCGGCGAAGCGGCGGCTGGTTTGCACGGAAAGGGTTTTGCCAAGCGTGGCAAGGTTTTCGTCTAACGCGCCGCATAGGCGTTGCAGGGTGGTGTTGTCTATGTCGTCAAATTTTAGGCGGACGGTGTGGGTCATTAGGGTTTCCTTATTGCGATAAAACAGGCGAATTGTGCTACTTTTTGGCGCGGATTAGAACCGCTAATTCTTGCAAGCGGGCGATGTTTTCTTCTATTTTTTGGGCGACAAACGGCACTTTCAGGCTGCCTTTGGTGTTATTAGGCGGGCTGAGTTAGGCAGCCTGAAAGCTGAAATGGAGTGGTGAGGGCTTGTCGTTCAATAGTTGATTGGCAATATGTCGGCGAGCCGCCGACGCTCCATTGGGTTGAGTTTCAGGCTGCCTTTGATGGTTTAGGGCAGCCTGAAAAGGGCTAAAACTATTTTCAGGCTGCCTGTTGTTGCGCCGCCTGCCCTGCAAGAAAGCCGCGTAGGGCGAAGGATTTTAGGTTTTCGGCGGCAAGCAGGGTTATGCAGACGAGTTCGTCGCCTTGTTGGTAGTGGGGATTTTTTTCGGCGAAGAATTGGGCTTCGGGGTTGCGTCTGCTGGTGTTGTTGTGCCATTGGGCTTTGAGATGCCCTTGCGATTGGGGATAGTGGACGATGCCGCGCTCGGGCAGGTAATGCGCGCCAAAGCGTTCGCTGGCGAGTTGGTTTATCAGGCTTTGGATTGCGGGCGGGGTGGGGGTTTTGCGGTTGGGGTAGTATTGCTTGCTGAACACGTTGAGATAGCGGTAGGTGCGCTCGCCTTTGACGATGAGCAGCCAGTAAAGCGGGATGTATGGCTCTTGGGCTTGGATTTTGCCAACCAGTTCGCACCATGCGAGCGGCAGGGTTTGGCTGCCCCAGTATTGGTGGTGGATGATGGTGTCGCCTGAGAATATGGCGCGGATGGGTTGGTTTTGATGCTGGCTGTGGATGATTTTGAGCGTGGTGAAGCCGATGGGGGTTTGGTTGTCTTGCAAGATAAGAATTTGGTCTTTTTCTTGCAAGTCGCGGCAAAATAGCTCGGGCGTGGTGCCGCCGTAGTAGGTTTGGTATAGGGCGTAGAGTTGGGAGATTTGGGCTTCGCTTAGGGTTTGTGGGGTTTGGGTGTGGGTGGTTAGGAGGTTAGTCATGTTGGTTGAGCCATTGGTCTATGCGGTAAAGCCATTTTAGCAGGATGGCTTCGCAGGCGAGGGTGAAAATGAGATTGGGTAGGTGTTCGCTTTGCCAGTTGATGAACCAGAGTTGGGCGTGGGGTTGGTTGGCGTTGAAGTGGGAGATGTAGTAGGCAAACAGGGCTTCGCACAGGAACATGGTGGCGATGATGTTCATGTGTTGGATTTCGGGCGTGGGGCGGTTGGAAGTTGTGTTCAACCTTGCGCGTTGCGCTGCGGTATACCCCTTTATACCCAAATCAGAGATTTGGGCAAAGGGGCAAGGCTGCCTTTGGGCGTGGCGCGCGCCGATGTAGAGCAGGGCGGCGGATAGGAGATCGTGGGCGATGCCGTAGCTGTATTTCCATTGGTGCGCGCCGTAGAGTAGCCAGAGTTCGGCGCTGGCGCGGATGAGCATGATTGTCCAGAATAGCCGCCAGATGGTTTGGGCGCGGGGGTTTGGGCTGCGGCGGATGATGAGCGGCGGTTGCAGCAGCCAGCAATAGAGGGTGAGCCCGAGCCAGATGGTTTTGGGCAGGGCGATGCTGCCGCCGTGCGCGGCGAAGTGGTTTTGCCAGAGGTGGAAGGTTAGGGTGATGATAAGGGTGAGAAGGGCTAGGAGGCGGTTGGGGGTCATGGGGTGTTGGGGTGGGCTGAAAGGGGGGTAGGTTGGGTTTTGGGTTGGAGCGGCGACGACTCGTTGCCATAGGGCGGTTGATGTAAACATGGGTTGCTGCGCTGCGGTTGCCAAGATGTCGGCGAGCCGCCGACACTCCATCCATTAGGTAGCCTGAAAACAGTCAAACTCTTTTTCAGGCTGCCTTCGTTTTCAAGCCTTATTGTTTTCAGGCTGCCGATGATGCGGCTGGATGGGATAGGTAGGAATCTGCGGCAGTTTGTCGTGCGGCTTCGGGCCTGTAATGCAATATCGCCAGATTGTCCAAAAATGTGCGCCGCGTTGGGCGTATTGCGGCAGCTGTGTCCACGGCACTTGCGGATGTTGGTGGTGGGCAAGGTGGTAGTGGTAGTTCAAGAAAAACAGGCGGATGGGCTTGGGTACGATGAGATTCCATGCGCCGTTGTGCGCGTCTAGCGGCGAGAAGGCGTGGTCGGTGTATTGCAGGTTGCTCCATTGCCAGCCAAACACGGCGTAGCACAGCAGCCATCCGCCCCAGTTCAAATCCAGCAGCGCGAATAAGGCAGCCTGAAACAATAATGCGCCCCACACTTCCATTTTGGCGGAAAACGGCAGGGCGTTGAGCGCGCCGATGTAGCTTTCTGCGCCTGTTTGCTCGCCGCCTTGTTTGCCGAATGCTTGGCGCACGGCGTTGCCAACGATGCGCGGGGTGAGCGCGAAAAGGATTGCGCCCAGCACAACGGTGAACCAATAAACGCCTGTATAGATGGCATACCATTGGGCGTATTTGAGCCAGCGGATGTCTTGCGGATGGATGATGTCAAATTGTTCGGATGGGCTGCGGTTGTAGCGGTGGTGCACCAGATGGAAGGTTTTTTGCAGCGCGTAGCCAGTGGGAAACCATGCGGCAGCGTAGCGCCCTGCCCAGCGGTTTAAGGTGGGGTTGCGCGCGAAAATGCCGTGCACGCATTCGTGCAGCAGGGCAAAAATCGTGTTGTTGCTCAACGAAAACAGCAGCGCGGCGGGCAGGGCGAAATACCATGCGGCGTGTGCGGCGGTATAGAGCGCGAGGAGGTTAGCAAGGCTGGCGGCAATCAGCAGGGCGATGTTCAGGCGCGTGGGGGGCATGGGGGTTCCTTGTGGGCAGTGGTGATGGGCTTGGATGGCGTTTCAGGCTGCATAAGAAAGAAACGGCATTGCGGTGTGGATTTATTTGCGAACGGCTGAAAACCGTTTTTCAGGCTGCATCAACAAATAGCCATCGGGCTTTATATCGTCGCCGCATCAATATACGGCAGGCGATCATCCAGCGGATAAGGTTCGCGCTCAAATTGCACGCTAAACAAATGCCCACCGCTGGGGATGCTGGCGTAATCGGCGAGCGCAGCGCGCAAGGGATGGCGCTCGTGCAAGGCGGCGATTAGGTAATGCAGCCCTGTGCCGTGGCTGGCGCGGTAGGCTTGGCGCAACAGGGCGCGGAATATGGCTAAATCGTCGTGTTGCACGGCAATCAGCGAGAGATAGGCGTATTTTAACGTTGCGCCAGCATCAGGCAGCGCGGCAAGCGGGGTGAAGCGGGTTAGGGCATTGAAAACAGGGCGAATCAAGCGCCATGCGCCGTGGTAGGCATCCACATGAATTTGGCGAAACGCGCTTTGTTGCCAGATGGCAAGCGTGCCAACGATTTCACCGTTTGCTTCGGCGATTAAGATGTTTTCAGGCTGCAAGCCGCGCAGTCGCCCGTTGTGCAAATCGCTTTCGTGGTAAACAGGGGCGAATTGGTAACGGGCGTTTTCGCGGTTTAAAAACGCCACAAGAGCAGACCAATCGGCAAGGCTGGCGCGGCGGATGCTGCAAGCGGCGGCGATGATGGGCTTTTGCCAGCCCAATAAAATCAGCGGTGTGTGGATGATGCCTTGATGATGATAGGGCGGCAGACCTGCGCGCTGGGCGGCGATGGTGTCCAATGCGGCGCGGTTGTCTTGCAAAATCATGCTGGTGTAAACGGCGGCAGGCGCTTCGGCATGGCGTTGGCGCAGAAATTGATAGGCGCGGCGCAGGTGGATGCTGTTGCGATAGCGGTTTGCCACGCGCAAATCGGCAAGGTAAACAATATCTTGCGTTTGACCATTCAGATAGGCAGGAAAACGATAACGCGCGCCCACGCCTGCCAACGCGCTTGTTTGGCGGTCGCGCCCGATAAACACTTCCGCGCTTTGCCCCAGCACGCTGCACGCATCAAAATAAGCAGGTTCGCGGCGAAAAGACAGCGTGAACCCGCCTTGCTGCATGGGGTTATCGCGCAACAGTTGGCGCAAATCAGCATCGTCGGCGGCTGTGGCAGCCTGAAAAGAGACTTGGGGCATGGTGGGTGGGGTGGGGTGTAAAGTGGGTATAATTGTACGCGTAAACTTGTTTTCAGGCTGCCGCTATGTTCTCTAATCCTTCCCACGACGCTCGCCGTTATCAAGGCAAAAACGGCATCATCGGCGATGTTTTGATTACTGCCACAGGCAACCAACGCATGAAACTCGCCCCCAAACTGATGCGCCAACACCAGCTTACGCGCGCGCAAGCACTCAACGCCGTTAAAAAACCGCCGATATGGTGGTGCGCAGGCTATTGGGCGGATGTGCAAGACGAATTTGCCCAACTGCAAAGCTGGGGGCTGGTTGTGCGCTTTGTGCCACATAACCCGCAGCCCGAACCGCATTGGGCAGCCTGAAACGCTGCTCCACGCCATCGCAACCCTTACCCCAAACAACCATGTTCACCACCCTCAAAACCATCTGGCAATGCTTAACCCAAAAAGGCACGGTCTTCCCGCACCAACTCGCTTTCACCCTGCTTATCCCGCTGCGCAATCTCGCCCTGTCGCCGCGCCAAGTAGTAGAGCGGCTGCATTTGTCGCCACAACATCGTGTGTTGGAAGTGGGCTGCGGCGCAGGTTATTTTAGCCCTGCGCTTGCCCAAGCCTTGCCGCAGGGGCAGCTGGTGCTTGCCGACATCCAGCCCCAAATGCTTGCCTACGCGCAAAAGCGGCTGGCAAAACGCCACATCGGCAACGCCGAATATTATCTTTGCCACGGCACGCATTTTGATTTTCCCGATGCCAGCTTTGACCGCATCGTGTTGATTGCCGTGCTGGGCGAAATCGCCGACCAAGCCGCCTATTTGCAAGAATTTCGCCGCCTATTGCGCCCCAATGGCATCGTTTCCATCTCCGAAACCGCAGGCGACCCCGATAAACTTTCCCGCGCCGAATTAACCGCGCTGATGCAGTCGCACCAATTTGTTTTGTGCCAAAGCTACGGCACGGAAAAGAACTACACGCTTAATTTTCAGGCTGCCTAATCGTTTTATCTGCGCCCAAACTTGTAAACACGTTTTCAGGCAGCCTGAAAACCCATTTTGCCAACCGCACCACCATCCCGTCGCCCAAAAAACAACCACGCCCCAACAAGGAACACCCCATGTCGCTCAAAAACCATTGGTACATCGCCACCACCGAAGCCGCCGTGCGCAAAAAACCGCAAGCCGTGCAAATATTCGGGCAGCACTACGTCGTCTTCCACACCCAAAACAACCAATACGCCGCCCTGCTAGACTGCTGCCCGCACCGCAACGTCCCCCTATCAGGCGGCAAAACCACCAACGGCAACATCCAATGCCCCTACCACGGCTGGCAATTTGACGGCACAGGCAAGCTTGCCCACATCCCCGCCACGCCAAGCTGCTGCCACGATGTGCGCATCCCCACCGCCCACACCCTCGCCCAAGATGGCTACGTTTGGCTGTGCATCGGCGAACCCGCCAGCGAAAAACCCCTGCCCTTCCCGCATATCAACGAAGCAGGCTGGACAACCTTCCGCATGAACAAACACTTCCACGCCCCCGTTGCCCAATGCCTAGAAAACTTCCTAGACTGCCCGCACGCCGTGTATGTGCACCGCGGCTTGTTCCGCAGCCCCACCCGCCAAGCCATGCAAGCCGAATTGCGCTATCTCGCCGACGGCGCAGAAGTGGAATACCACGGCGAGCCACGCCAAAAAAGCGTGGTGTGGGACACCCTGCAAAACCGCCACACCCAAATGCGCCACACCGACCGCTTCATCGCCCCCAACACATCGCGCGTGGACTACATCTTCTCCGACAGCAAGCACTACATCATCACATCGTCCTGCACCCCCATCAACGAGCGCGAAACCCAAGTCCACACCGTCATCAGCTATAAATACGGCAAGCTCGCCCCGCTCATCCGCCTGTTTTTCCAGCCGCTGTCGCACATCATCATCGGGCAAGACATCAGAATGCTCAAACGCCAACACGACACCATCCAACGCTTCGGCGGCAAACCCCGCTTCTATCGTAGCCACGCCGATTTGCTGCTGCCCGCCATAGAAGCATGGCGCAAAGCCTTGGACGAAAACACACCGCCGCCCGAAGCAGGCAAGAGCGAAATGCGCGAGTTGTTTTTGTGAACAAGATCGCGGGCGGATGGGCAAACGCAAATAGGCAGCCTGAAACGAAGTTTGCCTACTCGTTTTCAGGCTGCCTAATGGATGGAGCGTCGGCGGCTTGCCGACATCTTGGCAACCACCACAATCCATGTTTACATCAATCGCCCTATGGCAACAAGCCATCGCCACGCCAAAAGGCAGCCTGAAAAACGCCGCAAATTCGTTTTAGCTTTGTAACTCCGCTTCGCTAAGCAGGCTGCCTGAATGCTAAAATCGCCCCCTTTGCAAAAGCCCATCCGCGCCCCATGACCACCGCCCAACAAATCCTTCAAGACACCTTCGGCTACCCCAACTTCCGCGGCAACCAAGCCCAAATCATCGACACCGTTGTCCAAGGCAGCAGCGCCTTCGTGTTGATGCCCACAGGCGGCGGCAAATCGCTGTGCTACCAAATCCCCGCCCTGATGCGCGAAGGCGTTGCCATCATCGTCTCACCGCTGATTGCGCTGATGGACGACCAAGTCGCCAACGCTCGCGCCGTTGGCATCCACGCCGCCGCCGTGCACAGCGGCACTGCGCCCGACACCGTGCGCCAAATCGCCGAAGACATCGATTCAGGCAGCCTGAAATTGCTCTACGTTTCTCCCGAACGCCTTACCACCGAAAAATTTCTGCGCTTTTTAGACCACACGCGCGTGAGCCTGTTTGCCATCGACGAAGCGCATTGCGTGAGCCAATGGGGACACGATTTCCGCCCCGAATACCAACAGCTCAGCCTGCTCGCCCAGCGCTATCCCCACATCCCTCGCATTGCCCTCACCGCCACCGCCGACGCGCAAACCCGCCTAGACATCAAACATTATTTGCAGCTGGCCGATGCTGCCGAATTCATATCCAGCTTTGACCGCCCCAACATCCATTATCAAGTGATAGAACGACAAAACGGCAAAAAACAGCTGTTGGATTTCATCCAAAAACAAGCCGCAGGGCAAAGCGGTATCGTGTATTGCCTCAGCCGCAAAAGCGTGGAAGAAATCGCGCAATATTTGTGCGACAGCGGGCTGAACGCATTGCCCTACCACGCAGGCTTGCCCATCCAAACCCGCAGCCAAAACCAACACCGCTTCACGCACGAAGACAACATCATCATCGTTGCCACCGTTGCCTTTGGCATGGGCATAGACAAACCCGACGTGCGCTATGTTGCCCACTTGGATATGCCGCAAAGCGTGGAGCATTTTTACCAAGAAAGCGGCAGGGCGGGGCGCGATGGCTTGCCCGCCACCAGCTGGCTGTGCTACGGCATGAACAACCTGATGCTGCTACGCGAACGCATCCAAGAAAGCCATGTGAGCGAGCAGCAAAAGCAGATTGAGCTGCAAAAACTCAACGCCATGTTTGACATCTGCGAAACCGCCGATTGCCGCCGCGTGTTGCTGTTGCGCTATTTTGGCGAAGAAAGCCAACCCTGCGGCAATTGCGACAACTGCCAGCATCCGCCCATCCGTTTTGATGCCACCGAGCTGGTGCAAAAATTATTAAGCTGCATCTACCGCGTGGGGCAGCAATACGCCGCAGGCTATGTGATTAACGTGTTGCGCGGCAAGGCAGACGACTGGATAACCCGCAATCAACACCACCAGTTAAGCACCTTCGGCATCGGCGCAGGCTTAACCGACAAAAACTGGCGCAACATTATCCGCCAATGTATCGGGCAAAACCTGATTCTCACCCATCCCACGCAACACCAAGCCCTGATGCTTGCCCCAGCCGCCCGCGCCGTGCTCAAAGGCGAGCAAAAAGTGATGCTGCGCCCGCTGCAACGCGAAAAAGCCGCTACCCAATCAGGCAGCCTGAAAAGCCAATGGCTGCGCACCGAGCGCGAAGAGCGCATCTGGCAAGCGCTGCGCCAATGGCGGCTGGATCAAGCCAAGAGCGAAAACGTGCCTGCTTATGTGATTTGCGGCGACAAAACGCTGCAAGAAATCGTGCAACAACAGCCGCAAACCCTCGCCGACCTGCCGCAAATCTACGGCTTGGGCGATGCCAAAATCGCCAAATATGGGCAGGCGATATTGGATGTTTATTTGCCGCTGCATGAGCAAGAATAGGGTGCGCTTAAGGCAGCCTGAAAGTGAAAAACCATTTTCAGATTTTCAGGCTGCCTACTTGGCTAATCCATCACAAACGCGTGAGACTACCACCCTTCCCCTACGTCCAGCCAAACGCAGCGCGACTAGTTTGCACACGCCGAAAAAAGGATGCGCAGTGAGGGAAGTCTGCGAAGCAGACCTGCACGTCGGGGTCGCCTTTCTTTTGCTTACTTTTCTTTGGCGAAGCAAAGAAAAGTAAGTGCCCCGTCGGCACGAGACGCATGGTAAACACCACGCCCAAAGCTAACCACAAAGCAGCGACCTATTTTCAGGCTGCCTGTTAGTCCACAAAAATAAAGTCAGCAATAAATTGCCTACCCCCAAAAGGCAGCCTGAAAACTATTTTCCCCCTTCCGCAACCCCAAACCACCTACACCCACCATGACCCCCAACTGGAAACATTACCCCAAAACCTGGTACGCCATCGCCATCGCCCACCAGCTCAAACCCAAGCAAATCCTATCAGGGCAACTGGGCGGCTTGCACTACGTTGTTTACCGCAGCGAAACAGGCAGCCTGAAAGCCGCCGACGCCTTCTGCCCGCACATGGGCGCACATCTAAAAGGCGGCAAAGTCGTGCAAGATGCCATCGCCTGCGGGCTGCACGGCTGCCACATCATCCCGCAAAACCAAAACGCCGCCGCCCCGCCCGTAACCCAAGCCGTGCAACAAGGCTGCTGCATCGCCACCCGCGCATGGCATGTTATGGAACGCTTCGGGCTGGTGTGGCTCTACCCGCCCACGCCAGAAGTCCCCAGCATCCCCCCGTTTAACATGGTGGACGAATCCGCCCACATCTGGGCGCACACCAGCCGTCTAATCTCTGCCGACTGGCGCGCCATGATTTGCAACGGCTTTGATATTTCCCACATGCAAACCGTGCACCAACGGCAAATCGTCGGTGAGCCACAGTTTTTCAGGCTGCCCGATGGCGACAACCGCCCGCAAGGCTTTTATATGGACTACCAAAGCCGCGTGCTGGAACACGGCGGCTGGTCAAGCGCCGCGATTCAAAAATTATCAGGCGGCACGCTCAAACTGCGCCACACCTGCATCGGCACCGCCGTGATGGTGGAAAGCACCGTCGGCGCGTTTCAAACCATCGGCATCTTCGCCACCCTGCCGCAAGATATGCCCAACACACCGCCCGAACAGCGCCAAACCCGCGCCTTTGCCGCCATCGCTATCCCCAAAACCGCACCCTATGCCCGCGCCCAACTCTTTGCCGCGCGCATGCTGTATCTCGCCTTTTTGCGCAAAGATTTCACCGTAGCGGAACACATGAGAATGCGGCTAGACGGCGTGGAAGACATCGGCGTGCGCACGGTGAGCGCGTTTCAACACGAGTTGCCCACCATCCAGCCAGAATCCGAAACATAATTTCAGGCTGCCTTATCGCCCAAAGGCAGCCTGAAAATCAAAACACCAACTACATAACAAAACAACATTGCAAAGCCCAAAACCGTTTTCAGGCTGCCTATGCAATCTTTCTCCCTAACAACCAATGCAGTCTGAAAAACACACCCTTTCAGGCTGTCCATTACACCCCCCATGCAAAAATTCATTCTCCTACGCGGGCACGAAGGCGCAGGCAAAACCACCTACGCCGCCCAACTCATCGCCCAATTCCAGCAAAACCACCCCCAAGCCCAAATCGTCTATATAGACAACGACCAAGCGCTCACCGACGCGCAAGGCAATTACCATTTTGATTTTGAACAATTTGCCGCCGCCCATCGCCAAAACCAAGCCCGCCAGCAAGCCGCATTTGCCTACGGCAAAGCCCATCCGCAAGCCGATGTGCTCATCATCAACGCCAATCCCAACCAAAAACGCAAAACCTGCGAAACCATGCTCGCCGCCGCCCGCGACCACGGCTTTATCACCGAAATCTACCGCCTGCACCACTTCTACCCCAATGTGCACAACGTATCGCCCGAAGATGTGGCAAAAAGCTACGAACGGCTTAATGCCAACCCCGTAGCAGGCGAAATCCACATCGGAAAAGTGGACGAAAAATCAACAAATTGCTATGATTAGGCAGCCTGAAAACGCAGCAAAAATTTGATAAACCCTACCTTAAACTCAAAGGCGTAATATGCAGCCTAAAAACCCCATCATCTTTACTTATATTGAATCAGAAGAGGAACAACTCATGCGTAATCTCAACACCCTGATGCACCGCATTTTCATGGATATTGAAGGCGTAACCGACTCCGCGCTGGTGGATGGCGCCGCAGGCAAATTGATGAAACACGAAGGCACGCACACCGATTTTGACAGCCTAACCCACGGCATCGTCGCCATCTATAACTTCAAAACCCGCATCTCGCGCGCCCTGCAAACCAAAGAGCCGATGGAATATTTCTGGGTAACGCTGCACAGCCAGCACCACATTTTCTATCCCATCCCCATGCGCCCGCATATGTTTATCTACATCGCAGTGGACAAAACCAGCACCATGCCCACCAACGCCATCACCAAGCTCAAACAGCTCACCCTGCCCACCGACTAATTCCATGCCAACGCAGTAAGCCAGTTTGCCGATTGGCAATCCCCATTTTCAGGCGGCCTCACGCCGCCCAGCATCCATCAGGCAGCCTGAAAACTTGAAAATTCTGCCCACTGCCCCTAATTAAAGGCACCAACATGAAATACAACCCATTCAAAAAAGGCAAAAAAATGACCGAAACCACTCAAAACACCGAACTAGACACACAAGCCCAACCCCAAACCGAGCCAGCTGAGCAGCCCACATTAGAATCCCTGCAAGAGCGCATTGCCGAGCTAGAAGGGCAGCTTAAAGACGAGCAACTGCGCGGCTTGGCAAACGAGCAAAACCTGCGCCGCCGCCATCAAGACGAAATTCAGGCTGCCCACAAATTTGCCGCGCAAAAATTCGCCGCCGAAATGCTCATCGTTAAAGACTACTTAGAAATGGCGCTGCAAGACCAAAGCGGCAATTTTGAAGCAATGAAAATGGGTGTTAGCATGACGCTCAATGAGCTCAACAAAGCCTTTGATACCACCCAAATCAAAGAAATCGTCGCCGAAAAAGGCAGCAAACTAGATCCCCATCAACACCAAGCCATGCAAGAAGTGGACGCGCCCGAGCAAGAAGCGGGTACCATCGTTGGCACACTCAAAAAAGGCTACACCCTACACGAGCGCGTATTGCGCCCCGCAATGGTAACCGTAGCCAAAGCCGCCTAATTGGCAAGTCAAAGGCAGCCTGAAAACCACCATCCGTTTTCAGGCTGCCTTTGCACAATACCGCGCCATCCCATAACACCGTTTCAGGCTGCCCCAATCAAGCAAATCCGCTATAATCCACCCTTTCGCGCATTAGACGCATCGCTCTATTTCCACCAATATTCACCACGGAACAATAACAACATGAATATTCTCCTGCTCGTTATCGTATTGCTCGTTGTCCTGATTGCCGTTGTTGCCTACAACATGCACCAAGAAAACCAATATCGCCAGAAAATCCGCAGCCAATTCGGACACGCCGACAGCGATGCTCTGCTCAACGCCAGCCACAAATCCACCCGCGACGGGCAAACATTCAGCGAAACAGGCAAACGCCTGCGCCGCAGCCCAGCCCAATCCGAATCGCAAACCACGCCCGTTGCCGAAGCCAATCACAGCAAATCCACCCCCCAAAGGCAGCCTGAAAACGAGCACAGCGCGTTTCGGCGTAGTCAAAACCCCAAAACCGAATTGCCACAAAGCAAACCAACAGAAAAAACCATCACACAACCCGATACCAGCGAAATCAGCATCACCATCGGCGAAAAAACTGAGCCAGCCGCCGATAAAGAAATTTCCGTCAATCTAACGCCCACCGCACCGGCCTCAGCCAAACCCAAAATCAACCCCAATCAATCCGAGCTACAATTTGACCGCGCCGAACAACCCAAGCGCGAAACCCCGCTCGCCCACATCATCAACACCGTAACCAACGTAGCTGCCCCCAACAACGAAGCCCGCAAACCATTAGTCTCGCTAAATAGTCTAGAAAACAGCGACCTACAATGGTTTGACAAACGCTTTGACTACATGAGCTACATTGCCCTATACGAACCCAAAGAACTCAGCGTTATCCCCCGATTATCAGGCAGCCAGCGCTTCCAAATCGTCGGCTGCACCATGGACGGGCGCTTCCAAATCGCTGAACCCATCCCAGGCGTTGCCTACCAAGCATTTGTGATTGGTCTGCAAGCCATCAGCCGCAGCGGTTTAGCCAGCGAAGAAGAGCTAGAACACTTCGCCCAACAAACCCGCCAATTCGCCGAAAAAATGAACGGCATCGCCAGCACTACACACACAGGCGACTTCCTAGAAGCCGCCCGCCCGCTGGACGAACTCTGCGCCCGCGTAGATCAAACCATCGCCATCCACCTTGTTGCCCGCTCCAACGTATCAGGCAACGAACTGCGCCACGCCGTAGAAAAAGCAGGCTTTATGCTGATGCACGACGGCACATTCGCCTTTCTCGGCAGCGATGGCGACCCCAAATACACCATCGCCGCCCTAGATGGCAGCGTGTTCACCGAAGCCCTGCTTAGCACCCAGCCCTATAAAGGGTTTAGCATGCTGTTTGACATCACACGCGTTCCCAGCGCAGAAGAGAGTTTCAATGAATTCATGAATATAGCCGTTAAACTATCCAGCGAACTCGGCTTAGACCTTGTGGACGACCAAATCCGCCAGCTTTCTACTGATTGGCTCAAAGAAGTCCGCGCTTATGTAGGCGCACGCCAAGCCGAAATGCGGCGCGTCGGCATTGAACCCAACAGCCCGCTGGCTAAACGTGTGTTTGCTTAGAGATTGCTGAAAATAAAAAACCGTATCTTGCAGATTGTGGGATATGGTTTTTTTAATTATTGAGGGGACTATAGAGGCAGCCTGAAAAACACATTTCGTCTTTTCAGGCTGCCTTATTTGAGCCCACCAATTTCTCAGAAGTCATTGCATTGATATTCAGCAAGCCAGCAGTTTTAATTTTTCTGTCAACAAAAACC
>CAUSAG010000013.1:0-59377 GCA_963529665.1 uncultured Kingella sp.
ACGCACGCACGCACGCACGCACGCAATTATACTCAAATTATCTAAATAATTCAATAAATTGCTGTTTGATTTCCTATCTTTTTGAAGCAAAGGGGGAATCATGCCGCAATTGACTTGGATGGGGAAAGACAAAGTCAAGAACCATCATCACCACGTTCCCTTTCATCTTTTAGACAAACTCTACGATTTTCAGACTGCCGAGGGCAAGCCAGCCAACCGCCGTGATAATCTTTTGATTCACGGCGACAATCTGCTTGCGCTCAAAAGCCTGCTGCCCGAGTTTGGCGGGCGGGTGAACTGCATTTACATTGACCCGCCCTACAACACGGGCAACGAGGGCTGGGTGTACAACGACAATGTGAACGATCCGCGCATTCAGAAATGGCTGGGCGAGGTGGTGGGGCGCGAGGGCGAGGATTTGAGCCGCCACGACAAATGGTTGTGCATGATGTATCCGCGTTTGAAACTGTTGAAGCAGCTTTTGGCGGATGACGGGGTGATTTTTATCTCAATCGATGATAACGAACAGGCGCATTTGAAGCTGGTTTGCGATGAGATTTTCGGCTACGGGAATTTTGTTGCCGATTTTATTTGGCAGCACCGCAAATCCAGCCAAAACGATACCGATGTTTCGCTGTCGCACAACCATACTTTATGTTTCGCCAAAAACCGCAGCCGTTTCAAACTCAATCCGCTGCCCGCCGACGAAGGCAAATTCTCCAATCCAGACAATGACCCGCGCGGCGCGTGGGTTGCCGACCCGATGGACGCGCCAAATGTTCGAGAAAATCTCTCTTATCCGATTACCAATCCCAATACAGGCAAAATTTTTTATCCGCCCAAAGGCAGATGTTGGCGTTTTTCCGAAGACAAATTTCAGGCTGCCTTAGCGGATAACCGCATTCTGTTCGGCAAAACGGGCAACAGCAAACCGCAATACAAACGTTTTTTAAGCGAAGCACAAAGCAAAGGGCAAAATCCCTTTACGGTGTGGACGCATCTGAATACCGCCACAGGCGCAACCAAAGAATTGATGCAGATTTTCGGCGAAAAAGTGTTTGATACGCCCAAGCCTGCCGAGCTAGTGGAATACATCTTAACCATTGCCGCCCACCCCAACGCCATCATCCTAGACTCCTTCGCAGGCAGCGGCACAACTGCCCATGCCGTTTTGAATCTAAACAAACGCGATGGCGGTAACCGCCGCTTTGTCTGCGTGGAGCTGATGGACTATGCGGAAGAAATCACCGCCGAGCGCATCCGCCGCGTGATAAACGGCTACGGCAGCAAACCCGAAACGCAGGGCGGCACGGGCGGCGGTTTTGCGTTTTACCGCGTGGGCGACGCGCTGTTTGACGCGGAACACCATCTCAACCCTGCTGCGCCTGTGGCTGCGGTGCGCCGCTATATCGCCTATACCGAAGGCTTGCCCGTGTCCGCGCTGCCTGAAATGCAGCCTGAAAACGGCGATGGGCAGCCTGAAAACCCAGTTTCGCCCTATTTTCTCGGCGCAAAAGATGGCACGGCATACGTTTTCCATTACGAGCCCGACCGCGCCACGGATTTGAGTTGGGCGTTTTTGCAGACGATACGCGCCGAAACGCTGCCTGAAAAACCCGAACGCTGGGTGATTTACGCCGACCGCACGCTGCTGTCGGAAGAGCAGATGCAACGGCTCGGCATTATCTTCAAGCGCATTCCGCGCGATATTTCCAAGCTGTAAAGGGGAAAACATGGAATTAAAACAATACCAACAGCGCGTAATGGCGGATTTGCAGGATTATTTGGATTTACTGCTGCGCCCCGATTCAGGCAGCCTGAAAAATGTGTTTGCCGAATATTGGCAAAATAAGGGCATGGCGGCGGACAAAATCACGCCGTATTGCGACAAATTGGACGGTGTGCCGAATGTGTGTTTGAAAGTACCGACTGCGGGCGGCAAAACCTTTTTGGCAGTCAATGCGCTGAAACCCGTGTTTGACGCGCGTTCGCACTACGGGGGGCAGCCGCCGCAAATGGTGGTGTGGCTGGTGCCGTCAGAAGCGATTTTGTCGCAAACGCTGAAAAATCTGGGCGATGTGCAGCATCCTTACCGCAGGCGGCTAAACACGGATTTCGGCGGACGCGTGCAGGTGTTTGACAAGGAAGACGTGTTGCGCGGCAACGGTTTTGACGCGGACACGGTGCAAAGCGGCGTGTCGGTGCTGGTGATGACGTTTGACAGCCTGAAAGGACGCAGCAAAGACACGCTGCGCGCGTTCCGCGAAAACGGCAATCTGGCTTCGTTTGCGGGCATGGGGTCGTCTGAAAGGCAGCCTGAAAACCTGTTGCCCGAATACGATGAAACGGCGTTGATTAATGTGTTGCGCGGTTTGAATCCGATGATTGTGGTGGATGAAAGCCACAACGCCGCCACGCCCTTGTCGCTGGATATGATAGGCAGCCTGAATCCGTGTTTTGTGCTGGAACTCACCGCTACGCCGCGCGAGTCCAGCAACATCATCAGCTATGTGGGCGCGAGTGCCTTGAAAAACGAGCAGATGGTGAAGCTGCCCGTCATCGTGAGCCGCCAGCGCACGCAAAACGAAGTGTTGATGGCGGCGGTAACGCTGCGGGCGAATTTGGAACGCGCGGCGACAGAGGCGCAAAAACAGGGCGGCGCGTATATCCGCCCGATTGTGCTGTTTCAGGCCGAGCCGCGCAGCAAAGACGACAAGGCCACATTTGAAAAAGTGAAAACCGCGCTTACCGACATCGGTATTTCACCCGAACAAATCGCCGTCAAAACCGCCGAGATTAACGAGTTGAAAAACCAAAACCTGCTTTCTTCCGAATGCCCGATACGCTTTGTGATTACGGTAAACGCGCTCAAAGAAGGCTGGGATTGTCCGTTCGCCTATATTCTCGCCAGCTTGGCAAACAGGTCGTCTGAAACCGATGTAACGCAGATTGTCGGGCGGATTCTGCGCCAGCCTTATGCCCGCAACCATGCTTTGGCGGATTTGAATATCAGCTATGTGTTTACCTCGTCCGAACAGTTTGACCACACGCTCGGCAAAGTGGCGGAGGGCTTGAACAAGGCGGGTTTCAGCGAACACGATTACCGCGTGGCGGAAGCGGTGGAGCAAGATACCGCATCGTCTAAACACAACAGGCAGCCTGAAAACGCAACGGCGCAGCCTGAGTTTGATTTGACCGGTGAGGCCGCGCAGGATGACGACGGTTTCCGCCTAAACATCCCCGCAGATTTCAGGCTGCCTGAAACAAGCGCGGATACGGATAACGGCGTGCAGGAGACGACCGAAAGGCAGCCTGAAAACCAAAATCCCGTTGCAGAACACATTGCCCGCCTGCAACAGCAGGCTGCCGCCGCAGGGCAGGCGTTTGCCGAACGGGCGGCGCAAAACGAAGCGCAGCAACAGCCGCCCGAGGAGATTAAAGACAAAATGAACACCCAAGCCATGCGCCCCGAATTTGCAAAAGAGCTGGCGGATTTCAGGCTGCCGCAGTTTGTATTTACCCAGTATTCGCAAGGGCTGTTCGGCGGTGGCGAAGCCCTGCTGCTGGACAAAGCCAACCTGCTGCAAGGTTTTGCGCTGGGCAAATGCGATTCCAATATCCCTTTCGGCAGCATGGACAGCTCCGTTTGGCTGGGCGATACCGACCCAAACGACCGTATCAGCTTCCAGCCGATGAAAGGCAGCGACAAACAGCACTTTATGAACATGTTTGCCAAGCAGTCTGCGCCCACCCAGCAGGCACAACTGGTGCAAAAGCTGTTTGAACTGGCTGGCAGAAAAGCGTTTTACCCCATAGAAGACGGCGAAATCCGCAAATACCTCAGCCGCATTGTGGAAGACATGGATGTCGAACGGCGCGAGCACTGTTTCAACCATGCGCATACGCCGCAGTATTTCACCGAAATTAAGCGCAAAATAGACAGCCTCGCCGCCGCCCATGCCGAAACCGAGTTTGACAAAGGGCTGCAAACCCGCGACATCGTTATCCGCCCGCATTACCCGCTGCCGCTAAGCATCAACCCCAACAGGCTGTATCCATTGGATATTTCCAACAGCCTGTATAAACGGGAAGGCGAGATGAACAGCTTTGAAGGCGAAATGCTGCACCGCATACTCGCTGATGAAGAAGTGTCGCTGAAATGGTGGCACAGAAACGACAGCCGCAAAGGCTTTTATATCAATGGTTTTATCAACCACTATCCCGATTTTGTGCTGATGACCGCGCGCGGCACGCTGGTGTTGCTGGAAACCAAAGGCGATCAGCTCGACGGCAGCGACAGCGCCGCCAAAATCCGCCTCGGCAAAGCATGGGAAAACGCCTGCCGCAGCTTGGGCGACGGGCTCAATTATGTGTATATGATGGTGTTTGAACAGCAGAAGATTGACGGGGCTTATGGCTTAGCGGAGGCTTTGGCGATGCTGGCGAGATTGTGAATAAGGCAGCCTGAAAATGGGTTTAGATGCTGATTTTAGCTTCGCTCGTTTTCAGGCTGCATTGTGTGTTGTTGAGAAATAAGGCGGGTGTTTATTGCCTGCTTTTTGTTTGTGTTGGGTTTGGGGCAAGCGAGTTATAGTCGTCCCACACAGCCTTATACAGCGTTGGCTCGCCTTGCTGTACTACTTGTACTATTTGCGGCTCGCCGCCTTGTCTAAGTCTGTGTGGAACGACTATATTTACTCTACGTTTTTTTCAGGCTGCCTTTTGGTTTACAACGGCGTATCCCATAGGCAGCCTGAAAACTGTTTACAGCCCATCCGCCTGTTCACATCAAATGCAATTTGGCTTCCACCAGCCCGTTGTCGCGCGGGTGTTTGTTGAGTGTGAAGCCGAGTTTTAGGGCGAGTTTTTGCATGGGGTGGTTGTCGGCAAGGATTTCGGCGCGCATTAGGGTGTGCCCTTGGGCTTTGGCGTGGGCGATAAGGTGGGTCATGAGTTGGTAGCCGATGCCTTGCCCTTGTAGTTTGTCGTCGATGATGATGCCGAATTCGCAGCTTGTTGGGATGGGGTCGGCGATGTAGTTGGCGTGCGCGAGCGGTGTGGGGGTGGGGCTGTTGGTGTGCAGGATAAGGGCGTAGTCGCGGTGGTAGTCGGGGCTGGCGAGTTGGGCAAGTAGGGTGGGGGGTACTTCGCTGGCTTTGCTCATGAAGCGGGTGTAGCGGCTGTGTTCGCTTTGGGCTTGGATAAGCTGTTTGATAAGGGCGGCATCTTCGCTGCGCACGCTGCGTAGGGTGGCGGTGTCGCCGTTGCGCAGGGCGATGGTGTGCTGGGCGGGGGGGATGGGGGCGAGAATGTTGGGGCTTCCTGAAAAGCTGTTGGGGTCTTGTAGGTTGAGTTTGATGCTGTGGTGGTGTTGGGGGCTGATCAGGCTAAGGTGGAGATCGTGGATTTCGGGCAGTTGGGCGAGCATTTCGCTGGTGTTGAGCAGCCAGTTTTGCCATTGCTCGGGGGGGAGTTGGAGTTTGCTCAGGGCGCGGTGTAGGGCGCTGGGCTGGATGGGGGGCAGTAGGCTGATGCTGCGCTGGTCGGTGGCAAGGGTTAGGGTTTGCCCGATGGGTTCTTGGCGCGCCCATGTGAGTTGCAGGGTGGGGGTGTCGCTGCTGGGGGTTAGGTTTAGGGCGGTGAGCAGGGCGTTGCTGTTGCTGCGGGTGGCGGGCAGGACGGCAACGGGTATCAGGGGGCGGATGTGTTTGTGCAGCTCTTCGGCGGCGTGGGCGGCTTGGGTGTAGTTGTGCGGGGGCTGGGTTTGGTGGCGTTGTTGGTTGTGATGGTGGTAGAGATTGAGCTGGGCTAGGGCCTGCAATGCGCTTTCGGGCTGTTTGAAGTGTAGGGTTTTGCGTTGGTTGAATAGGGCGCGCACTTGGGGGGTGTCTGCGCTGCCGAGCCATACCAGCAGCAGGGGTTTGCGGCTGTTTTTTTGTAGGGCGGAGACCATTTGGGCGACTTGGTGGCTTTCGGCGGTGTTTTGCCCTGTGTAGATGATGAAGATGGCGTCGATGTGGTCGTCTTGCAGGTATTGGGCTGCGGCAGCCTGAAAGGTGGCGGGCAGGGCATCGGTGGGCAGGTAGAGAGGATTGTGGTGGCTGGGTTTGTAGGGCAGGTATTTGGCGATGCTGCGGATGGTGTGGGCTTGCGGCTCGGCAAGGATGAGATCGGTTTTGCGGCGCAGGGTTTTAAGCGTGAGTGTGCTGATTTGTGGGCTGTTGCTGATGATGGCGATGCGCTTGCCGCGGCTGATGATGCCTGTGTGGATGAGTTTGGCTGCGCTGAAAAATTGTTCTAGCGTGTGGGCAACGAGAATGTGTTGGCGTTCTAGGGCTTGCAGCAGCAGGGCTTCGGTTTGGGGATTAGCGTCGTGCAAGGTGATAAGCACGACAACGGGCTTGCGGCGGGCGGCGGCGGTGAGTGCGCTGATGAGCTCGCGCAGGTTGTCGTTGAGCGTGCTGATGTGCACCAGCAGGGCGGTGCTGCTGGCTTCGGCGGCGATGTGATCGATGATTTGCCCTGTGCTCACGGGGTAGTTATGCGTGTTGAGCGTGAGAAAGCGGCTGAATGTGATGTCGCGCTCTTGGGCGTAGCGGGCAACGCAGTCGGCGATGCTGGTGGATTGTCCGATGTAGGCGCAGGCTTTGGGCGTGTGTTTGGGCTGCTTGAAGAGTTCGGCTAGGCTGTTGCTGGGCAGGGCGATTAGGTTGATTTTGTCTTTGCGCGCGGCTTCTATGGCTCGGTCTAGTTTGTTGCGCCATGTGGTGGGGGCGGAATCCAGTTCGTTGATGAGCACCAGATGGCGTAGTTTGATTTTGGCGGCTTCGCGGATGATGCCTGCGAGCTTGTCGGCAGATAAAACGATGATGGCTAAATCCAGCGGGCATTCGGCGGCGGCTTCGCTGATGCTGGCGTAGGATTTTTGCCCGCCAATGGTTTTGTGGTTGGGATTAACGGGGATAACGCTTTGGAATTGGGGCAGGGCGGCGAGCTGGGTATAGACTTGCCGTCCGATGCTGCCGATGCGGTCGGATGCGCCGATGATGGCGATGTTGGCAGGGGCGAATAGGGGGGCTAGGCTGGGCATGGGGAAGTCCTTTGCTTGGGTTTCAGGCTGCCTTATGGCTGCGGCGATGGCGCGATAGGCAGCCTGAAAATGGGTTTGGGGATTATTGGGGATGGGTTTTAGCTTCGCAGAAGCTCGTAAACTCGCTTTCAGCTTATGGCTTGCGGATGGATGCAGCCTGAAAAGGATGAATGCGCTGATGCAAGGAAACGCGCTGCGCCGCTTGTTCCACCGCGGCAATGGTCTGCGCCGCCGTGCGAGCGGTTGCCGAGAATAGACAGTGTTCCCAATCGTGTTGGTGAACCGCCACCACGCGCAGTGTGCCATGGGCTGCAAAGCCGCCATACCAGCCGACATCAATCAAATAATGATGGGGCAGCTCAATCTGCATCAAATCTTCGCCACGCGCTTGCACGGCGGCGATAAAGGCGGCATCGTTTAACGGCGCGCTAAGCAGGTCAAACAGATTGCAGGTCAAATAGATTGTCGTAAACCAAACGCGCATTGGGCAAAGTAATCAATGGAATCATGTTTTCAGGCCGCCTTTTGTTTACTTGATACGGCTAAGGCAGCCTGAAAACGCTTGCGCTAATCATCCAACGTCTCTTCTGCCATCGCCACATCCCCCGTTATCCCAACATAAATCTTGCTCGCGCCGTGGCTGGGATAGCTTTCAAAATCCGCTTCAAAGCGCCGATCGGGCAGCGTTGCCAATTGTTGCCAAGCTGCTGCGGCTGCATGGCGCGATGCTTCGGGCAGGGTTGCCACTTGATAAACCTGAGGCGCGACATACCATTCGCACGCGCCTTCGGGCAACGGCGCATCGTTGCTCACCAAATAGCCAATAATCAAAATATAGCCCGTTGAGTGATACAGATGGCGCAGCACATACACGCTTTTGCTAAACGCGGGCAGGGTGTCTTTCAGGCTGCCTTCGTGCCAGAGCTCCCACGCCAGCTCCATATCGTCCGCTTCGCGGTTCAGGCAAATCGGTATCGCCATGCCCATCAGGCGAAACATCGGCAGCGCGGTGGTTTCCAGCGGCAAGGCTGTGGCAGTGTTTACAGACATAGCGCCATCGCCCATAAAATCGCCAGCAGGGTTAAAGCCAGCATTTGCGCCGCCGAGCCAACGTCTTTCGCGCGTTTTGCCAGCGGGCGGATTTCCAGCGAAATATCGTCCACCACCGCTTCAATGCCCGAATTAAACAATTCCACAATCAACGAGCCAAACGAAGCCGCCAGCAAAACCATGCGCACCACAGGCTCAACATCCACAAACCACACCGCAATCAATAACACCCCATGCAGCCAAACCAACTGGCGAAACGCCGCTTCATGGCGATATGCCGCGATTAAGCCGTCTTTGGAATAGCCCGCAGCGTTGATAATCCGTTGCAAACCGCGCTTGCCTTTTAGCGCATTGGTGGCAGGTTCTTGCATCATCAGTTGTCCCGTAAACAAAAAACAGAATAATAACAAGGTTTCAGGCTGCCTTAAACCAAACACATCAAGGCAGCCTGAAAACTGTCTAACAGATATAACCCGCAATTCTTTGGCAAAATCCATTTTTAAAGTAGAATGCGCCACTTTACATTAGAACCCATATTCACAAGCATCATAGCCATTTTTTTATCCCTTTTGGCACGGCTACGGCGTTGAGTTCCTGCGCCAATAGTCTCGCTATTGGCTTGAAACTCGCCTTGTATCCGCACCAAAATGAATAAAAACTTGGCTATGCTGCTTATGAACATGGGTTCTTATTAACAATAGGACACCCATCATGACCAAAACCCTCCTTTCCGCTGCCGCTCTATTGCTGCTCGCCGCCTGCGGTGGCGAGCCTGCCAACAATGCCCAAACCGCCAGCCCAAGCAATGCACCCGCTGCCAGCAGCGTGCCAGCCGTATCCGATGCCGCCCCCGCTGCCAATCCACAAGGCAGCCTGATTGAGCGCATCAACAACAAAGGCACGATTACCGTGGGCACAGAAGGCACTTACGCGCCATTTAGTTACCACGATAAAGACGGCAAACTCACAGGCTATGATGTAGAAGTAACCCGCGCCGTGGCGGATAAACTGGGCGTTAAAGTGGAATTTCGCGAAACCCAATGGGACGGCATGATGGCAGGCTTAAAAGCAGGACGCTTTGACGTAGTCGCCAACCAAGTGGGCTTAACCTCGCCCGAACGCCAAGCCACTTTTGACAAATCCGAGCCGTATAGTTGGAGCGGCGCGGTGTTGGTGGTGCGCAAGGATGACAACAAAATCAAAAGCCCAGTCGATATTAAAGGCGTGAAAACCGCGCAATCGCTCACCAGCAATTTTGGCGAAAAAGCCAAAGAAGCAGGCGCGGAACTCGTGCCCGTGGATGGCTTGGCGCAATCGCTCACGCTGATTGAACAAAAACGCGCCGATGCCACGCTCAACGACGAGCTTGCCGTGTTGGATTATTTGAAGAAAAACGCCAATGCCAACGTGAAAATCGTGTGGCACGCGCCCAAAGAAGAACGCGTTGGCTCAGGTTTGATTACCAACAAAGGCAATGACGAAGCCATCGCCAAATTCAGCGGCGCGATGAAAGAGCTGCAAGCCGATGGCACATTGAAAAAACTGGGCGAACAATTCTTCGGAAAAGACATCAGTGTTAAATAATTTCCTACAAAATCTGCCCTTTATGACCCCACAACGCGCCCAGTTGGTTATGGACGCGTTTGTGCCGTTGGTGAAATCGGGCTTTATGGTTTCCGTGCCGCTCACGCTGGCATCGTTTGTGTTTGGCATGTTGATTGCCACCGCCGTTGCGCTCGTGCGCGTGATGCCGCGCGGCGGCTGGTTGCACCGCATGGTGCTGGCGATATTGAAGGTATACATCTCCATTATCCGCGGCACGCCAATGGTGGTGCAGCTTGCCATCGTGTTCTACGGCTTGCCCGCGATGAATGTGTTTATTGACCCCATTCCCGCCGCCATCATCGGCTTCTCGCTGAACGTGGGCGCGTATGGCTCGGAAACGGTGCGCGCGGCGATTTTGTCCGTGCCCAAAGGGCAATGGGAAGCAGGTTTTTCCATCGGCATGACTTATATGCAGACCTTCCGCCGCATCATTGCGCCGCAAGCCTTGCGCGTTGCCGTGCCACCGCTGAGCAACTCGTTTATCGGCTTGTTTAAAGAAACATCGCTGGCATCGTTTGTAACCGTAACTGAGCTGTTTCGTGTTGCCCAGCAATACGCCAATTTGTCTTACGACTTTTTGCCCGTTTACATTGAAGTGGGGCTGGTGTATTGGCTGTTCTGCTGGGTGCTATTCGTTGCCCAAGCGCGCTTGGAAAAACACTTTGACCGCCATGTGGCAAGATAAACGTTTTCAGGCTGCCTAAGTGCATATAGGCAGCCTGAAAAACCATTTGGGCAGTTCTAAAATATTTCGCATGGTTTAACACATCCCCTTTTCAGGCTGCCTTTGCCACGCTAACCTATTCAACCTTTTTCAGGCTGCCTATCAACCCATCAGCCCCGAAAGTTCCCCATGATACAAATCCGCAATATCCAAAAAACCTTCGGCAGCAACACCATCCTGCGCGGCGTAGATTTAGACATCGATAAAGGGCAAGTAGTCGTTATCCTTGGACCATCAGGCTCAGGCAAAACCACCTTTCTGCGCTGCCTTAACGCGTTGGAAATCCCCGAGCAAGGTAGCATCTGCTTTGAGCGCGAGCCCATTGTGAGCATTGATTTTGCCACGCAACACAGCAAAAAAGACATTCTCGCCCTGCGCCGCAAATCGGGCATGGTGTTCCAGCAATACAACCTGTTCCCACACAAAACCGCGCTGGAAAACATCATGGAAGCGCCCGTGCAAGTGCAAGGTAAGCCCAAAGCGCAAGCCCGCGAAGAAGCCCTAGCCCTGCTCGCCAAAGTTGGGCTGGCAGACAAAGCCGATTTATACCCTTACCAACTATCGGGCGGGCAGCAACAACGCGTTGGCATCGCCCGCGCCCTTGCCTTGCAGCCTGAATTGATGCTGTTTGACGAGCCCACTTCCGCGCTAGACCCCGAGCTGGTGCAAGACGTGCTCAACACCATGAAAGCCCTTGCCAACGAAGGCTGGACGATGATAGTGGTAACCCACGAAATCAAATTTGCGCTGGACGTTGCCGATGTGGTGGTGGTGATGGATGGCGGCGTGATTGTGGAACAAGGCTCGCCCGAAACCCTGTTCGCTAACCCGCAGCATGAACGCACGAAGAGTTTTTTGAGCCGCTTGAAAGCGGAGTAGGGGATAGTGGGCGGATGAAAGGCAGCCTGAAAACGAGCGAAGCGAGTTTCAGCGAAGCTAAAACAGCATCTTCAATACGTTTTCAGGCTGCCTTTAATTTGTTTACTTTATTCCAAGTATCTTGTGCCATTCACGTCAAATCGCATCCGAAAACCTATATATCATCATTGAATACATAGAAATTCACAGTTAAAATTTAACTTTTCATCAACTAAATCCACTCAAGGAACAATATGAACATCAAATCCCTATTCACCCTAAGCCTAACCCTATTCCTCACCGCCTGCGGCACCCTAACAGGCATCCCATCCCACGGCGGCGGCAAACGCTTCGCCGTAGAACAAGAACTCGTAACCGCATCCGCACGCGCCGCCATCAAGAATATGGATTTGCATAATCTACAAGGCAGGCGCGTTGCTTTATACGTTTCCACCATGGGCGATCAAGGCTCAGGCACAATAACAGGCGGGCGATATTCCGTAAGCGCACTCTTACGCGGCGAATACACCAACATCCCCGACACCCTAACCAGCTACGCCTACCCCAACTACACCACCACCGCCAGCACAACCGCCGACACCCTAAGCAGCAACACCCAATCAACATCCGTGCTCAATTCCCCCAGCCAAGCTCGCAGCAAAACAGGCGGCGCCAGTTCTACTAGCAACATCGGTCTCAACATCAACGGGCAAGGCGATTATCGCAACGAAACCCTAATTACCAATCCCCAAGACACCACCTTTCTCAACAGTCTCATTCAAACCGTCTTCTTTCTACGCGGCATAGAAATTGTCCCTGCTCAATACGCCGACACCATCATGTTTATCAACATAGACGTATTCGGCACCATCCGCAGCCGCACCGAGCTGCATCTTTACAATGCCGAAACCCTAAAAGCCCAAACCAAGCTGGAATACTTCGCCATAGATAAAAACAACCAACAGCTACTCATCAAACCCACCACCAACGCCTACGAAGCCCAATACCAAGAACGCTACGCCCTATGGACAGGACCCTATGCCATTAACAAAAACATCAAAGCCACCGATGGCTTAATGGTAGATTTCTCCGATATAGAACCCTATGCCCATAGCACACAAGGCAGCCTAAAAAGCGAAAGTTTGCACCAAGTGCAATCAAACGAAGCACAATCAAACGAAGCAAACTTCGCCACCCCAACCACCAGCGAAGCCGAACCCAGAATAGCCCCCCAACGCCCCAGCGATGAAATCATCCGCAAACGGCAGGGCAATAAGCAAGGGCAATAACCCACGCTCAACCCTTTTCAGGCTGCCTAATCGCTTTCAGGCTGCCTAATCATAAGCCCCAAGGCAGCCTGAAACACCCAATCCCCAAGCAAAAAGAAAGTTCAATATGCGCTTCAATCGTCAAAACAAATTCATCAAATTGCTTGCTTTCGCAGCCATCGCCCTATCCCCATTTGCCCAAGCCGATGACCTAACAGGCAGCAACCTCCCCAGCGACCCCTTTATCCGCCAAGCCATCGCCACCCGCAATTTTGAACCGGGGGGCGCATACAACCTATTTAAACTGCGCGGCACCGTAACCAACCGCAAAAACAACATCCAAATTGTCCCCTTTGTGAACCAAAGAATAGGCGGTTTGCAAATAGAACAAGCCGCCGTAGGCGGCAACGTAACCTACATCGCCAAATTCTCAGGACATCATCACGACGAACACGGACCCTTTGCCAACTACAACTCCAAAACCCTAGACCCCGTAACCAAAGGCAGCGCATTACTAGGCTTCACATCCTACAAATTCAACATCAGCGGCACAGAAGTCCACCCCGCCGATGCCTACGATGGCGAACAAGGCAGCGGTTACCCCGCCCCCACAGGCGCACGCGATGAATACACCTATTCACTCGGCGGACAAGCCCATTCTGTATCCGTTGTCCCCATAGACGACAACCGCTCCACCCAACAACGCCTATTTGACCGCTTTGGCAACGCCTATAACACCGTTACCAACGGCGTCAGCGACGCATGGAACCAAGCAAAAACCCACAATCCCGATTTAAACAAATGGGGAAACGGCGTTGATGTGGTCAGAGCCGCAGCCGCAGGGCTGGGCAGCATAATAGACGGCGGTTCGGAAATCATCGGCGCAAACGACATGGCAGATGGAATAGCTGCTATCAAAGGCACAGCAAGCATGAATACCTTGCAACGACTGCCTTATCAAGCGCAATTAACCGCCATAGAGAGTATGCTTAAAGCCGATAAAGCCCAGCAGAGAGCATCCAATGCTTATCAAGATTGGCGGGCGGAACACCCGAATTGGGCAGTAACCGCAGATGTCGCTGCGGATATTGCCAGTCGGGCTGTGGATAGAATGGGGAAAGGGCATCATGCGAATAGAAATGATAGACATCATAGAAATAATGAACAAAGAGCAACTTCACGAGAGAGTGATGTAACAAATTCCAGCGAAAGAACACCCACAAATGTAGATGCCGATTCTGTTCAAAATAGACATGGTGGCGGTAGAAATGACAAGCATAAAAATTTAAGGGCTAGGCAAAGCGCAGCACAAAAACTAGAAGAAGCTAAGAAAAGATTGGAAGAAGCCAAAGCAAGTGGCTTATCTCAAAAAGAGCTGCGACCTTATGAAAGGCAAGTAAAACACTGGAAATCAAAAATGGATGATTCAGGTGAGAATCATAGTGGAAAACATAAAGGAAACAGATAGTAATGATATGGAATTGGTTGCCTAACGTTGGAGTTAATAATCTCTTTTTCAATGAAGAGATTGATTTATCAGTCAAAGAGAACATATTGCATTCGCTAGAAGCAAGTCCTTTTTTTGCTGATGGAATAGATGATGAAATGTGGAAATCAAAAAAATATGGCGTAATCATATCATTTGACGCAAAAATTACTACCAAACTTGTTGGAATAGAAATATGGAAGAATTTATTTTATAAAAATAATTTGTTAATAGGCTTAAAAGAGAATGAAATAAAAGAAATATTTTATTTCATTGATGATTGGCAGCTTGATGAAAATGGAGATTTTATTCAATCTTATGAATTGGATGCTTTGTTTTGGATGGAAAATGGGTTGGTGGAATCTATCTCATTATAAATAACAAATATAACGACATCAAAACTTACTTAGTAGAAAGCAGGATATGAATAGCCGTAACTCATTTGATTATCAAGTTGATTACCAAGAGAATAATTTTAGAATATTCTCACATCAATCATTTCATAATAATTTAAACGAAAATATTGATTTTCATTTGAAAGCAAAAGGAAAACTCTATTGGGGTAGCGCATTTACCATAAAATCAATAATAAAGATTATGAAAAATCAGTCAATATATGAAAGTGAAATTTGCGGAACTTATTTTTGGTCTGCTAACTTTATTATCATAGAAAAATTCTCGCTTGAATGCTTAATTGGTGCAGTCCGCCACTTGGTTCAAACAAATGAATATTTAGATGTTTTTCATCATATACAAGATGATTGATTAGTAAATATAAAATAGGCAGCCTGAAAATTAAAAAATTTGTTTTCAGGCTGTTTTTGTGCGTAAAATGGATGGAGTAATTAAATGACAGAAAATAAAGTTTTGACAAAAAATAAAAAAGATGCTGAATTTTTTTTAAATGTATTTATATTGGGTATATTAACCGCTTTCCATAATAGAAAAATTACACTAGATGATGCTTGGCATTTATTATTTAGAGTTGGAGTAATTGATTACTTGGAAAGCAAGTCAATTAGCAAATCAATTATTGATATTTTATGGCTATGTACAGAATTAGAAGATGTGGAAAGTTTAATTCCTGATAAATTAAACGAAGAAACCATTAAGCTAATCAATCAACTTCTTGCGAATTTAGATGATTTTGATGGTCTATCCGACCATGTGTCATTGTTCATTGATATTAAATAGCCTAAAATTCAACACACTAACAACAAATATGGAATGAGCAGCCTGAAAACTCAAAACACCGTTTTCAGGCTGCTTATATGCTAGCGGTGAGAAAGCAGGCTAAAAAACATGGACTATAATTTCAAAGTATTACAACATATTAGTGATTTTTGGGTTGGGTGTGAAATTAAAGGATTTACTTGGAATCATGGAAAAATAATCAATGAATTACCTAGTTTCCATGTATTTAGAATTTCACCTAAGAAAGGAAATGAACCTTGGATTTATATTAGTTCTGGTATTGGGGAAATAATTGGAAAAGAATTTGTTATTAGTAGCCCAGTAGAAACGCATGAACATATTGAAACATTAGTAATGTTAGCATCTGCGTGTTTCAATAAAGTAGTTGATGTTCATATTGGTAAAGTAATAAATATTGGACGACCGTGGCTTGAAGGGTCTCAATTTTCCAATCTTTTAATATCTCTACCATACCCTTATGGCAGAAAGTTAGAAATTATGGATGCCATTCAATTTTTATGGCTTTTACCTATTTCCGATAAAGAAAAAGAATTTCTATATTCCCATTCGCTAGATGAATTGGAAACTTTATTTGATGAATATGGAATTGACTACTTAAACCCAAACAGAAAATCTGTGATTTGATAATAAATTGTTTATTTCTAGCAACCATAGATAAGCAGCCTGAAAACCAAAATCCCATTTTCAGGCTGCCTTAGGCTAACCCACACAACAAAGCCTAGCTTTATTAAGAAAGCTAGGCTTTTGTATTTTTGGTCGGAGTGAAAGGATTCGAACCTTCGACCCCTTGCACCCCATGCAAGTGCGCTACCAGACTGCGCCACACTCCGACTGAAAGACGCGGATTATATGCAAATTATCACTCGTTGGCAAGCGCGGAATCAATTTTTGCCAGCATTAGAGCCAGCTCATCGCGCATTTTGTCTGCCCCAATCACAGGGTTGCCATTGCCATCCAGCGCGCCTTGCACAAAATAATCGCTGATGCTGTGGCTCAACTGGCGCAGCTTGATGACATCCAAGCGCGTGAGTGTGTTTGCACCCTTGCCCAGTATGCTGCCTTCTTGTTGTTGCCATTCATGCAGTTGCGCTTCTTCAATGCCCGCCAGCTGGCAGGCTTCAGCGATGCTGAAATAGCGCTTGGCAGGAATAGCAGGCAAATTCGCATTATTTATCATGCAGATGCTCCACCATGCCTTTAAGTTTTTGGCTGGCATGGAAAGTTACCACGCGGCGAGCGGTAATCGCCACTTCTTCGCCTGTTTTCGGGTTGCGCCCAGGGCGTTGTGGCTTGTTGCGCAACTGAAAATTGCCAAAACCTGAAATTTTAATCTCTTCACCGCGCTCCAAAGTGGTGCGGATTTCTTCAAAAAACAATTCAACGATTTCTTTGGCGTCGTGCTTGCTGATGCTGCTTACTTTTTCAACCAAAATATCAGCCAATTCTGCCTTGGTGAGTGTCATCTTTGTGTTACCTTTGCGTTTCAAAAAATAAGGGCGGATTATCTTAAATAATGTATTAAAAATCAAGAGAATAGTGGGATAAAATTTTTATCTTTACACAAAAGGCAGCCTGAAAATGCTTGGTTTTCCGTTTTCAGGCTGCTGTTGTCATGCAGGCAAAAGCCTAGCGCAATTTCGCCCCCACCGTTTCAGCCGCAGCAATCAACTGCGCCACAATCGGCTCAACCATCTCATCGGTCAGCGTGTTGCTGTCGCTTTGCAGGATGATTTTCACCGCCATGCTTTTGCTGTTTTCGGGCAAACCTTTGCCGCGGTAAACGTCAAACAGGCTGATTTCGCGGATAAGCGGGCTGTCCACCGTTTTCAGGCTGCCCAATAGCGTGTCAAACGCCACATCTTCCGCTAACACAAACGCCAAATCGCGCCGCGCGGGCTGGAATTTGGACACAGGCTGATGGCGCGTTTTCTCGGTTGCCAACACCGCTTCTATGTCCAATTCAAACAACACGGGCGCGTGCGGCAAATCGTATTTTTGCAGCCATTGCGGATGTAGCTCGCCGATAAAGCCCACCGTTTTGCCGCCCACGCGGATTTCGGCGGCGCGTCCAGGGTGCAGCGCAGGGTGTTCGGTTTTCACAAACGCCAATTCTTGCCCGTGCAACAAACTTTCCACATCGCCTTTTACGTCATAAAAATCCACCAAGCGCGCCTTGTCGCCCCATTGCTCGGGCATCGCGCTGCCGTATGCCAAGCCGCCGATGCGTTCAGGCTGCCCATTTGCCGTTTCATCGTGGAAAATGCGCGCAATTTCAAACACGCGCACGCGTTCTTGTTTACGGTTCAAATTGTTTCGCAAAATCTCAATCAGCCCGCCAATCAGTGTGGAACGCATCACGGCATATTGTGCCGCCAGCGGATTTTGCAGACGGATAGGATGTTGATTTTGCGCGAAATCTTGTTCCCATTCCTCGTTCACAAAAGCATAGCTCACCACTTCCTGATAACCGCGTTCCGCCATTTTTTGGTATACGCCAAAGCGCGGTCGGCGGTTTTCAGGCAGCCTCAGCATGGCTAACGCGCCTGATGTTTTGTCGCTCGGGATATTTTCGTAGCCATACACGCGGGCGATTTCTTCAATTAAATCTGCTTCAATTTCAATGTCATAACGGAAAGATGGCGCGGTTACGGCAAAGCCGTCTGCGGTTTTTTCAGGCTGCAAACCCAAATCGCGCAGGATTTTTTCCACGCGCTCGGCAGGCACGTCCACGCCCAACAATTTGCGGATGCGCTCGGTTCGCAGCGACACGCGGCGCGTTTCGGGTAGCTTGCCCACTGCTTCGGTGATTTCTCCTGCCGCGCCGCCGCAAATTTGCAATACCAATTCGGTGGCGCGTTCTATCGCATCGCGCTGCAATTTGCTGTCCACGCCGCGCTCAAAGCGGAAAGAGCTGTCCGAGCCAAAGCCGTATTGTCTTGATTTTCCAGAAATAACCAGCGGATTAAACCACGCCGCTTCCAGCACGATATTGCGCGTTTCGCCCGACACCGCGCTTTCTGCGCCGCCCATCATGCCCGCGATGGACAAGGCTTTTTGCTCGTCCGCAATCACCAGCGTGTTGTCGGACAGGGTAACGGTTTTGTCGTTAAGGCATTGCAGCGTTTCGCCGTTTTGAGCGCGGCGCACGATCAGGCAGCCTGAAAGTTTGTCGGCATCAAAAACGTGCATAGGCTGCCCGATTTCCATCATCACATAATTGCCGATGTCCACCAGCGCGGAAATGCTGCGGATGCCGCACCGCTCCAAGCGTTGCACCAGCCAAGCGGGGCTGGGCGCGTTGGCATTCACGCCCGAAATGGCGCGCGCCAGAAAACGTCCGCAATCTTCGGGCGATTGAATTTGCACACTGGTTTTCAGGCTGCCTGAAACGGGCGCAGCGGTGATTTTTTGTGGCACAAAATCGCAGCCTGTTAACGCCGCCACTTCGCGGGCGATGCCTTTGATGCTCAGGCAATCGGTGCGGTTGGGCGTGATTTTCAGCGTGAACAACGTGTCGTCCAAGTCCAAATAATCACGCAGATTTTGCCCGACAGGCGCATCGGCAGCGAGTTCCAGCAAGCCGTCCACGCCGTTTTCAGGCAGCCCTAACTCTTTGGCGGAACACAACATTCCATTGGAAACCACGCCGCGCATTTTGGTGGGCTTGATGCGAAAATCGTTGGGCAGCATCGCGCCGTCTAGCGCGCATGGCACTTTCATCCCTGTGCGAACATTGGGCGCACCACAGACGATTTGCAGCAACTCGTCTGCGCCCACGTCCACTTGGGTAACGTTCAGGCGGTCGGCATCGGGGTGTTTTTCCACCGATTTCACTTCGGCAACGACTACGCCGCTAAATGCAGGCGCGGCAGGCGCGGTTTCTTCCACTTCCAAGCCTGCCATGGTGAGCAGGTGGGCGAGTTGGTCGGGGGATAGGTTGGGGTTGGCTTGGGTGGTTAGCCAGGAGTGGGGGAATTGCATAGTTGGATTTTCTTTATAAATAAAATGGGAAAAATTATTGGCTTGGCAAACCAAGCCATGTTAGGGGGATTTTGTTGAATTAACTAAATCGCAATTTTTCTGTACTGCCCGCGAGTAGAAAATTCAATGATGTTTTGGTCGCGCAAGATTTGTAGTTGCTGGCGAATTTTTGCTTGGATATGTTTATTATGCTGGAATTGTTGCTGTAATTCCGTTTCAAAAGCATAAATCTGTTTCAAGCTAAATTGCTCTGGCAGTTTATCAAGGCAGCGCATAATGGCAAGTAGCCAACCTTTCTTTTCAGTATGCTGTTGACGCATAAATAAATGAGTTTGCCATTGTTTTTGTACGATTTCAGGATGGATAGGCTGCGCTTTATCTATTAAACGAATTTTTCCACTTTCAGGCAGCGTGCTGATATTCATGTCGCACATTAAATAGCCTTCTCGTCCTTTTAATGTTCTGTTCCGCGGAATAATCATGTTGGGCGTAACAAAATGTTTGGGCACAAGAATCAACTGTTGCACAGAATAATCGTGTTTTTGATAGGCAAGAAAGAAAAAGCTAGGATTATCTTCTGCTTGTATGCGTGCCAACATGGTGTGGTATGCGCCATCTGGTATCTTTTTTCCTGTGGAAAGCCCTTCTTTACTTTTTAATTCAAATTGTTCATGGCACACGGAGCAGAAAAAATCAGCAACGGGTCTGTTGTTTTCAAATTTGTTGATTGGCTGATTGTTACCGCAATTAGGGCAATATCCGTTATCTGATAACCAATTTTCTGTTAGCTCCCGAATAAGCTGTCGTTGGCTGTTGTAATGCGCATTGGGATTTGGGGAAAAATTTAAAATCATTGTTTTATATGGAGTTTAAGGCAGCCTGAAAATCGCCATACATCAATGTGATGCGGTTGGATTTTTGGATAAACGTTTGCATTTCTTTTTCAGGAAAATAAGGCGATAAATTCCTGCTGATGGAATTTTAGCGATTGATACAACCCGATTAAGTCGGCATTGCTCAGGCTGCCTATTGGGATTTTATTCATTTTATCTTGGTGGTGTGTGTTGGCATGGCTATGTGTAATGGCGCTACATTATTTCGGGTATTCAAATGCTATTTCACTATGCAAATTTCGGATTTTAAGCCGCCATTAAAAAACCGCGCCTTTTCGCAGCGCGGCATTATACCCGATTTCAGGCTGCCTTTTTCAGGCTGCGTGTAGCTGGTTTACACGTTCCACTTCTTCCTTGCTGCCCAGTATCACGGCAACGCGCTGGTGCAAATCGGTGGGCTTTATGGACAAAATGTCTTGATGTGCATTGCTGGCTGCGCCACCTGCTTGGGCAACGAGTAGGCTCATGGGGTTGGCTTCATACATCAGGCGCAGTTTGCCTGCTTTGCTGGGGTCGCGATTGTCTTTGGGATACAGGAACACGCCGCCGCGCATCAAAATGCGGTGCACTTCTGCCACCATGCTCGCCACCCAGCGCATATTGTAGTTTTTGCCGCGTGTGCCATCTTTGCCTGCGAGTAGTTCAGCGATGTAGCGCTGTGTAGGCGCTTCCCAATGGCGTTGATTGGATGCGTTGATGGCAAATTCGGCGGTTTGTTCGGGGATTTTTGGGGTGTGGGTTAGGATGAATTCGTTGTTTTCGTTTAGCGTGAAGCCATATACGCCGTGTTTAAAGGTGAGCATAAGCAGGGTTTGCACGCCGTATAACACATAGCCTGCTGCGATTTGGGCGTTGCCTTGCTGCAAGAAAGATTCGGTTTTCAGGCTGGCTTGTGGCTTGGGTAGAATGGAAAATATTGTGCCAATTGAAATGTTTACATCAATATTGGACGAACCATCTAAGGGATCAAATAACACCAGATGCTTGCCATCTTCATGGCAGGGAACGAAGGTATCTTCTTCTTCGCTGGCAAGCCCTGCAACGCTGGGCGTGGCTTGGAGCGCGGCAATCAACAGTTGGTTGGCGAGTACGTCTAAATTTTTTTGCGTTTCGCCTTGGATGTTGCCCGTGCCTGCTTCGCCGAGTACGCCTGATGATAATGCGCCCAAGCGCACGCGTGTGCTGATTTGGGTGCAGGCTTGGATGATGCTGGAAACGGTGGCGATTAAATCGTGTGGGATGGCGTGTTGCGCGGCGTGGTCGCGCAGAAATTGGGCGAGTGTGGTCATGGTTTTGCCCGTGTAGTGAAATGTAGGAAGCGCGAGTATAGCATTTTCAGGCTGCCTTTGCGCGTCAGCAGAGGCAGCCTGAAAACCAATAATGAGATAATTTGTCCAAAATCAAACATTGGTGGTAATAAGATTCAAAATACGCTTGCCATTTTGTCTAATTCTTATATAATTCGCCCATCTTTATCGTGTATTGGACAAACTACCATGCAATTAGACATTGAACGCTTAATCGCTTATTTCGGCGGTGTGAACGCGCTTGCCGAAGCACTGAAACAACAAGACCCCGAACACGCCGCTTCCACCGCAGCCATTTATAAATGGCGCACACGCGGCTCGTTGCCCTTGAATCAGTTGCAGAAATTGACCGCTCTGGCACAGGCACAGGGGCGGCCTTTGGATTTGAACGCCTTTATCCACCAACAAGCAGAATTGGAAAAAAACACCATGAACACAAACAACCGCGTCATCATATTCGACACCACCATGCGCGACGGCGAACAATCGCCCGGCGCATCCATGACCAAAGAAGAAAAGCTGCGTTTGGCGCGCCAGTTGGAAAAGCTGGGCGTGGACGTGATTGAAGCAGGTTTTGCCGCTGCCAGTCCTGGCGATTTTGAATCGGTGAACGCGATTGCCAAAATCATCACCAACGCCACCGTCTGCTCGTTGGCGCGTGCCGTTGAAAACGATGTCCGCAAAGCGGGCGAAGCCGTTTCCCCCGCACCGAAAAAGCGCATCCACGTCTTTATCGCCACCAGCCACATCCACATGGAATACAAGCTGAAAATGAAGCCGAAGCAGGTGGTGGAGGCCGCGGTGAAAGCGGTGAAAATCGCCAAAGAATATACCGATGACGTGGAATTTTCCGCCGAAGACGCCGTGCGTTCTGAACACGATTTTCTGGTGGAGATTTTCACGGCCGTTATCGAAGCGGGCGCCACCACCATCAACATTCCCGATACCGTGGGCTATTCGATTCCCTCGGCGTGGTATGAACGTATCCGCACTATCATCAACAGCGTGCCCAACGGCGACAAAGTCGTCTGGTCGAGCCACTGCCACAACGATTTGGGCATGGCGGTGGCCAATTCGCTGGCGGCGATTCAGGCGGGCGCACGCCAAATCGAATGCACCATCAACGGTTTGGGCGAACGTGCGGGCAATGCCAGTCTGGAAGAAATCGTGATGGCGCTGAAAGTACGGCATGATTTGTTCGGTTTGGAAACCGGCATTGACACTGCGCAAATCGTGCCGACCTCCAAACTGGTTTCCACGATTACGGGCTATCCTGTGCAGCCCAATAAGGCGATTGTGGGCGCAAATGCCTTCGCGCACGAAAGCGGCATCCACCAAGACGGCGTGCTGAAACACCCCGAAACTTATGAAATCATGACTGCCGAATCAGTCGGCTGGACCACTAACCGCCTGACTTTGGGCAAACTTTCCGGCCGCAATGCCTTCAAAACCAAATTGCAGGAATTGGGCATCGAATTGGACAGCGAAGAAGCATTGAACGCCGCGTTTGCCCGCTTTAAAGAGCTGGCCGACAAAAAACGTGAAATCTTCGACGAAGACCTGCATGCGCTGGTGTCGGACGAAATGGCGAATTTGTCGCTCGACCGCTATAAATTTATCTCGCAGCGCATTGTTACCGAAACGGGCGAGCCGCCCATTGCGCAGATTGTGTTTAGCGTGGATGGCGTAGAACAGCACGCCGAGGCGACGGGTTCTGGGCCTGTGGATGCGGTGTTTAAAGCGATTGAAAGCGTGGCAAACAGCGGCGCAACGCTGGAATTGTATTCGGTGAACGCGATTACCAAAGACACCGAAAGCCAAGGCGAAACCACGGTGCGCTTGTCTAAAAATGGCAAGATTGTGAACGGGCAGGGCGCGGATACGGATGTGTTGGTTGCGACCACGCGGGCGTATTTATCGGCGTTGTCTAAATTGGACAAAGAAGCGAAAGTGAAAGCGCAGGGGATTTAATGCAGGGGATTTAATTGTTTGTTGTTAATAGTTAATAAAGGCAGCCTGAAAACGGAAAATTCGTTTTCAGGCTGCCTTTTTATGGCGCAAACCGTTTATTTTTGATTTGCCTTGATAATTTCTTCCAATTGCGGCAATGGCGCAAAACCGCTTTGCACTTGCCCATTAGGGAATACGATAGTTGGCGTGCCGTTAAAGCCAAAGCTCTCGCCCAGCGCGGTGGTTTCGTTTACAGGGTTTTTGCAATCTGCCACACGAGCGGGCATTTTGCCTTCGCGCATCCATTCTGTCCAAGCCTTGGTGGTGTCGGGTTGGCACATAATTTGCACTGCTTTGCGCGTGGCATCGGGATGAAGCTGCGGAATCGGCATCATGAAGTTGTAGATGGTGATGTCGGTCATTTTGCCAAATTCGTGTTCCAGCCGTTTGCAGAATGGGCAATCGGGGTCGGAGAACACCGCCACTTGCAGCTTGCCGTTGCCGCGCACTTCTTTAATCGCTTTGTCAAACGGCAGTTTGTCGTAATCAATCTTGTTCAACATCGCTTTGCGCTCTTCGGTGAGGCTTTTGCCATCTTGGGTGGAAATCAAATCGCCCACCAGCATATATTCCGCGCTCGCGTCCACATACACCAAATTCTTGCCGTTTACCACCACTTCATACCAGCCTGCCACGGGCGCGGCGGCGATTTCTTCCACTTTCAATTTGCGGTCGGCATAACGCGATTCCAGCTTGCTGGTGATGGTTTTTGCCACATCGGCGGGCACATTTTTATTAGAAACCGCTGCCGCTTCTGCTGGTTTGCTTGCCGCAGAGGCGGCTTTGCCTTGCGCGGGCGTGGGTTTGCCATTTGCCGCTGGGGCTTCGCCGCAGGCTGTCATCGCTAAAATCACCGCAGCGGCAAGAGTTGAACGAAATTTCATATTGACTTCTTTCTGGTGAATAAAAGGCGCGTAATATAACCAATAAAACAAACAAATAGCAAATGAATTTGCTCAAAATATAGTGAAAACATATTTTAAGCAGCCTGAAAATATGATTGAATACCGCCCCAGCGTTTGGGCAGCGCCAAACCTTGTTTCAGGCTGCCTATCCTTGTTTATCCATCCGCAGAAAGCCCATCATGACGCCGATTCTTGTTTTTGATATTGAAACCATCCCCGATATTCCCAGCATTCGCCTGCTCAACGAGCTGCCTGATACGCTATCGGACAACGAAGTTGCCGATTTTGCTTTCCAGCAACGCCGCGCCAAAACAGGCAGCGATTTTATGCCGCATCATTTGCAACGCATCGTTGCCATTTCTTGCTGCCTGCGCTGGAAGGATAAAATCCACATCGGCACGCTGGGCAAGCCCAATAGCAGCGAAGACGAAATCATTGCCGAATTTTTCAATCTCATCACCAAATACACGCCGCAATTGGTGAGCTGGAACGGCGGCGGTTTTGATTTGCCCGTGCTGCATTATCGCGCATTGGTGCACGGCATTGCTGCGCCGCGCTATTGGGAGATGGGCGATGGCGATTCGCGCGACAGCCGCGATTTCAAATTTAACAACTACATCAACCGCTATCACGCTCGCCATTGCGATTTAATGGATTTGCTGGCGATGTACACAGGGCGTGCCAATGCGCCGCTGGACGAGCTTGCCAAAATGTGCGGCTTCCCTGGCAAGCTGGGTATGGATGGTGGGCAGGTGTGGCAAGCCTATCAAAATGGCGAAATTGAAAACATCCGCGATTACTGCGAAACCGATGTTGCCAACACTTATTTGGTGTACCAACGCTTTCGCATGATGACGGGCGCGCTATCGGGCGACGAATACGAAAACGAAGTGGAAAGACTGCACGAATATTTGTTTTCCCTATCCGAAGACAAGGAACATTGGGGCGTGTTCTTGGATGCTTGGGAATAGGCAGCCTGAAAACCGCTGCACACTACTCCATCCCCATTTTCAGGCTGCCTTACGCGCGTTCGGCAGCCTTGTTATTTGGCAAGCGCCAACGGCGATACCAAGCATTTGCGTTATAATCGCCCCCTTTTGTTCACCCCCAAAAACACACCATGAAACACATCCACATCATCGGCATCGGCGGCACATTTATGGGCGGACTCGCCGCCATCGCCCAACAAGCAGGCTTCAAAGTAACAGGCTGCGACGCCAAAATGTATCCGCCCATGAGCACGCAGCTAGAAGCGCTCGGCATCTGCGTACACGAAGGCTTTGACGCAGCGCAGTTGGATGACTACTGCGCTGATGTGTATGTGGTTGGCAATGTTGCCAAGCGCGGCATGGACGTGATTGAAGCCATCCTTAATCGCAATCTGCCCTATATCTCCGGCCCGCAATGGCTCGCTGAAAACGTGTTGCATCAGCATTGGGTGCTTGCTGTGGCAGGCACGCATGGCAAAACCACCACCGCTTCCATGCTGGCGTGGGTGCTGGAATACGCGGGCTTGGGCGCGGGCTTTTTGATTGGCGGCATCCCGCAAAATTTCAACGTTTCCGCCCGCCTGCCGCAAAACGAATCGCCGTTTTTCGTGATTGAAGCGGATGAATACGACACTGCCTTTTTTGATAAACGCAGCAAATTTGTCCACTACCGCCCGCGCACTGCCATTCTCAACAATCTGGAATACGACCACGCCGACATCTTCCCCAATCTCGCCGCCATAGAAACCCAGTTCCACCATCTTGTGCGCACCGTGCCCAGCGAAGGCTTAATCATCGCCAACGCCCATTCAGGCAGCCTGAAAATCGTGTTAGACCAAGGCTGCTGGACACCCGTCGCCCCCTTTGGCGACAACGCGCATTGGCAAATCGCCAACGTGCAAGCCGATGGCGCGTTTGACGTGCAATACCAAGGCGAAACCGTGGGGCACATCGCATGGGATTTGCTCGGCAACCACAACCGCCTGAACGCCCTTGCCGTGATTGCCGCCGCGCAACACGTTGGCGTGCGCGTTGAGCACAGTTGCCAAGCATTGAGCCAGTTCAAAAACGTGAAACGGCGCATGGAAATCAAAGGCATCGCCAATGGCATCACTGTGTACGACGACTTCGCCCACCACCCCACCGCCATAGAAACCACCCTAGCGGGCTTGCGCCAAAAAGTCGGCAGCGCGCGCATCATTGCCGTGCTAGAACCGCGCTCCAACACCATGAAACTCGGCACCATGGCCGCCGCCCTAGCAGGCAGCCTGAAAGATGCCGACCAAGTGTTTTGCTACGCAGGCGGCGTAGATTGGGACGTTGCCAGCGCGCTTGCCCCATTGGGCAGCAAGGCACACATCGGCAAGCAGTTTGATGATTTTGTGAACCGCATCGCCGCCGCCGCCCAAGCAGGCGACCACATTCTGATTATGAGCAACGGCGGCTTCGGCGGCATCCACGAGAAACTGCTGGCGCAATTGGCAGCCTGAAATGGCAAACCACGCAATCGCGCATTCCCTTTTCAGGCTGCCGCAGCATCAGGCAGCCTGAAAATTATTTTGGCTTTAAGATTGCCATTGCACGCGTTGCGCCGCGTACCACGCTGTGTAGCCCAACCATTTTCAGGCTGCCCATGCCGCGCCAAAGGCAGCCTGAAAAGCCGTTTTGGTTTAAAATACCCCTTTTCACAAATTAACAAAACAAGGAAAAATCATGCTAGACATCCAATTATTGCGCAACGATTTGGCAGGCGTGGCAGCGCGATTAGCCACGCGCGGTTTTGAATTGGACACCGTCGCGTTTGAGCAACTGGAAAACCAGCGCAAAGCCCTGCAAGTGCAAAGCGAAGAAGCGCAGGCGAAAGTGAACACGCTGTCTAAACAAATTGGCGAATTGATGAAGCAAGGCAAGCGCGAAGAAGCCGAAGCGGTGAAAGCCGAAGTGGCGCAGGTGAAAACCATGCAAGAGCAGCTCAACCAAGATTTGCCAGGCATTCAGGCTGCCTTGGATGATTTGCTGTTGCGCATCCCCAACCTGCCGCATAGCAGCGTGCCCGTTGGCAAGGATGAAACAGAAAACGTGGAAGTACGCAAAGTCGGCACGCCCAAAACCTTTGATTTTGAAGTGAAAGACCATGTGGACTTGGGCGCGGTGCTGGGCTTGGATTTTGAGAAAGCGGCAGAATTGTCGGGCGCGCGGTTTAGCCTGATGAAAGGCAAAGTGGCGCGGCTGCATCGGGCGTTGGCGCAGTTTATGCTGGACACGCACACGCAGCAGCACGGCTACACCGAATGCTACACGCCGTATATCGTGAGCGATGCCGCGCTGCTGGGCACGGGGCAGCTGCCCAAGTTTGCCGAGGATTTGTTCCACGTTACGCGCGGCGGCGACGAAAGCAAGCTGTCGCAATACCTGATTCCCACGGCGGAGGTTACGCTCACCAACATCGTGCGCGATGAGATTGTGGCGGAGAAGGATTTGCCATTGAAGTTTACCGCGCATTCGCCTTGTTTTCGCAGTGAAGCAGGTTCGCATGGCAAGGATACGCGCGGCTTAATCCGTCAACATCAGTTTGACAAGGTGGAGATGGTGCAAGTGGTGCAGCCTGAAAACTCGTATGCCGCGCTGGAAGAGATGGTGTCGCACGCGGAAAACATTTTGAAGCTGCTGGAACTGCCGTATCGCGTGATTACGCTGTGTACAGGCGACATGGGCTTTGGCGCGGCGAAAACGTATGATTTGGAAGTGTGGGTGCCCGCGCAAAACACCTACCGCGAGATTTCAAGCTGCTCCAACTGCGAGGATTTCCAAGCACGGCGCATGAAAGCGCGCTTTAAAGGCGAAGACGGCAAAAACCGCCTGCTGCACACGCTCAACGGCTCAGGCTTGGCGGTGGGGCGCACTTTGGTGGCGGTGCTGGAAAATCATCAAAACGCAGACGGCAGCATCAATATTCCGCCAGCGTTGCGTCCTTATCTGGGCGGTTTGGAAAAACTAGAACCCTAAAATCCGCGTATTGAAACCCCAAAGGCAGCCTGAAAGCGTTTCGCAGAAACTCGCTGCATCCGTTTTCAGGCTGCCTTATACACACATTAAACATTATGAAAAACATTACCTTACTCTATTTCGCCGCCCTGCGCGAAGCCACAGGCAAAGACCAAGAAACCTACGCCACTGCCGCTAACACCGTTGCCGAACTCCATGCCGAGCTGCAACAGCGTTACACCCTTCCCGCCGTGCCCCTGCGCGCGGCGCGCAATCATGTGTTTTGCGATTGGCACGAAGCGCTTGCCGACCAAGACACCATCGCGTTTATCCCACCCGTGGCAGGAGGCTAACCATGTTCGCACTAACCGACCAACCCATTAACGTCCACGCTCTGCGTGAGCAGCTCACGCAAAATGAATTATGCGGCGCATTCAACAGCTTTGAAGGCTGGGTGCGCCGCCACAACGACGGCAAAACCGTGGATTACCTTGTTTACAGCGCCTACGCCCAACTCGCGCAAAGCCAAGGCGAAGCCATCATCGCCCAAGCCAAGCAACGCTTTGCCATTGAAGATGCTGTGTGCGTGCATCGCGTGGGCAAGCTCGCCATCGGCGAAATCGCCGTGTTTGTGGGCGTGAGCGCAGGGCATCGCGATGCCGCCTTTGCCGCCTGCCGCTTCATCATTGACACTGTTAAAGCCGAAGTGCCCATCTGGAAGCAAGAGTTCTACACCGACGGCAGCGCAGAGCAACCACCCGCATGGTTAGCCAATGCCGAAGCATTGCCCAAATGATTTTCAGGCTGCCTGATGCGAGAAAGGCAGCCTGAAAACAGAATAGGGCAGGGTTTAAGATTGAGCCCGCGATAAAGTGCACAAAAACCAAAAGGCAGCCTGAAAACGATATTTCCCGTTTTCAGGCTGCCTTTGTCTTAACACATTAAGCCGCTTGCTCTTCTTGCGCTTGGTTAAACATCGCTTCAAAGTTAATCGGCGCCAATAGCACAGGTGGGAAGCCAGCGCGCGTAACCGTTGAAGAAACCACTTCGCGCGCATAAGGGAACAGAATGTTCGGGCAAGCCACGCCAAGCAACATATTCACATCGTTTTCAGGAATGTTTTCCAAACGGAAAATGCCCGCTTGGCTCACTTCGTTCAAAAACACCACACGATTATCAGCCAATTTAGCGGTAACCGTAACCGTAACCACGCATTCATAAAAGTTCTCTTCAATTTGCGAAGCGGTGGTGTTGATGCGCATATCCACTTCTGGCGTTTCTTGTTCCAAGAAAATTTTAGGTGCGTGGGGCACTTCCAAAGACAAATCTTTCACATACAATTTTTCTACGCTGAATACAGGTTGTGCAGACGCAGTTTCTTGTTGTGGAGCAGGATTTTGTTCACTCATGATGATTCCTTTGTTGAGAGATTAAAAAATTATTCAGCTTGAAGCAAAGGCAGCAAATCGCCTTTTTGATGCAAAGCATACAAATCAGTAAAACCACCTATGTGGGTTTTACCAATAAAAATTTGTGGCACAGAGCGCAACCCCGTTAATTGTTGCATTTGGGAAAAATCAGCAGGTGAGCGGCTAACATTGATTTCTTCAATTTCATCCACGCCAACTTGTTTTAACAACTGCTTTGCCATTGTGCAATAAGGGCAAAAAGTGCCTGTGTACATTTTCACATGCTGCATCGTGTTCTTTCGTTCTGCAAATTGCAAAAACTGGATTCTTAAAAAGATTTAAGAACCCAGTTTCAAATCATTTTAACAACCGATTATTGCGCAGCAGGAGCGGGAACAACCACTTCGCGTTGAAGTTCGCGTGTTACCAAAGATTCAACTTGAATATCCACGCGACGATCAGGCTCAATACATGCGATAAGCGCTGAACGTTTTTTAGCTTTAGATACTTTTTTGCCCAATTTAGCTACTTCAGCTTGGCATTGTTCAGTCATTTTAGCTTGGCTTTCACCCAAGCCAACAGCAGAAATGCGCTCAGCAGGAACACCTTGTTGTACCAAGTAATTAGCAACAGTATTGGCACGACGCTCAGACAACGCTTGGTTGTAAGCATCAGAACCCATAAAGTCGGTATTACCTTCTACACGCACTGATTGTACGTTGCTTTGAGACAATTTAGCAGACAAATCGTTCAGAGTAGTAACAGCTTCTGGACGCAAGTTGTATTTGTCAAAGCCAAACAGGAATTCAGATTGCAGAGAAATGGTTTCTTTTACTCGGTCAGTAACGGTTTGAGTTTGTGGTTGTGGTTCAGCTCTGTCGCCACATTCAACCAAGCCGTTAGCGGCTTTGTCTAGATAGGTGTTTTCCCAGCATTCGCCGTAGTTGTTGCGAACAACTTCGCCTGAACCTTGGCTGGTGGTGTAACCGTGCACTTCGTGTGCCATTGCACCTGTGGAAGCCATCAGAGCTACGATTAATGCGCTTAATTTGATTTGTTTAGTCATGTTATTCCCTCATCAAGAAAATGATTTTGGCAGGTTTTGTGTTTGCCACGTTGAGATTTCAGGCTGTTGCTTGAATGAAACTTCGGCGCGAACCCAAATTTTTACCAATGCTTACTATAAGAATTTGGGGCTTTTCTGTCAATGCTTTTTGCGTTTGACTTGTTTTGCGCTGCGGTTTAACGATACCCAAGTATCTGTTCTTTGTCATATATTTTTGTGCTTACGGGCTGTGTAGTTGCGTAAATGCAACAAAATGGTGTGGTATTTTGGCTGCTGCGGTGGGCTTGGGCGGTGGTGTGGGGCTTGTTTTTGCGTTGTGTGGGGTGGCGTGTTACATTGCGTGTTTTTGTTTTGGAATGATGTGATGAAGTTGCAGCAGTTGCGTTATGCGGTGGAGGTGTTTCGCCATAATTTGAATGTGTCGGAGGCGGCGGAGACGTTGTTTACTTCGCAGCCTGGGGTGTCTAAGCAGATTCGGTTGTTGGAGGATGAGCTGGGGGTGCAGATTTTTATTCGCAGTGGTAAGCGGATTGTGGCGGTTACGCAGGTTGGGATGGAGATTTTGGAGACGGCGGAGCAGGTGTTGCGGGGGGTGCGTAATATTAAAAATATTGGAGGGGAGTTTGCGAAGACGGAGCGGGGTTCGTTTACGATTGGGGCGACTCATGCTTTGTTGCGTTTCAGGCTGCCTGATGTGTTGGCGCGGTTTCGGGAGTTGTTTCCTGATGTGCGTTTGGTGTTGAAGCAAGGGAGTCCTGCTGATTTGATGGGAATGGTGTTAAATGGTGAGGTGGATTTGGCTTTGACGATGGATTGCTCGGGGGAGTGGGATAGTTTGCGGGCGTTGTCGTTTGGGGAGTGGCGTTATGTGTTGGTGTTGCCACGTGATCATGAGTTGGCAAGTAAGGGGGAGCTTTCGTTGGCGGATGTGGCGGCGTTGCCGTTGTTGACTTATGGTTTTACGTTTGATGGGGGGGCTTTGGCAACGCGTGCGTTTGCTCGGGCGCGGTTGTCTTGGCATACGGTGTTTGAGTCGGATGATGGGGGGGTGTTGTTGGATTATGTGCGTTTGGGGCTGGGGGCGGGATTGATGGATAGTGCGGGGTTTGATGGGGGGCGCTATCAGGATTTGGTGGCTTTGGATGTGGGGCATTTGTTTGAGTTGGGGGAATATAAGGTGGTGGTGCGCTCGGATGGAGTGTTGCGGGGCTTTGCTTATGATTTTATGGGTTTGTTGGATGAGAGTTTGACGCGGGAGCGGGTGAATCGTTTGTTGTTTGCGCCTGCGGTGGAAGATTTTTCTATTTAGTTGGGCTGTAAGGCAGCCTGAAAAAGGGGGGCTGAGACTTGTTTTGTTTGTTTTCAGACTGCCTTTTGGGATGTGGATTTTGTGTGTGGGCTTGGGCTCATGCTGGTTATTGGTTTTTCAGGCTGCTTTTGGATGGACGGCCTGAATTTTGTTGATTGGATGGTTGTTATGTTGAATAGGAATGTAATGGGGCGTTGGCGTGTGCTGGGGTTCTTGCGCTTTTTGTGGCGGCGTTTTAATGAGGTGGATGTGTTGCAGGCGGCGGGGAGTTTGACGTTTACCACGCTGTTGGCTTTGGTGCCTGTTTTGACGGTTTTGCTGGTGGTGGTTACGGTGTTTCCGTTGTTTGGGGGGGCGGTGGATGCATTTATGCTGTTTTTGAATCGGACGATTGCGCCCAGCGGGGTATCGGCGGTGGCGGATTATTTGAATGAATTTAAATTGCAGGCGGGGCGTTTGACGACTTTTGGGGTGGGGGGGATGGCGGTTACGGTGTTGATGATGGTGCACACGGTGGAGCAGACGTTTAATCAGATTTGGCGGGTGCAGCCGCGGCGGTCTTGGTGGCTGCGTTTGCCGATGCATTTGCTGTTGGTGTTGTTGGTGCCTGCGGTGGTGGGGGTAAGCGTGTCGTTATCCACGAATTTGTTGTTTTTTGGTGCGGCGCAAAGCCCTGCTTGGTTTTCAGGCAGCCTGAAAGTGGTGCATCAGGTGTTGTTGGATATGCTGGCTTTGACTTTGGTGTTTCGGGTTACGCCGAATTGTTATGTGCCGATGCGCCATGCTTTGCTGGGGGCGGGGCTAACGGCGGCGTTGTTGGAGGTGGCGAAGTGGGGCTTCGGGGTGTATTTGCGCCATTTTCATAGCTATGAGCTGGTGTATGGGGCGTTTGCGATTGTGCCGATTTTTTTGATTTGGCTGAATATGCTGTGGTCGATTGTGTTGGGCGGAGCGTTGTTTACGGCGTGTTGCAATTATTGGCAGGGCAATGCGTTTTTGCGCACGCATGCGGCGCATACGGTGTTGGATAATGTGTTGGCGTTACTGTTGTTGTTGGCGCGGGAAAATCGGGCTTTGATGCTGCGGGATTTTCGCCAGCGGTTGAATGTGGGCTATGACCGCGCGGAGGATTTGCTGCTGCGGTTGGAGCATTTGGGCTATACGGCGCGGCGTTCGGAGGGCTGGGTGTTGTGCCGCGCGCCTGATGAGATTGCGCTGGGGGATTTGTTTCGCGCGTTTGTGTTTGATGTAGACAATAGCGTTTGCGATGATGAACAGCTGGATGATTTGATGCGCGGTTGTATGGCGGGATTAAAGGGAAGCTTGGGGGATGTGTTGCGGGGCGGGAAGCGAATGTGAGGCAGCCTGAAAAGCGGTGGGCTGCTTGGGGCGGTGCGCCGTTGCCGTGCGTTGGTTGTTTGGTTTTCAGGCTGCCTTGGATGCGATGACGGGGCAACAAAAAATCCTGCCAGTTGAAGCAGGATTTTTTTGTGATTGATTAAACGATATTTTTATCCACGGCGAACATCATCTGGCGGCAGAGCGACACGTTGGCGCTTTTTCTGTTTACGGCAAGGTAGATGAACATATTGCGTTGATGTTTGACGGGGCAGAGAAAATGGTATTGGCTGGTGGTGGTAATCATGATGTCGTTGATGTCGTCGTCCATTTCCAGCTTCTGCATGGTTTTGATTTTGGCGCGCATCACTTCGCTGCAGCGCGCCGCCACCACTTCTAAATCGAATGTGGGGTCGTTGCTGCCTGATGCCATGAGCATTCCGCTTTCAAAGTCCACAATTGCTGCTGCAATTGCGCCTTTGAGTGTGAGCATCTTATCAACGAAGAGTTGTAGGTTCATTGTTTGAATCTTTCTAAATCTGTTGTGCTGTTTAATGGACAATCGGAAATGGCGGGCATTTTATCATTTTATGTAAAGGAAAGGTATAGAAGCGGGCGTTTTCAGGCTGCCTTGGGCTATAACTCTTGGGTATCTACATCAATGTGCCAGCGGATATTGCCGCTTTTGTATTGGCTGAGCACTTGCTCCCATTGGGCAAGGGCGTGGTGCAGGGTTTTGCGGCTGGGGCTTTCTAGGAAAACTTGGGCGCGTTCGCGCTCGGCAAGGCGTGCCATTTGCATGGGAACGGCGCCGAATTGGTGGACGTTTTCGGGCAACAGCGGGGCGATGCAGTCGCGGATGTCGTTTAAAAATTGGCTGGCTTCGGCTTGGGTGGGGGCATCGGCGCGAATGGCAGCCTGAAAACCATAGGGCGGCAGGGTAAACAGTTCGCGCTGGGCAAGCTCGTGGTCGGCGAACAGCGGATAGTCTTGCGCGCGCACGGCGGCGAAAACGGGATGCTCGGGCAGCCGTGTTTGGATAAGCACGCGCCCTGCGGCTTCGGCGCGTCCTGCTCTGCCTGATACTTGCATCAGCTCGGCAAATAGCCGCTCAGGGGCGCGGAAGTCGCTGGAAAACAGTAAGCCGTCGGCGTTGAGCACAATCACGAGGTTGAGCCGTGCGAAGTCGTGTCCTTTGGCGAGCATTTGCGTGCCGACTAGGATGTCTATTTCGCCTGCGCGGATGGCGGCGTAGAGGTCGTCCCAATCGCGCTGGCGGGCGGTGCTGTCTCTGTCCACGCGGGCGATTTGGGCTTGCGGCAGGGCGGTGCGTAGGGTGTCTTCAATGCGCTGCGTGCCTTGCCCGACGGCGGTTAAATCTTGGTTGCCGCAATCGGGGCAAGCGATGGGAATAGACAGCCTGAAATCGCAATGGTGGCAGCGCAGTTGGCGTGCACGTTGGTGCAGCACCATTTTGGCGGAGCAATGCGGGCAGCCGAAGGTGTGTCCGCAGTCGCCGCAGAACAGGGCGGGGGCGAAGCCGCGGCGGTTGAGGTACACCAGCGACATGCCGCCTTGAGTGTGGTTGTCTTGCAGCATTTTGAGCGCGAGCGGGGAGATGCCGTTGTTGAGCGTGAGCGGGCGCACGTCCAATAGCTGGATTTGCGGCAGCCGGGCATTCGGATTGGCGCGGTGCGGCAGGGTGAGCAGGCGGTATGCGCCGGTTTGCGCTTTGTGCCAGCTCTCCAAGCTGGGGGTGGCGCTGCCGAGCACGACGGGGCAGGCGGCTTGTTGCGCGCGCCAGATGGCTAAATCGCGGGCGTGGTAGCGCAGTTCGCTGTCTTGTTTGAACGATGAATCGTGTTCTTCGTCTACCACAATCAGCGCCAAATCGGGCAAAGGGGTGAATACAGCAAGCCGCGTGCCAATGATGAGCTTGGCTTGTCCGAGCATGGCGCGCAGATAGTCTTGGCTGCGCTTGCCTGCGGCGGTTTGGCTGTGTAGCACGGCGGTGGGCAGATGGGGGAAGCGGTTGGCAACGCGTTGCAGCAGCTGCGGCGTGAGGTTGATTTCGGGCAGCAGCAGCAATACTTGCTTGCCTTGCGCGAGCGCGGTTGCCATCGCGTCAAAATAAACTTCGGTTTTGCCGCTGCCTGTGATGCCGTAGAGCAAAAAGGGTTGGAATTGCCCAAAGGCAGCCTGAATTTGGCTGGATGCGGTGTGCTGCTCGGGGTTGAGTGTGTGGGCGGATTTTGGGATTTCAGGCTGCTCTTGCGTGGTGATGTTAAGCCAACCGCGTTCGCTGTATTCGTTGATGAGTTTGGCGGCTTGCGGATGGATTTTTTTCAGCGCGGCAAGATTCAGGCAGCCTGAAAACAGCGCTTGCCACAGTGCGAGTTTTTTATGCGAACGCGCGGGCGGGGCGGGCTGTTGTTTGCCCAAATCGTTGAGCGTGTAGAAGGTTTCAGGCTGCGGCATTTTGGCGGGCTGATTTTCGCGCAGGGCTTGCGGCAGCGCGGTGAACGCGGTTTGCCCGATGGGGTAGTGGTAATAACGCGCGGCAAATTCAATCAGCGCGAGCCAGCTTTCGGGCAGCGGGGCTTCGTCGGTAAATACTTGCTGCACGGCGCGGATTTTGTGCGCGGCGATTTCAGGCTGCGCTTCTTCGCCCCACACAATGCCAGCAACGGTTTTGTTGATAAACGGCACCAACACCCGCGTGCCGCGCGGCAGCGGTGTGGGGTGGGAATAAGTGAGCAAACCAAGGGGGATATTGAGCGCGATTTTGAGATAATGCATGGCGATTCGGTTTTCAGGCTGCCGTTAAACAGAGTATTGCTTAAAATAGCGCCGCCGCGCATCAACAACATAAACGCAATAGCAACGCCGCATCATCGCAATTTTAACCAACGGCACAACAACAAAAGGGCGGATTATGGCACAAAACGCGCAGGCAGCCTGAAATGACCTTTCCGCGCTATACTTCGCCATACACACCCAAAGGACACGCCATGAACTACGCCCAAGACGCCCTATGGTGGCGGCTCACGCATCCCACCATCCGCGATCTCGCCAGCCTGCTCACCGCCCCGCCGCTGTGGCGCACCGGTTGCGAATTGCCCGTGCGCCAATTACTTGGCGAACACGGTTTCAGGCTGCTGTTGGCATGGAACGACCAATGGCAAAGCGACCCCCAAAGGCAGCCTGAAAAGCTAACCCGCAACCGCTACGCACTCGGCAAATACGCCGAAGACCTGCTTGTCTACTGGTTTGCCCACGCGCCGCACGCCCAGCTACTCGCCGCCAATCTGCCTGTTTACAGCGAAGGCGCAGCGGGCAAAAGCACGCTTGGCGAGATGGATTACATTGTCGCGCTGGGCGGCACGGTTTACCACCTAGAACTTGCCTGCAAATACCACGGCAGCGCCACAGGCGAACACATGGCAGGGCTCAACCCACGCGACACCCTTGCGCGCAAACAGCGCAAACTGCAACGCCAGCTCGCCCTGCTTGCCACGCCCGAAGCCCAAGCCGCCCTGCGCCAACACAGCATCGCTCCAGACAACATCCGCAGCGCCAGCATCGTGCGCGGCATCGGCTTCACCGCCACAGGCGAGCTGCCCGCCGATTTCCCAGCGCAAGCATGGAACGGCATCTGGACAAACAACCCCGTAACCCTGCCCGAACACGCCCGCTATTACCGCCTAGGGCGCACCGAATACCTAGCCCCCGCCCGCATCACGCAGCCTGAAACCATCAGCCGCAGCCAAATCGCCCCCACCGCGCTTTACGCCCAAGTAGAACCCCGCCCCGATGGCTATTGGCATGAAGTGCAGCGGATTATGGTGGTTGCAGGGTGATTGGATGAATAAGGTTTTCAGGCTGCCTTTCAATCAACCCCAAAGGCAGCCTAAAAACGAATGTAGGATGTGCAGCTCGCTGCGCACGCAGTTTCTGCCGATTAAAAACCACACCCCCCTACACAGACTTTTTTGCCATACCACGCCGCGCCCGCGGCGTACCCCCGCGCAAAACCCTTGCCATCGCACCACCCTTTTCCCCGCGCCCAACCTTCCCCAAGCCACAAGGCAGCCTGAAAACAAAACCACCCCAAAACAGAATCATCATTTTCAGGCTGCCCCAATATCTGCCCCACGCCGCACAAAACACCACAGCGCCGCCTTGCAAGCCACCTTTCCACCCCATCAAACCCCATAGCAAACTTTGCTAAAATCCCCCTTTTTCGTTTCCCCATCTCCCCGCAGCCTGAAACACCGTTTCGCAAAGCCCAACCCCGTTTCAGGCTGCCCATATCAAAGGAATCCCATGCAAACTCTAGATTTAACAGGGCTAAAATGCCCGCTCCCCATTCTCCGCACCAAAAAAGCCCTTGCCACATTAGACAGCGGCGCCATCATCACCGTGCTCGCCACCGATGCAGGCGCACCCGCCGATTTCGCCGCCTTCTGCCAACACACAGGACACGAATTGCTGGAAAGCAGCGAAGATAACGGCGTGTTCACGCTGGTGTTAAAACACAAATAACGCCGCGCAAACTCCCAAGCAAGCCACATGAAACTCCACATCCTATCCGACACCCACGGCCAGCCCATCACGCCCCACCCCGATGCCGATTTAATCGTCCACGCCGGCGATTTCGGCAATGGGCGGCGCGGCGCCGAAGCCTTTCAGGCTGCCTGCGAGCGCGCGGGCAAGCCCTGCGTATTCGTACTCGGCAACCACGACTTCTACGGCGAAAATATCGACGACCTGCCGCGCGAACTCATCACCGCAGGCGCACCGCTGCTCGCTGAAAACCACAGCCTGGAATTTGGCGGCTACACCTTTGTCGGCGGCACGCTGTGGAGTAATTTCAGGCAGCATTGCGCGACCAAAAAACAGTTCCGCGAAAACGTCGCCCTTGCCCGCAACAACATCGCCGACTTTTTCTACATCGCCGCAGGCACGCCGCCGCGCGAAAGGCGCACCGAACCCGAAGACTACATCGCCCGTTTCAACGCCCAGCTTAGCTTTATTGAGCCGTTCCGCCACCGCCCGCGCACCATCGTGCTCACCCATTTTCCGCCGCACCCTGTTTGCATCGCGCCGCCTTATGCCGACTCGCCGCTCAACCCCTATTTCATCAACCAAATTGACGTAGCGGGCTTTGGCTACTGGATTGCCGGACACACCCACCACGCCGTAGACACCGTGCAAAACGGCTGCCGCATCATCATCAACCCGCTGGGCTACCCGAACGAATACGGACAAAACGGCTACCGCGACGGCTTTTTGCTGGAACTGCCCGATTAACCCAAAGGCAGCCTGAAACTGCATTGCCCCTCTTTTTTCAGGCTGCCTATCAAGCGATACAACCGCTTCAATATCAAACAGGAATGCCACCATGCCCAATCAAACAGGCAAAACCCAAGCCGTTTTATTCTTGCTCTGCGTATCGGCGACTGCCTTGGCGGACACTCTGCCGCTGGAACACCTTATCCGCGATGCGTGCAGCGACCGATATTTCGCGCAGGTTGATGTGCAAGCCTGCGTGCGGCAAGATGCCGAGCGCAGCGCAACGGCTTGGCGCAACGCCCAAGCGCAAGCCATCGCAAAAATGCAGCAATGGGACGAAGAGCCAAAATATGCCGATGCCGCGCTGAAAAAATACCATGCGGCGGAGCAGGCTTTTGCCGCATACCGAAACCGCTATTGCGACTGGGCGGCTTCATTGGGCGGCGGCGCAATCGGAACGGCAAGGCAAATGCGCAAAAATGCGTGTATTGCCGAACAAAACCGCACCCATGCCAAGCAGTTACAGCAAATGATGAACGATTGGACGTTTTAACGATTTGAGGCAGCCTGAAACCGTGTTGCGCCTTTTTCAGGCTGCCTATGCAAATAGTGAATACAGATTCTAAGCAAGTCGGGTTCTGAAATCCGACCTTGGCGCAGCATTGAATGTTTGTTGGATACGAGTATCCGACCTACGCAACCGCAACCCGCAACAAAGAAAGAAAAAATGTTGATAAAAAACGCGCTACACCATTTTTCAAACGTTTACGGTAAAGAATGCAGGGCAGAATTTGATAACGGAACGCTGGTTTTTAACCCTGATTTGTATGATGCCAACAAAAGCGATGCAGCAAATTTTATGAACACCCTGCACCCGTCCCATAATCTCATCGCAATCGGCAATCCTTTTAATTTGTTCTTTTCCCAATCGTGGGACGATATGCAAAACCATCGCGGCTGGCTGGACGGAAAAGACGAACATTTTTTATATTTGCTCAATCAAGACGACCAGCCAATATTGATTGACAGCGAAACGGGAGAATTATTTGCCATGACTTTCGGCACAAATGAAAAATTCCCCATCGCCCAAACCCTTGCAGATTTTATTTGCGTCTTGTCCGATATGATGGACATTTCCAGCAAATATATTGCCGCCAACACAATAGACGGGGAGTGCGATGAAAACTACTTCCTGAATGAAGATGAAGACTATCTTGCTGAAATCCAGCAACTGCTTGACTGCGCCGAATTAAAAATCAATCGAGAAAATCTTTATTCATTTTTGTTTGTTGGCACGTTGTAAGTCGCTACGAAACTACGGCTTATAAAATTCAAGGCAGCCTGAAAGCAAGTTTACGGGCTTCTGCGAAACCCAAAACCCGCCCCTGTTTTCAGGCTGCCTAAAACGCTTTTTAACTTCCAAAAAACCAACCATGACCCTCCCCCTTCCCACCCCATCCGCCCCGCGCACTCGCTGGCTCAATCTCACCGCCGGCAGCCTGCCGTATTTTTTAACCCGAAACCTGCCGCCCAAAACGCTGAAAATCGTGTTTACGCCCGACGCGGAAACCGCGTTGCGGCTGCAAACGGCATGGCAGTTTTTCCGCCCGCAGGACAACGCCCTGTTCCTGCCCGACTGGGAAACGCTGCCGTATGAGCGGTTTTCGCCGCATCAGGATTTGGTGTCGGAGCGGCTGTCGGTGTTGTGGCAGCTGAAAAATGGTTTGGCGGACGCACTGTTTGTGCCGGTGTCCACGGCGATGCAGCGGCTTGCGCCCGCGCCGTTTCTCTTGGGGCGCACGTTTTGGCTGAAAACGGGGCAGCGGCTGGACATTGCCGCGCTGCGGCAGAATCTGGTGGAAGCCGGTTACAGCGCGGTGTCCAACGTGGTGACGGGCGGCGAATTTGCCGTGCGCGGCGGGATTGTGGACTTGTTCCCCACGGGCAGCGACACGCCGTATCGCATTGATTTGTTTGATGATGAGATTGACAGTATCAAAACGTTTGACCCCGACAGCCAGCGCACCATCGCGCCCGTATCGGAAATCCGCCTGCTGCCCGCGCACGAGTTCCCTACCGATGATGAGACGCAAAAGATTTTCCGCAGCCGTTTCCGCGAGGAGGTAAACGGCAACCCGAACGAGGCGGCGGTGTACAAAGCCGTAAGCGGCGGGCAGTTTGGCGCGGGGGTGGAATATTATCTGCCGCTGTTTTTTGAAGACGGCTGCGCGACGCTGTTTGACTATCTGGGCGGCGATGCGCTGGCGGTGTGCGTGGGCGATGTGCACGCCGAAGCGCGGCGTTTTGAGGCGGAAGTGAAATCGCGTTTCCAAATGGCGCAGGGCGACGAAACCTATCCGCCGCTGCCACCGCAGCATCTGTATCTGGCGGCGGATCAGTTTTCAGGCTGCCTGAAAGCCTATCCGCAGATTCATCCCGAGCTGGGCGGCGCGGCGTTTGCGTTGCCAAATGTGGCAGTGAACCGCCAAGCCGAGCAGCCGTTGCAGGCATTGAAGGATTTTCAGACGACCTTTGACGGACGGATTTTGCTGTGCGCCGAAAGTTTGGGACGGCGCGAAACCATGCTCGGCTTCTTGCAGCAAAACGGTTTGAAAGCCAAACCGGTGTCCGACTGGCAGGCGTTTTTGAATGACGATGCACCGCTGTGCATCACAGTAACGTCATTGACACACGGTTTTCAACTGCCGCTCGATGCAGCGGAATGCCTTCCCAGCAGCCATGCCTGCTTTGTGGCGGGCACACTGGTGCATACCGACAAAGGCCTTGTCCCCATCGACCAAATCAAAGTCGGCGATATGGTCTTGTCGCGCGATGAGAATAACCCCGACGGCGAAAACGCCTACAAGCGCGTGCTTTCCACCTTCAAATCGGCAGAAAAACAGCGGATTATTTATCAGAGTTATATTACAGAAGACGGATATGGCTATCTGTTCTGCACCGAAGACCACCCGTTTTGGGCAGACAGGCTGATTGATCAAAAGATTGATATTGATGAAAACGGTAGGAAAATACTGCACCGCGAACCGGTAGGCTGGACACCTGCGCTGGAATTGGAAGGAACGGAACGTCATTTTTTACGAACATTTGATGACATTCTGGTTGGTGTTGGTACATTTGAAGATTCTGCAAAATTATTAGGCACTGCCTTTCCCGACCCCGATTGTCAAGTTGTTCTTCTTTATAATCCCAGCGATGCAGCTGGTATCATTGATTTTAGTGCGGGGCGGCCTGTGATTGTTGATGATGAAACTCTCGGCCTTCTATTGCCCACCGAAGAATGCAGTGATACGTTGATGACGGAGAAAAGCCGTGCCATGTCGGAGAATTTTAAGGCGGCTATTAAAAAAGATGCTGACAGGTCTTATATTGGTGGATACCATCAGGAATATCACGACTATGTTTATAACATTGAAGTGGAGGACTATCACACTTATTTTGTCGGTCATACGGGTATTTGGGTGCACAACTGCGCCCCATCCACCACGGAGCGGGCTGTAAACGCCATCGCTGTCATCACCGAATCCGACCTCTACCAATACGTCGCCAAAAGCCGCAGCAGCACGCGCCGCAAGAAACACGCCGCCGTTTCAGACGGCCTGTTGCGCGACCTGGCCGAAATCAACATCGGCGACCCCGTTGTCCACGAAGAACACGGCATCGGCCGCTATATGGGCTTGGTAACGATGGACTTGGGCGGCGAAGCGCAAGAGATGATGTTGCTGGAATACGCAGGCGAAGCGCAGCTTTATGTGCCTGTTTCGCAACTGCATTTAATCAGCCGCTACTCGGGCGCGGCGCATGAAAACGTGCAACTGCACAAACTCGGCAGCGCGGCATGGAACAAAGCCAAGCGCAAGGCCGCCGAAAAAGCGCGCGACACCGCCGCCGAATTGCTCAATCTCTACGCCCGCCGTGCCGCGCAGGAAGGCCACAAATTCCAGTTTGACGAAGACGGCTACCGCGCCTTTGCCGACGGCTTCGGCTACGAGGAAACCGAAGACCAGGCCGCCGCCATCGCCGCCGTGATTGCCGATTTAACCCAAGCGCGCCCGATGGATAGATTGGTATGCGGCGACGTGGGCTTCGGCAAAACCGAAGTCGCCCTGCGTGCCGCGTTTGTGGCGGTGATGGGCGGCAAACAGGTCGCCGTACTCGCCCCAACCACGCTTCTGGTCGAGCAGCACGCGCAAAATTTCGCCGACCGTTTCGCCGATTTCCCCGTGAAAGTCGCCAGCCTTTCGCGTTTCAACAACAGCAAAGCCACCAAAGCCGCGCTGGAAGGCATGGCGGACGGCACGGTCGATATCGTTATCGGCACGCACAAATTGGTGCAGGACGATATAAAATTCAAAAACTTAGGTTTAGTGATTATCGACGAAGAACACCGCTTCGGCGTGCGCCAGAAAGAGCAGCTCAAACGCCTGCGCGCCAATGTCGACATCCTCACCATGACCGCCACGCCGATTCCGCGCACCCTCAGCATGGCGCTCGAAGGCCTGCGCGACTTCTCGCTGATTACCACCGCACCCAGCCGCCGCCTCGCCGTCAAAACCTTTGTCAAACCGTTCAGCGAAGGCAGCGTGCGCGAAGCCGTGTTGCGCGAACTCAAACGCGGCGGGCAAGTGTTTTTCCTGCACAATGAAGTAGATACGATTGAGAATATGCGCGAGCGGCTGGAAACCCTGCTGCCCGAAGCCCGCATCGGCGTGGCGCACGGACAACTGCGCGAGCGCGAGCTGGAACAAGTCATGCGCGACTTTTTGCAGCAAAGATTCAACGTGTTGCTCTGTTCCACCATCATCGAAACCGGCATCGACATCCCCAACGCCAACACCATCATCATCAACCGCGCCGACAAATTCGGGCTGGCGCAACTGCACCAGCTTCGCGGGCGCGTCGGCCGCAGCCACCACCAAGCCTACGCCTACCTGCTCACGCCCGAATACATCACCAAAGACGCAGAAAAACGCCTCGACGCCATCGCGGCGGCAGACGAACTCGGCGCAGGTTTCACCCTCGCCATGCAGGATTTGGAAATCCGCGGCGCAGGCGAAATCCTCGGCGAAGGACAATCCGGCGAAATGATGCAGGTCGGCTTCACGCTCTACACCGAAATGCTCAAACAAGCCGTGCGCGACCTCAAAAAAGGGCGGCAACCCGACTTGGACGCGCCCTTGGGTGTAACCACCGAAATCAAGCTGCACAGCCCCGCGCTGCTGCCCGAAGGCTACTGCCCCGACATCCACGAGCGGCTGGTGCTTTACAAACGCCTCGCCACCTGCGAGAGCGAAGGGCAAATCAACAGCATCCACGAAGAATTGGTGGACAGATTCGGACTGCCCGAGCAGCCCGTCAAAACCCTGCTCGACAGCCACCGCCTGCGCCTGGCCGCCAAATCGCTCGGCATCACCGCCATCGATGCATCATCCGATGCGCTTACGCTTACCTTCGGCAAACACACCAGCGTTGAACCAGCGGATATTATTCTGCTGATGCAAAGCAATAAAAACTACCGCATGGCGGGAGCGGACAAACTGCGCGTTACGGCAGTGATGGAAGATGTGGAAACGCGCATCAAAACCGTGCGGGCGGTGTTAAAAAAGCTGGACGGCAAGGCAGCCTGAAAACCTAATTTTTTACTTTCAGGCTGCCTTTTTTAAACAGTTTCCAAGGCAGCCTGAAAGCTCCCCGCCGACACCACATCAAACCGCGCCGACAACGCCCGCACCGCCACCGCATGAATTCGTTCATCGGGCGCAGCGCAGGCATCGGCGATGATGTGCACCCGCCAAGCTGCCGCGTCGGGCGAAAGCGCGGTGTGTGTGATGCAGTTCTGCGTCATCATGCCGCATAGGTAAATGTCCGACACGCCCGCCGCTGTCAAAATCCGCGCCAAATCCGTCTGCCAAAAGGCATCGGCGGCGCGTTTGTCCACCGTCGGGCGGTTTGCCAGCAGAGGCGCGAGGGTGGGATAAAACGCCGCCCCTGCGCTGCCCGCCGCCAGCATCGCCGAATCCGCCGCGTTCACATGGTGCACCGCCGCTACCAGCCAGCTCGCCGTGTCCGCCGAGCGCACGCAGTCCGCAATCCGCGCTGCCGTTTCGGCAGCCTGAAACTGTGCCCATGTTCCGCCCGCGAAATAATCGTTTTGCACGTCAATCACAATCAGCGCGTTCTTCATGTTGGTCTCCTGAAAACCTGTTTTAAACAATCGGAACGCCATCGTACGCCAACCACGCGGCGGCAGACAGTTATAATCCGCGGTATCCGCATAGGAAAACAGCAGAAATGAAAAAATTTGACGACAAAATCAGCCAAGCCATCCTTGCCAAACTACGCGAAAACAGCCGCATCAGCTGGCAACAGCTCGGCGAAGCGGTGCACCTCAGCCCGCAGGCGTGCGCAGAAAGGGTGCGGCAGATGCAGGACGCAGGCATCATCAGCGGCTTCACCCTGCGCGAAAATCGCCCGCGCCACTTTATCACCGTGCTGATGGCACACAACCGCTTTGCCGAGTTTGAGCGTTTCCTGCACGCGGAAAACGGCATTGAAAGCGCAGACAAAACCCACGGCGACGGCTGCTACCACATTGTTTACATTGCCGATACGGCGGAAGAGCTGGAAGCCTTCCTCACCCGCCTGTCCGCGCACGGTCGTTACCGCACAGCCAGCAGCATGCGGCGGGTAATGGGGTAAGGCAGCCTGAAAACGCAAAAGCAAACGTAGCCTGTATGCCGTAGGGCATACAGCTTTGCTGCGCACGCGGTTCAAGGCAGCCTGAAAACGGTAAAAACCCTTTTTCAGGCTACCTATTCAGATAATCCAAAGGCAGCCTGAAAGCCCAAATATCGTTTTCAGGCTGCCTTTTTAGCGAGTAGCTTGGGTTGCAAACCCAACATTTCCGATTATTCAACTATGTTGGGTTCCAACCCAACCTAACACATACTGACAACAGCCACACCACAACAAAACCATCCGCATTGATTTTTAACCCTCAATCCCAAAAGGCAGCCTGAAAATGCCCATCCGCAAATTCACCCGCAACAGCGCCGATAGCGACCATTACGATTACTGCGCCCGCCATCGCTATCCCGTTATTACCATCGCCAACCTAGATGCCGAGCACTGCACGCTGTTCTACGACATCACCGAGCGCGATTGCGACCTACAAACCGTCTCCGCCGCCGTGCGCCAAATCGCCGAAGCCTACGCCGAACTCTACGACCTGCCCGCCCACATCCGCGAACGCTTCGCCGACCAGCTCTATTATTTAAATTTCCCCGTGCGCCGCGAACACGCCGAAGTCGCTGCCAACGCATTGTTTGATTACTTGCTGCGGCAGATGAAGGCAGCCTGAAAACGGTAAAAACCCATTTTCAGGCTGCCTTTTAGCCATGCTTAGGAGGCAGCCTGAAAAACCAAAAACGCCCGTCAGTTATTTGACGAGCGTTTTTTGTGGCTTAAATGAGCGGATTATTTGCTGTTGTTCAAGCAAGATGCATACACCGCTGCGCCCCATTCGCGCATGATTTCTTGGCGTTCGGCATCGGTTTTGCCGATGTGGATATTGCTTTTGGGCTGTTTGTAAAGCAGCGAGTTGATGCTGGCGATGGAGCTATTGGCCGCTTTTTGCGATTCGGGATTAACCAGTTTGAGGTATTTTTGTTGCAGCATTTTTAACGCGCTGGCTTGGTTGGTGCCTGCTTGAAATAGCCCCATTGAATCATAGGCAATATTGGCTTCAAAGGTGCAATCTTGGTTGAGCTGTTGTTGCGCGCTGGGTGCGGCAAAGGTGGGCGCGGCAAGCAGGGCAGCGGTTAGCGCGATTAGGCTAATTTTTTGTTTCATAAAATCATCCTTTCATTTGTTATCAAAATTTGAGCGGCAAGTGGGCATTGTAGAGAGTATTGCAGGGGTGGGCAACTTTTTGGCTGGTTTTGCGTTTAGCTTTATTGGTTTTCAGGCTGCCATGCGCTGTCGCATTTGTTCAAACAGGCAAATGGTGGCGGCTTGGGCGATGTTGAGCGATTCCACCGCGCCTTGCATGGGGATTTTCACCGTAGCTTGGGCGGCGGCGATGAGGTCGGGCGAAACGCCGCTGCCTTCGTTGCCGAAAATCCATGCGGATGGTGGGCGCAAGTCTAAGCCATATAAGGAAAAATTGTTGTGCTCGGTGAGCGCGGTGGCGAGTGTGCGCTGGGGGTAGTTTGCCAGCCATTCGCGCAGGTTTACGCGTTCGTGCAGGGTGAGCACAAAATGTGCGCCCATGCCCGCGCGCAACACTTTGGGCGAATAAGCATCGGCGCAACCCAAGCCCAGCACCACATCGCGGATGCCTGCCGCCGCTGCGCTGCGCAACACCGTGCCAACGTTGCCTGCGTCTTGCACCGCATCCAACACAATGCAATCGCCGTTTGCGGGCGACGCGGCTTGCGGCAGCACGATCAGGCTGATGATGTCGTCGGCGTTGTTTAGGCTGCTGATTTTTTGCAGCAAATGTGGCGCAACAGGCGTGATGCGGTTTGCAGGCAGCCGCGCCATCAATGCGGCGGTTTCAGGCTGCTTTAGCTTGAGCTCGGGGATGTAAACCTGCTGCGGCGTGTTGCCTGCGTCCAAATAGGCGGCGAGCAGATGCGCGCCTTCCAGCGCGGCTTGCCGGTGTTCGCGGCGGTGTTTGGCGGCGGTTAGGATTTTGGCGAGGTGTTTGAGCTGGGGGTTTTGCGGGGATTGGATAGGCGGCATGGTGTTGGGAATGGCCGGCAAGAGGCAGCCTGAAATCGGGTTGGTGGGCTTGGCGAAGCTCAAAAGGGTTGGCGGATTTTTGCGAAACGAAAACGGGATGGAATATCGGGATGGGCTTGGTTTGCGTTTTTCAGGCTGCCTTGATGCGCGTTCCAAAGGCAGCCTGAAAATGTGTTCAGCCGAAAAAGCCCATTTTCACTTGGATGAGCTTTTCCAGCTCGCGCGAGATGCGGCGGCGAGAAACGAATAGCACCAGCCTGTCGCCATCGGCAAGAATTTGGTCGTGGTGTCGCCCCATGATGACTTCGTCGTCGCGCACGATGGCGGCGATGTGGCAGGCGGAGGGCCATTTGATTTCGTCCACGCGCCGCCCCACCAGCGATGAGGTGGTGCGGTCGCCGTGGATAACGGCTTCTATCACTTCGGCTGTGCCGCGCCGCAGCGGGTAGATGGCGGCGATGTCGCCACGGCGCACATGGGCAAGCACGCTGCCGATGGTGATTTGATGCGGCGAGACGATGATGTCTAGCTGGTTGCCTGTGAGCAAATCCACATAGCGGGCGCGGTTGATGACGCTGATGACGCGTTTTGCGCCGAGATTTTTTGCCAACAAGCCCGCCATGATGTTGTTTTCGTCGTCGTTGGTGAGCGCGCAAAATACGTCAATTTCGTCAATGTATTCGCGCGTGAGCAGGCTTTCGTCGGTGGCGGAGCCGTGCAGCACAAGCGTGTTGTCTAGCTGCTCGGCAAGCCATTCGGCGCGTTGGGCATCTTCTTCAATGATTTTGATGTTGAACTTGTGTTCCATTTTTTTTGCCAGCCGAAAGCCCACATTGCCGCCGCCTGCAATCATCACGCGGTGATTGGATTGGTTGTATTCAAACAGCACATACATCACCGCCGCCATGTGTTTGGAAGCAACCATAAAGGCGATTTCGTCGCTTTCTTCAATGATGGTTTCAGGCTGCGGCACAATCAGGCGTGCGTTGCGATAGATGGCGGAGATTTGGCAATCTAGGTTTTCGCCCAGTTGCGCGTTGATTTGAAACAGCGTTTTGCCGATGATCCAGTCGCCCGCTTTGGCTTCGGCAACCACCATGCGCACTTTGTCGTGGGCAAAGGGCAGCACTTGCAGGGCGCGCACATAGCTTAACAAGCCTGCGATGTGTTCGGTGAGCAGATGCTCGGGGTGGATGGAATCGGTGATGTCAAAGGCTTTGAGGCTGGCGGATAGGGTGTCGGGGTCTTGGTCGGTTTCGCCGTATTCTTGGTAGGCAGAATTGCGCACGCGGGCGATGCGCTGCGGGATGTTGAACAGCGTGGCGGCAAGTTTGCAGGCAACAAGGTTGGTTTCGTCGCTGCGGGTGAGCGCAAGCAGCATGTCGGTGTCGGGCGCGCCTGCTTGTTCCAGCAAAACGGGCGAGGCAGCGTTGCCCACCAGCGTTTGCACATCCAAGCGGCTGGCGATGTTTTTCAACGCTTGTTCATTGGTATCGACGATGGTTACATCGGTATTGGGCATGGTGGCGAGTTCTTCGGCAATGGCGGAGCCGACTTGTCCGCAGCCTAAAATCAGGATTTTCACGGGCGGTTTTGCAATGGATGGAAAAGGGGGAAATTATACCGAAATATTTTCAGGCTGCCTTTGGGCGGGATGGTTTTCAGGCTGCCTATTGAGAACGAATAGGCAGCCTGAAAAATGGAAGCGAACAGGTTTCGCAGCGACGCAAAAGCGTTTTCAGGCTGCCTCTGAATACCCAAAAGCAGCCTGAAAACCATTGTTCACATCACCAACACACTCAACGCGGGCAAATTGGCAAAGCTTTCCCGCCGGATAATCTCGCAAAAATCGTTGATATACGCGCGATTGGCATCCCCTTCGCGCATCGCGGCGTAAAGCTCGCTTTGCAACGGCTTATCGCCAATCGGGCGGTGCACCACATAATTTTTCTCCACATACGGCATCACTGCCCAATAAGGCAACGCCGCCACGCCACGCTTGCTGGCAACCAGTTGCACAATGGTAATCGTGAGCTCGCTGTTGCGCCGCTTGGGGTTGATGCCACGCGGCAGCAGCACTTTTTTCAGCAAATCCAACATATCGTCGGGCACGGGATAAGTAATCAGCGTTTCATCCACAAAATCTTCCGCCTGCCACACGGACTTGTTGGCAAGCGGATGATCGGGCGCGCAAATGCCCACCATCTCATAAGCAAACAACGGCTGATACGCCACGCCCGCTTGTGGCGCCGCTTCGGAAACAATCGCCAAATCGGCGCGATTAGTCAGCAGCAGCGCCACAGGGTCTGCTTGAAAGCCCGACACAATATCCAATTCCACCTGCGGCCATTGCGGGCGAAACACGCCCATCGCTGGCATCAGCCAATCAAAGCAAGTGTGGCATTCCACCGCAATGCGCAATTCGCCCGCCTCGCCTTGCACAATCTGCATCAAATCACGCTCCGCCGCCGCCACGCGCGGCAATAATTCATGCCCCAGTTTCAACAACCGCTCGCCCGCAGGCGTAAACCGAATGGGCGACGTTTTGCGCTCAAACAACGGCGTATCAAAATAAAGCTCCAACGCGCGAAGCTGATGTGACAACGCCGATTGGGTTAAAAAAACCCGTTGCGCGGCAAGGGAAACGCTGCCTGTTTCTTCCAGCGCCAGCAAAGTGCGCAAATGGCGCAGTTCAATAATGCTTTCAGTCATAACCAATCGCCCTTAATCGCAAAAACGCGATATTAAAAGAATTTATCAACACGAAAAAGATGTTTATTTTTGCTAACTGTTGTTAAATTACGTTTATAGGAAAACACTAAGCCGTTTAAGCGTAATATAGTTTCCAGATAAGAAATAATTTATTGCCCAAACGCCCCTTTTTGCTTTTTCAGGCTGCCCCTAGAATGCGCTCACTTTCTGAACAACAGCGCATTTGCCGCAAGGCAATTTTCAAATAAACATTGAAAGCGTTTTTCCCCAAGCGGTATTTTTTGGCAAAAACAAAATGCCTATGATGCACACACTTTCAGGGCAGCCTGAAAAACGCAAATGCCGCCAACGTTTCATTTAACCTTTTATTTTTGGAGAACAAACCATGAAAAAAATCACCGCAATCGCATTGGTAACTTTAATCTCAACCAACGCCATGGCACACATCCTAGACCGCGCAGTTGAAAAGCAGCCTGATCATCAAGAAATCCCTGCTTTGCAAGCCGTAAACACTGATTATGTTTCGCACCGCAACGATGATCGCATTAAATTCGTGTACACAGGTGAGCAAGTTCGCGCTACGTTTAACGAAGCCGAGCGCATGGGCAGCGACAGATAATTTTCAGGCAGCCTGAAAACGAAAAAGCAGCGTGCATAACCCTTCTTCCCTCGGGTTGTCCACGCTGTTTTGCTAAATTAAATAGGGCAGGGCTTGTTTTGTTTACCAAAGGGCAGCCTGAAAATCAGAAATGCGGTTTTCAGGCTGCCTAATTATTGTAGTCTCAGTAATAGCCAGCGCAGTCTTTTTCAGGCTGCATCAGCATAGCCAAGCCAGCAGCCAAATCACCAAAATACTCATCGCCGCCGCAATCACATCATCCAGCATCACGCCCAATCCCCCGCTCACGCGCTGGTCAAACCATTTAATCGGCGGCGGTTTCACCGCGTCAAAAAAACGAAACACCGCAAACGAAACCGTCCACCAGCCCAAGCCCTGCGGCACGCACGCATAAATCAGCATCATCGCCACAATCTCATCCCACACAATGCCGCCATAATCATGCACGCCCAGCGAACGCTCGGTTACGTTGCAAATCCAAATACCAATAAAAAACAAAGCAATGCACAGCAAGCCCAATGCCAGCTTGCTCATGCCGCAGCCCAACAGCAGCCCCGCAATCAACACCGCAGGCAGCGTGCCCACCGTGCCGGGGGCTTTTGGCGCAAGCCCCGTGCCAAAGCCAAATCCAAAGAAACACACAGGGCGTTGCCACAGCCACGCCCAAGTAACCGCAAAAGCAGGTTTTTGTTTTGCCATAAAGCCATTCCTTGTGAACCCGTTTTCAGGCTGCCTAATGCAACAACACTACCCAAGGCAGCCTGAAAACCATTAAAATCAGCCCAATCATACCACCACCCAAGAAAGGACAAAACATCATGGCAATTCTGATTACAGGCGCATCGGCAGGCTTTGGCGCGGCAATGTGTCGCGCATTTGTGCAAGCAGGTTATCAAGTGATTGGCGCCGCTCGCCGCGCAGAAAAACTCACCGCGCTGCAAGACGAATTGGGCGCAATGTTTCAGCCGCTGGAAATGGATGTGAGCGACAAGGTTTCTGTCAACACCGCCCTAGCCAGCCTTGCCAATCTGCCCGCCGAATTCCAAAGCATTGATTGTTTGATTAACAACGCAGGGCTCGCCCTTGGGCTAGACCCCGCTCCGCAAGCCAATTTTGAAGACTGGGAAACCATGGTGCAAACCAATGTGCTCGGCTTGATTTACCTGACTCGCCAAGTGCTGCCACAAATGGTGGAACGCAACCAAGGCTACATCATCAACATCGGCTCCATCGCAGGCACTTATCCCTACGCAGGCGGCAATGTGTATGGCGCAACCAAAGCCTTTGTGCGCCAATTCAGCCTGAACCTGCGCGCCGATTTGGCAGGCAAAAACATCCGCGTAACCAATGTTGAACCAGGCTTATGCGGCGGCACCGAATTCTCCAATGTCCGCTTCAAAGGCGATGAAGAGCGCGTGAACAAATTGTATGAAAACGTGGATTACCTGCGCGCCGAAGACATCGCCGCCACCGCGCTATGGCTCTACCAATGCCCTGCGCACATGAACGTAAATGCCATAGAAATCATGCCCGTTGCCCAAACCTTTGCCGCCCACACAGTAACGCGCAAACCCACGCCCAGCGACAACGATTCTGCCAACAACACCACCCGTAACTCCCCAAGCGAAGCCCAATCCAAAGGCTTTTTCGGTAAACTGGCATCGCTGTTTAAATAAGCATTTTGGCTTAGCACACCGCTTTGCCATTTTCAGGCTGCCCTATCGCTATTCAGGCAGCCTGAAATTTGCTAATATGCCGCCCGTTTCAACACCGTCAAAAAGGAAAACAAAATGGCTCGCATGGTTCATTGTGTCAAACTCGGCAAAGAAGCCGAAGGCATGAAATTCCCACCCCTGCCCAACGCGCTGGGCAAACGCATTTTTGAAAACATTTCCCAAGAAGCATGGGACGCATGGACGCGCCATCAAACCATGCTCATCAACGAAAACCGATTAAGCCTAGCCGACCCCCGCGCCCGCGAATATTTGGCGCAGCAAATGGAAAGCTATTTCTTTGGCGATGGCGCAGATTCCGTGCAAGGCTACGTTCCCATTGAAGAACCCAAATAGGCAGCCTGAAAACCCTTTGCATGAATTTTTATGCAAAGAGTAGTCAAAACAGCAAAAAAGCGGTTAAAATCCGCAAAACGCAAAACTAGATAAACCACTCTATAATTCCGTAGAGATTTATTCAAACCGCCGCAAGGCATTTTTTAAGGACGAACATAATGTCAGTTGAACAAAAAGTTAAAAGCATCGTAGCCGAGCAATTAGGCGTAGCCGAAAGCGACGTGAAAAACGAATCATCATTCCAAGACGACTTGGGCGCAGATTCGCTGGACACCGTAGAATTGGTGATGGCTTTGGAAGAAGCCTTTGGCTGCGAAATCCCCGATGAAGACGCAGAAAAACTCACCACCGTTCAAGCTGCGATTGACTACGTTAACGCAAAACAAGCGTAAGCCATTTTTGGCAAAACAGCCTCTGATTTTCAGGCAGCATTGCCCAAATCAGAGGCTGTTTGGCTAAACTGGCGCAGCAACTAGCTCAATCACATTACAAAACAGAAGAGAACCCCATGACTCAACGACGCGTTGTTATCACAGGTTTAGGACAAGTATCGCCCGTGGGCAATGACGTGCCCAGCGCGTGGCAAAACCTGCTGGCAGCCAAAAGCGGCATCGGCAAAATCACCCGATTTGATGCTTCTGACGTTGCCTGCCAAATCGCAGGCGAAGTAAAAGATTTTGATGTAACCCAATACATCCCGCCCAAAGAAGCTCGCCGCATGGATGCTTTTATCCACTACGGCATCGCAGGCGCAATGCAAGCCATCGCCGATGCGCGGTTGGACGAATTTGCCGAGTTGGACAAAGACCGCGTGGGCGTAAACATTGGCTCAGGCATCGGCGGCTTGCCTGCGATTGAGACGACTGCCCATACCGTGGCAGCAGGCGGTCCGCGCAAAATCAACCCCTTTTTCATCCCCAGCTCGTTGATTAACCTGATTGCAGGGCACGTTACCATCCTGAAAGGCTATCGCGGCCCTAGCTACGGCATCGTGTCCGCCTGCACCACCAGCGCGCACGCCATCGGCGATTCCATGCGGATGATTCAATACGGTGATGCCGACGTGATGATTGCAGGCGGCGCGGAAGGCGCGGTGTGCACGCTGGGCATCGGCGGATTTGCTGCCATGAAAGCGCTTTCCACTCGCAACGACGACCCCGCCGCCGCGTCCCGCCCGTGGGACAAAGACCGCGATGGTTTTGTGATGGGCGAAGGAGCAGGCGTGTTGGTGCTGGAAGAACTGGAACACGCCAAACGGCGCGGCGCAACCATTTACGCTGAAATCGTTGGCTTTGGCGCAAGCTCCGATGCGTACCACATCACCGCGCCCAACATGGAAGGCCCTGCGCTGGCGTTGTCCCGCGCGTTTAAAGATGCCAAGGTGCAACCGAGCGAAGTGGACTACATCAACGCGCACGGCACATCCACGCCATTGGGCGATGCCAACGAAACCAATGCGATTAAATCGGTGTTGGGCGAACACGCGAAAAAAGTGTTGATTAGCTCCACCAAATCCATGACAGGGCACTTGCTCGGCGCAGCAGGTGGCGTGGAAGCTGTTTACAGCGTGTTAGCCATCCGCGACCAAATCGCCCCACCCACCATTAACCTTGTTAATCAAGACTTTGAAGCAGGCTGCGATTTGGATTACTGCGCCAACCAAGCGCGCAAAGCCGATATTCGCATCGTGGCATCCAGCTCGTTTGGCTTCGGCGGCACCAATGGCACGTTGGTGTTTAAGCGTTACGAAGATTGATGTTAAGCGTAACGAAAACCGCAAATGCTTGGGCGTTTGCGGTTTTTTGTGTGCAATCGGCAGCCTGAAACCTTTGCAAAACCTGTAACTGATGGAGCGTCGGCGGCTCGCCGACATTTTGAAAAATCAGTAATGCTATGTTTAATAAGCAATTTAGCGACGAGCCGTCGCCGCTCCATTTTAGGTTTCAGGCTGTTGTTGGGGGAGTGCAAAGGTTTCAGCCTGAAAATAGGGTAGGGTGGGGGTTGCCATTTTCAGGCTGCCTATAAGGTTAGGGCAGACTGCGAAGCGTAGTGAAATTGCGAAGCTAAAACCGTTTACCTGTAATGCAATCGGCAGCCTGAAAGTGGGGTAGGGCAGTCCAAATCCGCACAATATTTGCACGTTTCTGCATCACGGCGTGTATCACACTTTCCTATAATCCGCGTTTTCAATCAAACCCCAACAAGGAAATCATCATGAAAACAGGATGCTACATCGCAGCACTAGCGGGTTTAACCGCACTTTCCACGCTTGCCAGCGCAGAAGGAAAATTTTCCGTGCAAGTGGATGGCTTGCAAAACGGGCATTTTGCCCAACGCCATGTGTTAAGCGAAGCCTATGGTTTTGGCTGCACAGGCGGCAATATCGCGCCCACTATTTCGTGGAAAAACGCACCCAAAGGCACCAAAAGTTTCGTGCTGACGATGTACGACAAAGACGCGCCCACAGGCTTGGGCTGGATGCACTGGGTAGTCGCCAACATTCCTGCCCATGTCTCCACGCTGCCTGAAAACCAACCTTTGCCGCAAGGCGCGCTGCAAACGCGCACCGATGGCGGCACAGCGGGTTTTATGGGCGCCTGTCCGCCCAAAGGGCAAAACCACCGCTATGAAATCACCGTTACCGCCGTGGATGTGGCAACCTTGCCCAATATCACCGCCGACGCCACGCCCGCGCTGGTGGGCTTTTTCGCCAACGCACACGCGCTGGGCAAAGCCAAAGTTACCGTGCGCCAAGCGCGATAGCAGTTTGATGAAGCAGCAAAAAGGACGCAGTAAGATGCGTCCTTTGGAATTTGAGGCAGCCTGAAAACGAGCGAAGCTAAAACGCGCCGCTAAAAAATGTTTTCAGGCTGCCTTGCGCACATCGCTTGGCGTGCAGCCAAAATGCGCGCGAAACTTCGCCGCAAACCGCGCAGGGCTTTCATAGCCCACTGCATACGCCACCTGCGCCACGCCCAACGGCGACGTTTGCAACAGCGTGAGGGCGCGCATCATTTTGATGTTGCCCAACAGTTCGCGGAAAGACGCGCCTTCGTTTGCCAACCGCCGCCGCAGCGTTGCCTCGCTCATGCCCAGCCGCTGCGCCATATCCGTTATCCGCCAGTTGATTGTGGTATCTCGCGCAATCAGTTGGCGTATTTGCTTGCTTAAACGCTGCGCCGAATGCGGATTGAACACCGCCCCAGCTTGCGCCAGCCAAGCCAGCAGTTCCATTGTCCGCGCTGCCAAAACCGTTTCAGGCAGCTGCGCCTGCACGCCTTGTATCACGCGCAAAAACGCTTCATCCCACGCCGCATCAGGGCGCAACACACGCGCCAAATCCAGTGTTTCGCGCGAAGGGTGTTGCGCGAAAAACTGCGCCACCCATTCATCGCCCAGCATCAGCCATTCCGAGCGATAACCCTGCGCCCCATCAGGCTCATTCAGCACATCAAACGACTGCCCGCCCGCAATCAACAGCCATTGCCCCGCCGTGGCAGTAAATTCGCCGCCCGCGTAGCGCAACGTTTTACGCCCATGCAACACGCGCACAATCATCGGCTGTGCAAACTGCGATTGCGCAAATGAAAGTTTTTTATGCTGCAACACGCTGCCCGTTTCTAAATATTGGGCGCAGGCAAAATGGCGAATGGTGGGCATGGCAAAGTTGGTTTAATGGAAAAGGGCGATTATAAGGGAATATGGTTTTCAGGCTGCCTATCAAGCTGAGGCAGCCTGAAAGTTGTTTGTCCAATGTTTTGCCCAACGATGCCATTTTCAGGCTGCCTATCTCCGCTCCATAGGCAGCCTGAAAAACAATTTCCGCCAACCCCTTGCCAAAACATGCGTATTTTAAGAATAATAAAAAAAGAACATTCAGGCTGCCCGTCTCAAAAAGGCAGCCTGAAAACCGAAAATCCCTTTTCAGGCTGTCTCAATCTTTCAAGCTCAGCGCAACACAAAATAAGCAGCCTGAATCTCAAACAACCCCTTTCACAAACGGCACCACCATGGCAAAAAATCTCCTTATCGTAGAATCCCCCAACAAAATCAAATCCATCAAAAAATACCTCGGCAGCGATTACGAAGTGCTCGCCTCGTTTGGGCATGTGCGCGACCTGATTAAGAAAAACGGCGCAGTCAATCCCGAAGACAACTTCGCCATGAAATACGAAATCCCCACCAAATCCGCCAAACACGTGGATGAAATCGTCAAAGCCGCCAAGCAAGCCGACACCATCTATCTCGCCACCGACCCTGATAGAGAAGGCGAAGCGATTTCGTGGCACATCGCCGAAATTCTCAAATCCAAACGCGGCATGGCAAATATTGGCGAAAAATTGCAACGAGTTGTCTTCCACGAAGTAACCCCCAAAGGCGTGCAAGAAGCCATCCAACACCCGCGCGGGCTAGACATCAACCTTGTGGACGCGCAACAAGCCCGCCGCGCCTTGGATTATCTGGTTGGTTTCAACCTATCGCCCTTGCTGTGGAAAAAAATCCGCCGTGGCTTATCCGCAGGGCGCGTGCAAAGCCCCGCCTTACGCCTGATTTGCGAACGCGAAAACGAAATCCGCGCCTTTGAAACTCAAGAATACTGGTCTATCCACATGGACAGCCACAAAGGGCGCACCAAATTCAGCGCAAAACTCACCCAATGGCAAAACACTAAACTAGAACAATTCTCCCTGCCCAACGAAGCCAGCCAAGCCGCCATACTCGCCGCGCTGCAAGGCAAAGAAGCCCGCGTTGCCGAAGTCATCAAAAAGAAAGCCACGCGCAAACCCGCCGCGCCCTACACCACATCCACCATGCAACAAGATGCCGTGCGCAAACTCGGCTTCACCACCGACCGCACCATGCGCACCGCCCAACAATTATTTGAAGGCATTGACGTGGGGCAGGGCGCAGTGGGCTTGATTACCTATATGCGTACCGATAGCGTAACCTTATCGCAAGACGCTGTTAGCGAAATTCGCCACTATATTGATAACAAAATTGGTGCGGACTACCTGCCCAACAGCCCTCGCGTGTACAAAACCAAATCCAAAAACGCCCAAGAAGCGCACGAAGCCATCCGCCCCACATCCGTTTACTGCACACCAGAAAGCGTGAAACCCTTTCTCAGCGCCGACCAATTCAAGCTCTATCAAATGATTTGGCAACGCAGCGTCGCCTGCCAAATGGTAGAAGCCAAATTTGATGCTACCACCGTAGATATTGCCATTGGCGATGGCATCTTCCGCGCCACAGGGCAAGTGCTGGTGTTTGCAGGCTTTTTAAGCGTGTACCAAGAAGGCGCAGACGAAGACGATAGCGAAGACGAAAACAACAAAAAACTGCCCGAAATGGCAGTTGGCGACGCGCTCCCCGTGGATAACCTATACGGCGAACAACATTTCACTCAACCCCCGCCACGCTTCAACGAAGCCACGCTCGTGAAAGCCCTAGAAGAATACGGCATCGGCCGCCCTTCCACCTACGCCAGCATCATCAAAACGCTCAAAGACCGCGAATACGTGATTGTAGAACAACGCCGCTTCCTGCCCACCGACACAGGCGAAGTAGTCAACCGATTTCTAACCGAACATTTCAAACAATACGTGGATTACAACTTCACCGCCAAACTAGAAGACCAGCTAGACGAAATCGCAGGCGGCAAACGCCAATGGATTCCCGTGATGGACAGCTTCTGGCAAGGCTTCCACAAACAAGTGCAAGAAAAAGAAGGTATTGAACGTGCTAAATTTACTACCGAAGAGCTGGATGAAACTTGCCCTAAATGCGGCAATCACAAGCTACAAATTAAATTTGGACGCGCAGGACGATTCATTGCCTGCGCAGGCTATCCCGAATGCGATTACACGCGTAATGTAAACGAAACCGCCGAACAAGCCGCCGAACGCATCGCCCAAGATGAAGCCATGCAAGCCGAGCTTAATGGGCGACAATGCCCACAATGCGGCGGACAACTCGTTTACAAAAACAGCCGCACAGGCAAAAAATTTATCGGTTGCGCCAACTATCCCAAATGCAAATATGTTGAGCCATTAGAAAAACCCAAAGACACAGGCGTAACCTGTCCACAATGCGGCAAAGGGCATCTGGTGGAACGCAAATCCCGTTTCGGCACAACCTTTTACAGCTGCGACACCTACCCCGAATGCAAATACGCCATCAACAGCGAGCCCCTTGCCCAACCCTGCCCCCAATGCGGCTGGGCAATTACCATGCGTAAAGTAACCAAACGCTGGGGTGTGCAACGCGTCTGCCCGCAAAAAGAATGCGGCTGGAAAGAGCAGCTAGAAGCCCCTGAGCTGAAAGAGAAAAAATAAAGGTTGGTTGAATTGTGGTTAGTAAAGGCAGTCTGAAAAGGCCTATTCCCATTTTCAGGCTGCCTTCTCATTATTCATATAGCCCCCCAACCAATT
>CAUSAG010000014.1:0-58374 GCA_963529665.1 uncultured Kingella sp.
CACTGGATTTTGATTCCAGCATGCGAAGGTTCGAATCCTTCCTCCCCAGCCAAATTAAGCGCGTATAGGCAACTATATGCGCTTAACCCATTTTAAGGCAGCCTGAAAACGAGTAAAGCGAGTTCAGCAAAGCTAAAACAGCAAAGCCCCAAACAACAAAGGGTTTACGGAAAATTAACAAAAACTAACCCAACGCGCGTATAATGCCCATCGCTCAATTGAGCAAGCAATCCCAACTGTAAAAAGGAAGCACCATGTTTCCTACTTCAACCCAAAACCCAACCGCAGGTGAAGAAATGGCTTTTGACAGTTTAATGGTATTCACAGGCAACGCGAATCCCGAATTAGCGCAACGCGTCGCCCGACACTTGGATACACCCTTAGGCAACGCATCCGTAACCAAATTTTCAGACGGCGAAGTCGCCATTGAGTTGCTGGAAAACGTGCGCGGGCGCGATGTATTTATCTTGCAGCCCACCTGCGCCCCTACCAACGACAACCTAATGGAAATCCTCACCATGGCCGATGCACTCAAACGCGCATCCGCCGCACGGATTACCGCAGCCATCCCCTATTTCGGCTACGCCCGTCAAGACCGCCGCCCACGCAGCGCGCGCGTGCCCATTTCCGCCAAATTGGTTGCCAATATGCTCGCCACTGCAGGCATAGACCGCGTTTTAACCGTTGATTTGCACGCAGACCAAATCCAAGGCTTTTTTGATATGCCTGTGGACAACATCTACGCCACCCCCATTTTGACGCACGACGCCTCCAAACAACATTTTGAAAACCTCATCGTGGTGAGCCCCGATATTGGCGGCGTGGTGCGCGCGCGTGCCGTTGCCAAAATGCTCAACTGCGATTTGGCGATTATCGACAAACGCCGCCCCAAAGCCAATGTTGCCGAAGTGATGAACATCATCGGCGATGTTTCAGGCAAAACCTGCCTGATGGTGGACGACATGATTGATACGGCAAACACCTTGTGCAAAGCCGCATCAGCCTTGAAAGAGCGCGGCGCAGAGCGTGTATTAGCCTATGCCACCCACCCCGTGTTCTCAGGCGCGGCGATTGAGCGCTTAAACTCATCGGATATTGACCAAGTAGTTGTAACCGATTCCATCCCACTTTCCGATGCCGCGCGCGCCAGCAACCGCATCCGCCAAGTAAGCATTGCGGGCCTGTTGGCAGAAACCATCCGCCGCATCAGCAATGAAGAATCGGTTTCGTATTTATTTAATGAAGAATTGGTGCAACCTGGCTCGTTGTTTTTGCCAAGTTGACGCTTATTGAGGCAGCCTGAAACGCTTTGAAATGCCGTTTTAGCCACGCTGAAACTCGTTTTCAGGCTGCCTTAATCTTGTTAAACCCTTGGGTTTAACACACCGCAGAGTTGGTCGCAGCTCGGTAGCGGTTTTTCTTTTTTTTAACTTTATTTTTTTAAGGATTGACAATGTCTATTCAAATTCAAGCAACTGTTCGTGAAACGCAAGGTACGGGTGCGAGCCGCCGTCTGCGTAAAGAAGGTCAAGTGCCTGCCGTGGTTTACGGCGTGGGCGAAGCGCAAGCGATTGCGGTTGACCACAAACAAATGTTCTACGCATTGGAAAAAGAATCTTTCTTTACTCAATTGCTGAAACTGAACATCAACGGCAAAGAGCAAGATGTGATCGTGCGCGATTACCAAATGCACCCTGTTAAACGCCAAGTGCAACACATTGATTTCCAAGCGGTAAACGTGAACGAGCCTTTGCGTATGCGCATTCCTGTTCACATTGTGAACGCGGAAAAATCCAAAGCAGTTAAATTGCAAAGCGGTCGTGTGTCTTTGTTGTCCACCGTGGTGGATGTGATTGTTGATCCGAAAAACATTCCTGCTGCGATTGAGCTGAACTGCGAAAACGTGGAGGCTGGCGACATTTTGCACTTGTCTGATTTGAGCTTCCCCGAAGGCGTGCAAAGCGTGGCTTTGAAACGCAACAGCAACTTGGCGATTGCCAATGTGAGCGGCAAAAAAGGCGCGTAATTTAACGCTTTAAGCCAAACAACATAAAGGCAGCCTGAAAATCCCATTCGCGGTTTTCAGGCTGCCTTTTTATGCGCGGACAACGGGCGCGTTAGGCTTCGCTGCGCGTGATATTGTTTACTGCCGCGATGGGCTGCGCCTGATTTTCAGGCTGCACGGCAAACACCACGCGCCTGCGCAAGCGCCGTTGTTGCCGCCATACGTTCCACACCAGCAACACAAGAAATGGCTGGCACAGCGCAACCACAAAATAGCGCAGCTGGCTGGTGCTGATAACGTGGGCGTTGCCTTGCAGCGTGTTCAGCAGCGCCCAGCCCCATAGCCATACGGATGGCACGGCAAAAGCCAGTACTATCAACATGGCGCTCACGCGCGGAATGGTGAAGGCGAGTTGATTGCCGTGGCTGCCGAGCCGTTGCATTTTAAACAGCAGCAAAATAGACAAAATAACCAGCAGCGCCATGCTGCCGTTCACCAAAACTTGTATCCAGCCGAACGCGAATTCGGGGGAAATGGGCAAACCATCGCGCGGGGCGGGCGTGGCAGAGGGCAGCAGCGCGCTTTTCACATTCAGCACAACATTCCACAGCAAATCCAGCATCACAATCCATGCGGCAAGGCGTTTTATCATGTTTATTTCCGTTTTCAGGCTGCCAAAAGGAGGGGCATTCTAGCATTGTTGGCAAGGGGAAAACAGCGTTAGGCAGCCTGAAAACGGGGCACGGCATGCGGGCAACGGCGTTTTCAGGCTGCCCAAACGGTTGGAAAAGATTGCGCCGCCCCTGCCCTTTTGCAGATGCAGACAGCCTGAAACATCATTACAATAGCGTTTTTCATTTTTTGAGGACGACAACATGCCTTTTATCCGCCGCAAACCCGATGAACCATCCTTGCCCGTTGGAGACGAAAAATGGGCGCAAGCCACGTTAAAAGACGTGTTGTTCGCCGCCTATCAAGAGCAACGTCGCGCGCGCTTATGGCGCAATATTTGGCGCGGCGTGTTTGTGTTGATTTTCTTAGCGATTATGGCAGGCTCGCGCGGCGGCAATGGCAATGCGCGCCCCAATGCCGCGGGCAACAAGTTTGTGAATATGCAAAAGCCGCACACGGCAGTGGTAGAGCTGAAAGGCGTGATTGGCGGCAACGATGAACACGACCAAGTTCAAATTCTGCGCGAAGGCATGGAAGCGGCGTATAAAAACAGCAATGTGAAAGCGATTTTGCTGCGTGCCAACAGCCCTGGCGGCTCGCCCGTGGTGTCCAATATCGCGTTTGAAGAAATTCGCCGCATGAAGCGCGAACACGCCAATATTCCTGTTTACGTTGTGGCGGAAGATATGTGCGCTTCAGGCTGCTATTACATCGCTGCGGCGGCGGATAAGATTTACGCCGACCCATCCAGTCTAATGGGCAGCATTGGTGTGATTGGCAGCAGCTTTGATGTAACCGAGTTGATGCAAAAATTAGGCGTGAAACGCCGCGTGCGCATTGCGGGCGACAACAAAGGCATGGGCGACCCGTTCACCCCCGAATCGCCCGCGCAGCAAGAAATTTTCCAGCAAATGCTGAACCAAGTGCACGCGGAATTCATCAAATCGGTGCGCGATGGGCGCAAGGGCAAGCTGAACGAGCAGGGTTATCCCGATTTGTTTAGCGGGCGCGTGTTCACTGGCATTGAAGCGAAAAAAGCAGGCTTGGTGGATGATTTTGGCAATATTTACAGCGTAGCGCGCGATGTGGTGAAAGCGCCCGATTTGGTGGACTACACGCCTGAGAGCAACGATTTAGCATCGCTGTTGCAACGCGGCTTGGGCGCGAAAGTGCAATTGAAATTGGAAGAATGGTTTAGCCCCAGTTGGTAACGCTATACAAAGGCAGCCTGAAAACCGATAACCCGTTTTCAGGCTGCCTTTTGCTTACTGTTTTTAACTCTCTCTATCGTAATCTTAAAAAATAGAAACCATAGCTCCAGCCATATTGTGTAAAAATTTTCACGTCGTAACGAGATGCCCTGCGCCATGCAGCATAACAACGCATCTGTGCGGCGTGTTTATTTTGATAATTCTACAAAGGAATTTCCATGAACGCTAAACTTCTTCCCCTGCTGTGCGCCCTTGCGCTTGCCGCTTGCAACAACGCGCCACAATCTACGCCCGAAGCCGCTTCCACCGCCGCGTCTGCCATGACCAGCCAGCCAAACATGACCAGCATGGCAAGCGACGCCATGCAAAGCACAGGCAATTGGGTGTCTACCGACAGCCAAGTGCACTTCACCAGCAACAAAACCAATAAGCAAAACAAAACCATCACCGAAGAATCATCCTTTGCCACTTCGTCTGCCCAGCTTTCCGCCGATGGCGCATTTGCCATGAGCATTGACCTTGCCAGCGTGAAAACCAATATTGACCTGCGCGATGAACGCTTGCGCGATTGGGTGTTTGAAGTGACAAAATTCCCCAAAGCCGAAATCAGCGGCAAGATTGACATGAATGCCATCGGCAGCCTGAAAACAGGCGACAGCCTGCAATTGAAACAACCGCTCACGCTGGATATTCACGGCAACAAGCTGGATATTGACGCGCAATTAACGCTCAAACGCAGCGCCGATAACAGCATCAGCGTGGAAACTGCCGAGCCTGTTATGCTGGATGTGAAAAAAATGGGCATGAGCGAAGGCGTAGCAAAATTGGTGGAAGTGATGGCGCTGGCATCCATCAACGAGCAAATCCCCGTTACCTTCAAAGGCACGTTTACGCGCCAATAAACGCGGGCATCAATAGCAAAACCATCCGCAGCCGAGCAACTGGCTGGCGGATGGTTTTTTTGCTTGCGGCAGCCTGAAAGCGAGTTTACGAGCTTCTGCGAAGCTAAAACTAACTTTCAGGCTGCCTTTGTTGCATGCAAGTTTGGTTTTAGAACCGCATGGATTTGGGGAACAGCGAAACAGGTTTACATAGCCGCACGCTGCGCGGGCAAAGGTTAAACACGGCAGCGGAAAAGGTTTTCAGACTGCCTTGATAACGCGCAAAGGCAGCCTGAAAACGAGCAAAGCTAAAACGCCGCGCATCACATCCGCGACACCATTACCCCCGCGCCAACCGCAGCGGCTTGTTGGTAAAACGCGCATAGCTCGGCAAACCGCTCTTGGCAGCGCTCGCGCATTGCGGCGGCATCATCTTGACTGTCGCGTTGCATTGCTGCGGCGTGTTGCGCCAGCAGCGCGTTTATATCTGCGTGCAGCAGCGCGCTGGCGATTTCTGCCACCCGCGCGGCAGGCGTGGCGAAAATGGACGCGTCAAACGCATCGTCTTCGTCGTCTGCGCCCAAAAGCTCGCTGCCGATAACGGCTTCGCTGAACACATTGCCCGCGATAAAATCGTCTGCGCCTGTTAGGGCGCGATGCAGCAGCAGGCTGTCGGTTTCCAAGCAGTATTCGGCGAATACGGTGTCGCTCTCGCCATCGCCATCGCGGATAACGGCGGCGATGTAGTCGGCAGGATAGGCGGTGTAGTTAGCGATGATGCTCATGGTGTTTCCTTGCTTTGGATTGGGGGTTGAATGCAGTTGTCGTTTCACCCAAACGTGTAAATGCGTTTTCAGGCTGCCCTGTATTTCATCAACAAAAGGCAGCCTGAAAGCGAGTTTACGAGCTTCTGCGAAGCTAAAACCAACTTTCAGGCTGCCTCAACCGTGTTCTACAACACCTTCACAATACACTCGCACAAATAACGAATATTCGCCTCGGTAATCCCCGCCACGTTAATCCGCCCGCTGCGCACGGCGTAGATGGCGAATTCGTCGCGCAGTCTGTCCACCTGCTCGGCAGTCAAACCGCTGAACGAGAACATGCCGTTTTGGCGCACGATAAAGCCGAAATCTTGTTTTGCGCCGTATTCTTGCAGCAAGTCCACAAATTTTTGCCGCATGGTTTTGATGCGCGCGCGCATTTCGTCTAATTCGGCAATCCATTGCGCTTTAAGCTCGGCATCGTTGAGCACCATCGCCACCGTTGCCGCGCCGTGCGATGCGGGGTTGGAATACAGGCGGCGGATAATGGTTTTGACTTGGCTGAACGCGCGCGCGGCGGTGTCGGCATCGTTTGCCACCAGCGTGAACGCGCCGACGCGCTCGTTATACAAACCGAAATTTTTGGAATACGAGCTGGCAATCAGCACTTCGCGGTTGTGTTGCAAAAAGGTGCGCAAGCCTTGCGCGTCTTCGTCCAAGCCGTTGGCAAAGCCTTGGTAGGCGAAGTCAAACAGCGGCAGCCAGCCTTTTTCGGCGGCCATTTTTGCCAGCGTTTGCCATTGCTCGGGCGTGGGGTCTATGCCTGTTGGGTTGTGGCAGCAGCCGTGCAGCAATACCACGTCGCCTTTTTGCGCCTGCGCCAAATTGGCAAGCATGCCGTCCCAATCCAAGCCATGCGCGGCGGGGTCGTAATAGCGGTAATCGCGGATGTTGATGCCAACGGCGTTGAAAATGGCGTTGTGGTTGGGCCAGGTGGGCGCGGAAATCCACACGTTTTGCGCGGCGGTGTGTTGCTTGATGAATTCTGCCGCCACGCGCAATGCGCCTGTGCCGCCCAAGCTCTGCGCGGTTTTGGCGCGTTGGCTGGCGATGATTTCGTGTTCCGCGCCAAACAGCAAAACTTGCGTTGCTGCGTTGTATGCTGCCACGCCGTCAATGCCAAGGTAGTTTTTGGTGTCTTCGCTGGCGAGCAGGCGCGTTTCGGCGGTTTTTACGGCGCGCAAGATGGGGGTTTGCCCGCTGGCGTCTTTATACACGCCAATGCCTAGATTAACTTTTTGCGGGCGGGTTTCGGCTTTGAAGGCTTCGCCCAAGCCAAGAATTGGGTCGGCTGGGGCAGCCTGAATGTGGTCAAAAAACATGATGGTTTCCTTTGTGTTGGCAAGATTATTGCGCGGGTTCAAATTTCATTTGCACGCCGTTTTTGCCGCGCAAAATCAGGGTTTTGCCGTTTAATTCGTAGTGCGTTAAATGTTCAATGGCTTCGGAGAATGCGTTTTCCAGCGGCATCGCGCCTTCGCAATACATTAGGGTGGACATCGCTACACCTGTTTTCAGGCTGCCTTTGGCATCAGTTTGCGCTTCAAAATTGATGTGGTTGCAGCCCATATAGGCGTGGGCTTGCGGCAGGTTTGTCCAATCCATTTTCGCTTCGGCGGGAATCGCGCCTTTGTAGCCGCTCAATTCGGTCAAATGCCACACTTGCTTGACAGATGCAGAAGCATTCGCCGCGTTGGCGTTAGTCTGCGCGGTGCTGTTGCAGGCGGCAAGCATCAAACTGGCGCTGAGCAGGCAAATGGTTTTGTTAAACATGATGATTCTCCTTGTTAGAACGTGGTAATGCCTTTGCCAAACGCGTTTTCAGGCTGCCTGAAACAACGTGAAACGAATTAGGCAGAAGGCGCAAAACGCACGGTTTGCAAAATGTGAACCAATCTTTGCAGCGCGTGCAAAAGGGTTGGTGCAAAACAGGGCTGTTTTCAGGCTGCCTGAACGGCTGGTTTACCGCCATGCGCCCGATGCCATGCTTGGGCATCGTGAACATCTTGCGCAATTTGCGCTTGCAAGGCGGCGATGCTGTCAAACTTGGCTTCATCGCGCAGCTTGTGCAAAAAGGTTACTTGAATGCGCTCGCCATAAAGGCAGCCTGAAAAATTCAAAAGATGCACCTCCAACTTGGCTTCTGGCGTGCGCGACACGGTGGGATTGGTGCCAAACGATGCCACGCCGTCGCATTCGCCAAAGCTGCCTGCCGCGCGCACCACAAACACGCCTTCCAGCGGATAGCGATGCGCGGGCAAATGCACATTGGCAGTGGGGCAGCCAATGGTGCGCCCCAGTTTTTTGCCGTGTTTAACGTGTCCGCTTAATGTGTAAGGATGCCCGAGCATTTGGTTGGCAGCGGCAACATCGCCCAATTGCAAGGCTTGGCGGATGGCGGTGCTGCTGGCGCGCTCGCCCGCAATCAAAATGCTGGGCGTGCGTTCGGTTTCAAAATCGCTTTGCGCGGCAAGCAGGCTGAAATCGCCGCCGCGCGCCTTGCCAAAGCGAAAATCGTCGCCAATCAATAAATAACGCGTGTTGAGCTGCTCGCGCAAAATGGTTTGGATAAATTGCTCGGCGCTTTGCGCAGCAAATTGCGAATTAAACCGCTGCACCCACACGCTGTTTACGCTGCCGGTTTGTTGCAAAAGCTGGATTTTATCGCGCAACGGCGTGATGCGTTGCGGCAAAGGACGGCTGGCTTGGCGGCTAAAAAATTCGTTGGGCTGGGGTTCAAAAATCATGGCAACGCTGTGCAACTGGCGCACCTGGGCTTCGCTGGCAAGGCGTTGCAAAATATGGCGGTGTCCCGTGTGCACACCATCAAAATTGCCGATGGTAACGGCGCTGGGCGGCAATGATGCTGGGAGTTTAGATCCAAACCAGATATTCATAGTTAATTTAGGTTAAAAAAAGACAGAATTGTAAGGCAGTTAATGGGGTTTGTGGATGCTTGCTAACAAGTTTTCAGGTAAAATCACGCGTTTTTTACGTTGTTTGTATTGGCTGGTTTTTTATGATTTCAGATATTTGCACTAACCTGCATTTTCGCTGCGATGTGATTTACGAATATCGCCATATGTTTTTAACAGGGGCGATTTCCACCGTTGTAATCTCGCTGATCGCCACCATGGGCGGCACCGTGCTGGGCTTGATTGGTGCGCTGATGCGGATTATTCGCTTTGAAAAAGGCAATGCGTTCACCCGCGCGTTTGCATGGCTTTGCCGCAGCATCTCGTTGCTTTATATAACGTGTTTTCGTGGCACGCCGCTTTATGTGCAGATTTTTATTTGGTATTTCGTGTGGTTTGTTGCGCTGGTGCATCCCGAGCATGGCTGGCTGGTGAGCGGGCAAGACGCCGTTGCCTTGCGCCGCGAATACGGCGCGTGGATTGCGGGCATCGCCGCCCTAACCACCAACTCGGGCGCATACATCACCGAGATTTTCCGCGCAGGGATTCAATCCATTGACAAAGGGCAAATGGAAGCCGCCCGCTCGCTGGGCATGACTTATCCGCAAGCGATGCGTTTTATTATCGTGCCGCAAGCGTTGCGCCGTATGCTGCCGCCGTTGGCAAACGAATTCATCACCTTGCTTAAAGACAGCTCGCTGTTGGCAATGATTGCCGTGCCCGAATTGGCGTATGTGCAAAAAACCATCTCGGGGCGCTATTCCATCTACGAAGAACCACTTTACACCGTTGCCTTGGTTTACCTGCTGATGACCATCTGCTTAACCGCATTCTTCTCGTGGCTAGAAAAACGCTTTAACGCAGGGCATCGCAAATAGGCTAATTTCCAACACTTTTAGGCAGCCTGAAAACGCATTTTCCGTTTTCAGGCTGCCTTTTTGCTCATTGGACTAAGCCAAAATAACTAGATAACATCAGCATGAATGGTTAATAAAGGCTAAATCCGCACAAAATCCTTTTAACTAAACCCCACAATTACAGTAAAATAACATTCAATTACATAAATAAGGTTAATTTCACAAAGCGGGCTTGTTGGACTAAGCCATAAGAATAAGCCCTGTGATAAACCGCAACAGAGGCAGCCTGAAAAAGCCGCCCCAAAAAGGAACCAACCATGAACGTAACCAGACGGCAGTTTTTCAAAGTAACTGCTGCGGGAGCGGGCGCAACCACCCTTGCCGCCGTAGGCTTAATGCCTGCCAACGCTTTTGCAGAAGTTCGTCAATACAAGCTCTCAGGCGCATCTCAAGCGCGCAACAACTGCACCTACTGCTCCGTAGGCTGCGGCACCATCCTATACAGCATGGGCGATGGCGCAAAAAACGCCAAGAAAAAAATCTTTCACATTGAAGGCGACCCAGACCATCCCGTTTCACGCGGATCGCTCTGCCCCAAAGGCGCAGCGTTGATTGATTTTGTGAACAGCCCCAACCGCATCCCATATCCCGAAGTGCGCGAGCCATACAGCAACGAATGGAAACGCATCTCGTGGGACGAAGCGCTCGACCGTATCGCCCGCCTGATTAAAGACGAGCGCGACACATCGTTCCAAGAAAAAAACGCCAACGGCGTAACCGTAAACCGCCTTGAAACCATCGGCATGCTGGCGGCATCGGCATCATCCAACGAAACAGGCATTCTCACCGTTAAATTCTCCCGCGCATTGGGCTTGATTGCGCTGGATACACAAGCGCGCGTGTGCCACGGTCCCACCGTAGCCGCATTGGCTTCCAGCTTTGGGCGCGGAGCGATGACCAACACGTTTGTGGACATCCAAAACGCCGATTTCATCATGGTGATGGGCGGCAACGCCGCCGAGGCGCACCCCGTGGGCTTTAAATGGGTGATTGAAGCGAAAAAACGCAAAGGCACCAAGCTGTTTGTAGTTGATCCGCGCTTTAACCGCACCGCATCGGTTGCCGATTTCTACGCGCCTATCCGCGCAGGCACCGACATCGCCTTCTTGGGCGCGCTGATTAACTGGCTGATTGAAAACGACAAAATCCAATGGGAATACGTTAAAAACTACACCAATGCTTCGTTTATCGTGGCAGATGGTTTTGAATTTAACGATGGCTTGTTTACAGGCGCAAAAAACCCCAATGGGCAGCCTGAAAACACCCACGGCTCGTTCTACGACAAAGAAACATGGTTCTACGCGCTAGACGAAAACGGCTACGCCCAAACCGACCCCACGTTGCAACATCCGCGCTGCGTGTTCCAAATGATGAAAAAACATTATTCCCGCTACACGCTGGATATGATGACCACCATTTGCGGCACCAGCAAAGAAGATTTCCTAAAAATCGCCCAAGCATGGGGCGAAATGTCCGCGCCCAACAAAGCGGGCACAATTTTGTATGCCCTTGGCTGGACGCAACACTCCTACGGCTCGCAAAACATACGTACCATGGCGATGATTCAGCTTTTGCTGGGCAACATCGGCATGTCGGGCGGCGGCGTGAACGCCCTGCGCGGGCACTCCAACATCCAAGGCTTGTCGGATTTGGGCTTGCTGTCCACCGCGCTGCCGGGCTATCTGAGCCTGCCCAGCGAAAAACAAGCCACGCTACAAGATTATCTCAACGCCAACACGCCCAAAGCCTTGCAGCCGAACCAGTTGAACTATTGGAAAAACACGCCCGCCTTTTTCGTGAGCTTCCTCAAATGGATGTATGGCGACAATGCCACTGCCGAAAACAACTGGGCGTATGACTGGCTGCCTAAATACGAAAAAATGTACGACATCTTGCAGATTACCGAAGACATGTATCAAGGCAGGATGAAAGGCCTGCTGGTGCAAGGCTTCAACGCGCAAGGCTCGTTCCCCGATGCGCATCGTGTAACCGAAGCGTTCTCCAAGCTCAAATTTATGGTGGTGATGGATCCGCTGAAAACCGAAACCGCATCGTTCTGGGAAAACCACGGCGATGCCCACGCCACCGACCCGAGCAAAATCGGCACCGAAGTTTTCAGGCTGCCTACACCATGCTTTGCCGAAGAAGAAGGCTCTATTGTGAACTCTTCGCGCTGGCTGCAATGGCACCACCCTGGCGCAGATCCCTACGGCGAATCGCTGCCCGATTTGGACATCATGGGCGAGCTGTATCAACGTATCAAAGCCTTGTATGAAAAAGAAGGCGGCAAATTCCCCGACCCCATCACCAAGCTCTCGTGGAAATACGCCAAATCGCACGCGCCTAGCCCTGCCGAAATGGCAAAAGAATCCAATGGCTATGCCTTGGCAGATTTGAAAGACGCCGATGGCAACATCATCCGCAAAAAAGGCGAACTGCTAGATGGCTTCGCTCAACTGCGCGACGATGGCACCACCGAATGCGCCACATGGATTTTCTCTGGCTCGTGGACGCAAGCGGGCAATCAAATGGATCGGCGCGACAATTCCGATAGCGGCTTGGGCAACACGCCCAAATGGGCATGGGCTTGGCCTGCCAACCGCCGCATCCTGTATAACCGCGCATCGTGCGACCCCAGTGGCAAGCCGTGGGACGAGCATCGCCAGCTCATCAAATGGGATGGCGCAAAATGGGTGGGCGCAGACGTTGCCGACTTCAAAGCGGATGCCGCGCCCGATAGCGGTATGAATCCGTTTATCATGAACGAAGAAGGCGTAGGGCGTTTGTTTGCCGCGCGTAAACTGGTGGACGGGCCGTTCCCCGAGCATTACGAGCCATTGGAATCGCCCATCGGCACCAACCCCTTGCACCCCAAAATCGTGCAAACGCCTGCCATGCGCTTGTTTGACAGCATCAAAGACCGCATCGGCACCGCAGAAGAATTTCCTTATGTCGCAACCACCTATCGCCTCACCGAGCATTTCCAATTTTGGACGAAATCCGTGAAATTGTTGATGATTGGGCAGCCTGAACAATTCTGCGAAATCAGCGAAGAATTGGCAAAAGAAAAAGGCATTGAAAAAGGCGATTGGGTGAAAATCAGCAGCAAACGCGCGTGGATTAAAGTGCGTGCTGTGGTTACCAAACGTGTGAAACCCTTAACCATCAACGGCAAAACCGTGCATCAAATCGGCATTCCGTTGCATGGCGGTTGGGAAAACGTATCCGGGCAAAAACAGTTTATCGTGAACACGCTCTCGCCATTTGTGGGCGACTGCAACACGCAATCGCCTGAATACAAAGCATTCTTGGTAAACATTGAAAAAGCATAAGGAGCGGCAACATGGCACTACAATCATTAGACATCAAACGCCGTTCTGCAACGGCAGAAATCACGCCACCACCTGGGGTGCGCAAACCGATTGAAATCGCCAAGCTGATTGATGTAACCACCTGCATCGGCTGCAAAGCCTGCCAAATGGCGTGTTCTGAATGGAACGACATCCGCGATGAAATCGGCACCAACCACGGTGTGTACGACAACCCGATTGATTTAACGTCAAAATCTTGGACGGTGATGCGCTTTGCCGAGCACGAAGAAAACGGCAAGCTAGAATGGCTGATCCGCAAAGACGGCTGTATGCACTGCGCCGACCCTGGTTGCCTGAAAGCCTGCCCATCCCCGGGGGCGATTATTCAATACGAAAACGGCATTGTGGATTTTCATCAAGAAAACTGCATTGGCTGCGGCTATTGCATCGCAGGCTGCCCGTTCAACATTCCGCGCATGGATAAAAAGGAAAACAAAGTTTACAAATGCACTTTGTGTTCCGACCGCGTGGCAGTTGGGCAAGAGCCCGCTTGCGTGAAAACCTGCCCCACAGGCGCAATCCAATTTGGCAGCAAGGAAGACATGAAACAGCTTGCCGCCGCGCGCATCAAAGATTTGAACCATCGCGGCTATCAAAACGCAGGCTTATACGACCCGCAAGGCGTGGGCGGCACGCACGTTATGTATGTGTTACACCATGCCGACCGCCCTACTTTGTATAAAGGGCTGCCTGAAAACCCACACATCAGCGCAACGGTGAAACTGTGGAAAGGCTTGCTCAAACCCTTGGCAACCTTTGGCATCGCCGCCGCCGTGGCAACAGGCTGGCTGCACTACATCACCGTAGGCCCGAACCGAGCCGAAGAAGAATCCCCCGAAGTCATCGGCAAAGAGGGCGACATCTTGAAACGTGAGGAGGACGCATAATGAAAAAAGAACGCTTAATCCAACGCTATAAACGCGCCGAGCGCTTTAACCACTGGGTGGTGGCGGGCTGTTTTGTGTTGCTTGCCATCTCGGGGCTGGCGTTTTTCTACCCCGCTTTTTTCTGGCTAACAGGCATTTTTGGCACGCCGCAGCTGGCACGCATGGTGCATCCGATTATCGGCGTGGTGATGTTTCTCGGCTTTTTCCGCCAATTTTTGCGCTATTGGCAGCACAATTTCATCAACAAAGAAGACATCAAATGGATGATGGCGGTGCCGCAGGTGCTCAATGGGCATGAAGTGGGCGATGTGGGCAAATACAACGGCGGGCAAAAAGGCATGTTTTGGCTGATGACGGGCTGCATGCTGGTACTGGGCATCACTGGTATCATAGCTTGGCGGCAGTATTTCTCGGGCTATTTTGCCATTGATACCGTGCGCATCGCCCTGCTGCTGCACGCTTGGGCGGCAACGATTTTGATTGCGGGCATTATTGTGCACGTTTACGCCGCCATCTGGATTCGCGGCACGATTCGCGCGATGACCGAAGGCGTGGTTACGCAAACTTGGGCGAAAAAACACCACCCCCGCTGGTATCGCGAGATGATGGCGAAAGCACACGAAACGCCAAACGACAGCAGTAATGGCAATGGTAGCAACGGCTCGGGCGGCAACGCAGCCAGCCAAACGCAGCTTGAAACGGCAAACGATATGCCTGCTGCGGCAGAAAACCAACCGCAAACGTGATGTAGTAAACACTCAGCCAAAGGCAGCCTGAAGACGGATTTGAGCGGATTTCAGGCTGCCTTTGTTTGGTAGAATGGCGGCTGCTGGCACTGGGCGAGATTATTTTCTGTGTGCGAAAGCCAACCCTTTTGGCGTTGTGCCAACTGGTTTGATTGCGCGGATTAGTTTTTCAGGCTGCCTTAGTCATCGCCCATGGCCAGCCCAGCGCAGTTACTTTCAGGCTGCGTTTTCAGGCTGCCTATCCGCCGTTATCGTACCAACAATAGGCAGCCTGAAAACAACATCCCCCTATTTTGCAACACCCCCCTACCCCATTTTCAGGCTGCCTTATCATGCCCATCCAAATCCGCCCCATCACCCGCTATCAACGTGGCAACCTTGTCCCCACCCAAGACACGCTCGCCCAAGAAGCCCCCATCGCCCTAATCTACAATGGTATCTCGCACGCCGTTATCATGGCAACGCCACAAGACATCCCCCAGCTCGCGCTCGGGTTCAGCATCAGCGAACACATCCTGCAACGCCCCAGCCAGCTTTACGACAGCGAAATCGTTAGCACCCCGCAAGGCATAGAAGCTCGCCTAGAAATCGCCAGCGAATGCTTTGCCGCGCTCAAACAACGCCGCCGCACGCTCAACGGGCGCACAGGCTGCGGACTTTGCGGCATAGACAGCCTAACCGCCGCCCAGCCCAATATCACCCCCGTAACACGCAGCCTGAGAATCCCCGCCAGCCACATCAACCAAGCCCTAGCCCAATTTGACCAACACCAGCCGCTGCGCCAGCAAACAGGCAGCCTGCACGCTGCCGCATGGGTGGAAGGCGCGCAAATCCAAGCCAGCTACGAAGACATCGGGCGACACAACGCGTTAGACAAACTCATCGGGCATCTGATGCAACAGCAAACCAACACCCAACAAGGCTGGCTGCTGTTATCCAGCCGCGCCAGCTACGAAATGATAGCCAAAGCCGCCAGCATCGGCATCCACACCATCGTTGCCGTTTCCGCTGCCACCGCGCTCGCTGCCCAAATCGCCGAGCAAGCAGGCATCACCCTAATCGGCTTTGCCAAGCCCGAAAAATTCACCATTTACACCCATCCGCAATACATTGAAGCAGCCTGAAAACGCCGCAACCCCATTTTCAGGCTGCCTAAACCCAATCCACAAGGAGAACACGATGTCTTTTTTCAAAAAACTATTCAACAACAACCAGCCTATGGACTGGAAAGCCTTTGTAACCTACTACGCCGACCACGCCAGCCAACAGCTTGGGCAGCCCGTAGAAATAGAATGGGGCGACGATATGGAACAAACCACCATCCGCCTGCCCAATGGACAAGGCGGCACAATGGCAGGCTATCTAGGCAATCTCTACCGCGTAACCAACGGTAACATTACCCCGTATGACGAAATGCCAACACAACATTAGGCAGCCTGAAACCTTTGCAAAATCTAAGTAGGTTGGGCATTTATGTCCGACGTTTTTAGTCCGTGTTTGTCAGGCATCAATGCCCGACCTACTGATAAACTACACCGTATAACGAAATGCTAATGCAGTATTAAGCATGAGGCAGCCTGAAACCCCATTTCAGGCTGCCTCACACACCCCAAAGGACCCACCATGACCCCCGAACAAATCCAAAACAAACCCTTCTTCTACAAACCCTTCTACATCCCCCCCAAAGCCGACATCTTCGCCCAGCGCGCCATCCGCTTCCAAGAGCTCGCCCAGCAAGACAACAGCTCATGGCACAACTATCTCAGCATCATGGCAAGCCTTGCCCAAGCGCAACAACACGCCCTAGACCAACACCCAAGGCAGCCTGAAAACGCCCCCGCCCAAGCCCCAGCCGTCCCCGCACACACCATCAGCAGCCTGAAAACCATCATTGGGCACATCGCCCCCAGCCTATCCGAAGCCACCCAAGCCACGCTGCAAACCCTAATCAACACCCCCGAAGCCGAGCTTATCGCCATTGCCCAACGCATCTTGCAAGGCGACATCCCCGAGCGCGAACAAGCCTACCAAATCTGGCTACACGCCGCGCTGCAAGTTGCCTACACCGCCCAAGCCCAGCAACAAAGCGACGACACCATCCCCCCGCAAGACGACCGCGCCCACTGCCCCAACTGCGGCAGCGAAGCCATCGCATCCATCATCCTGAGCGGCGGCGATTGGGACGGACTGCGCTACCAACACTGCGCCCTATGCAACAGCCAATGGAACGCCCTGCGCGCCAAATGCACCTTCTGCAACGACCAATCCGCCATCTCCCACCAACAAATAGACAACCCCGAAGCCCCACCCGTATATCAAGGTGCGCGCGCCGAATGCTGCGGCAAATGTCACCACTACCGCAAAACCTTCCTGCGCAGCGGTCAGCAACACGCCGACCCCATCGCCGACGACCTTGCCAGCCTTGCCCTAGATATGCTGCTTGCCGAAGAAAACGAATACACCCGCGGCGGGCATAACCCCTTCTGGCTAGACTAAACCCGTTTTCAGGCTGCCTATCCCAAAAAGGCAGCCTGAAAGACTCGCCGCCAAATCACCCAATTAAACAAGCTATATGGGTTTAGCAAAATATCGGCAAGCCACCGACGCTCCATCCATATCACTGATTCGGCGACACTTATCGCAGCAATGTTTAGCGAGAACAAGCCATCTAAAAGGCAGCCTGAAACGCCCACTCTCCCCCTTTTCAGGCTGCCTTACGCAAAAAGGCAGCCTGAAACCCCATTCCCCCCACCCACTCCCCCTAAGGCAATCCCCCATGCAAAATAAAAAATTTTGGCTAATCATCCTATTAACCCTAGCCACCACCTCCTGCCAAAGCGCCACCCCCAAAAAGGAACAGCAAATGCTAGAAAAAATGCTCCACATCAAAGCAGGCATGAGCCGAGCCCAAGTCAAGCAATACTGGCAGCTTGCCAACGTAGAACACCCCGAAGCCGCCATCAGCCACTACCGCTTCACCCACAACGGGCATCTCTGCCAATTTGATTTCCATTTCAACGGCAACACCCTAGAAAAATGGTGGACAAACGACCCCTATTGTCTCGCCCTAATCCGCCGCGAAGAGCCCCTGCCCCGCCCCGTTGCCACCCCCAAAAAACCCTCTCGCTAAACCCACGGAGTCTCCATGAAAACCACGCAATACAAAATCCTCACCCTCGCCGTGCTCACCGCGCTGCTTTCCGCCTGCGGTGGCGGTGGCGGCGGCAGCGGTTCCGATATCCGCCCCGACTACAACGGTGGTGGTGGCAACAATAGCAACGCAGGTAACACGGGCAACACCAGCCGCCCCGTTTCAAGCAGCTGGCAAAGCGCCGCCGCCAACGACAAAGCCGAAGCCCTATCTGGCGATGGCGCATACGTTGGCATCGTAGATTCAGGCGTGAACCCCGACGGTGCAGGCTTGCGCCACCGCAACAGCCGCATCAGCAAAAAAGTGATAGACGTGGATACCAACAATCTAGTGGACTCCACCGATGCCAACGGACACGGCACCAAAATGTCCGAAATCATCCTAGACACCGCCCCCCTTACCGCCATCAATTCAGGCGTAAACAGCCCCAGCAGCGTTTATTCTTCCACAGGGCTGGTAAACCTGCTGCTCGCCATGGAACAAGGCACCAAAATTGACGTGCTCAACAATTCCTACGGCGACAACGTTTCCTCCAACAACATCACCACTGAATACGGCAAAGACTACGAACGGCTCAAAGACAGCTATCTCTTGCCGCTGTATCGCGAATTTGTGAACCGCGATGTGCTGGTGCTCAAAGCCGTTGGCAATGAAGACAAAGATATTGTGAACGTGGGCGCAGCATTGCCGCTTGTTGCCCCCGAACTGGAAAAAGGCTTTCTCGCCGTAACCGCCTACGACCAAGAGCGCGGCGAAAAAACCCAAAATGCCTGCGGCGATCTCACCAAAAATTGGTGCATCACCGCGCCCGAAGTGTTCTCCACCTACGGCACTGGCAGCGAAAAAACCACCTTCGCTGGCACATCCAACGCCACCGCCTATGTTTCCGCACTCGCCGCCCGCATCAAAAGCCGCTACGACTGGTTTAGCAACGAAGACATCAAAAACGCGCTGATTACCACCGCCACCGATAAAGGTGCGCCAGGCGTGGATGGCGTGTGGGGGCATGGTTTGGTGAATGCCGCCGCCAGTCTCAACGGCTACGGACGCTTTGATAAAACCCACACCTTCAATGTTGAAGGCAACAAACGCGCCTATTTCTTTGACAACAACATCTCAGGCGCAGGCGGCATGATTAAGCTCGGGCGCGACACTTTGGTGATGAACGGCAACAACAGCTACACCGGCAACACCGAAATCCGCGCGGGCGAATTGGTTGCCAACGGACATTCCGTTTCTAATCACATCGTTGCCAGCGGCGCCAAGCTCACCATCGGCGACAGCAGCGACACCATCCGCTTAGGCTCGGTGAGCAACCAAGGCACGCTGGAAGTGAACCAAGCCAATCTGCAAATCAACGGCAGCCTGAACAACCAAAACGGCAATATTGATCAAGCCATCGGCACGCACATCAACATCAGCGGCAGCGCTGATTTAGCCAACAGCAGTCTCACACTCACTGGCGTGAAAAGCGGCTATGTAACCCGACAAGGCAACACCGAAGTGCTGCTCAATGCCGAGCAAGGCATCAGCAACAAAACAGGCTTTGCCGTGCGCTATGCCAGCCAGCTGGGTGAATTGATTAACAACAGCTACAACGTAACCAACAAGCAAGTGAGCGTAACCACATCGCGCCAACAAATCGGTGACGTGTTGCGCGACCAAGCCAGCTACACGGGGCGCGACAAAACCATCTCCATCCTAGATGGCTTGCTAGACCAGCTGGATGCCAGCAAGCTGGGCGACTACATCACCTTCGGCTACGTTATGCCCACCAACGATAAACCCGTGGCAGGCGCAGGCATTGCCCAAGCCTTGCTCACCACGCGCACGCTCAACACCACCGTGTTCGGTTTAAGCACCGCAACCGCCCGCCACGCGCAAGAGCACACCGTAAACGAAAAAGTCGCCCGCAGCGACAAAACTATGCAACAAGCCCTTGCCAGCAATCCAGAAGGCACGATGTGGGTGGACATGGGCTACGGTACATCCAACGCCCGCGATATGCACGACATCAACGGCAAAAGCAGGGATTACAGCCAATCGCTCGGCTTAGCCCGCCACTTTGGCGCAGACGGCAAACACGGCTTTGCCTTGCAATTGAGCAATCTGTCGCACCGCTGGACAGAAAGCTACGGCGGCTTAGAGAAAAAAATCACCACACGCGGCGCAGGCTTGGAAGGCGCATACACGTTTAACCATGGCAACTATTGGCTATCTGCCATGCTGGGCGTAGATTTTCTGAAAGCCAAAACCAACTTTGGCTCAGACCGCGCCAACCAATATTTGCTAGGCTTGGGCGTGGGCAAAGTGTTCAACTTTGAGCGTTTCAGCCTGATGCCCAGCCTTAGCCTGAAACACGCCCGCCTAAACGGCATGGACTACAACCTGAACCGCTACGGCGCAGATTTGGTTTCCGCCGATAATGTGAAAACCCACGAAACCAGCGCCACGCTCGGCATAGACGGCTTGTGGAAAATTGACGAAAAAGGCAAATGGACGCTCAACGCAGGCTTGAAACTGCGCGAAATCCTGAACGGCAAAACGCGCTACACCGCCAACTACAGCGGCATCAAACAAGGCGTGAGCGAATCGTATTCAGGGCATCGCCCCAACATCGCCTTCACGCTCGGCACGAACTACCAAATCAGCGACAGCTTGAACGTGTACCTCAACGGCGTGTATGAAAACGGGCGCTACCGCAATAAACGCGCGACAAATGTTGGCTTGGGGTGGAAGTTCTAAGCCCTGCTGATAGCTGATAAACGCGTTCTCGTGTGAAAAAAATCCGCATTTTGTTTCTGATGATGAAGCGAAGTGCGGATTTTGTTTGGGCTTGAAAGGCAGCCTGAAAAAGGGAAATCTGTTTTCAGGCTGCCTATCTTGTCTTGCCAACCGCATCGCAGCATTACCGCGCAAAGTTTGCAGGTCGGCGCATTTATGCCCGACAAATCCCATCCACCATCCCCATCCACCAATCCCAAACCAAAACACAAAGGCAGCCTGAAAAAGGAAAACCTCGTTTTCAGGCTGCCTATCTTGTCTTGCCAACCGTATCACAGCATCACCCCATCACTCCACGCGCCGAATATCCGACGTAATGCGATAAAAATCCCACGCCCCGCCCGCAAATCCTCGGCACAGCCCCGTATCCATCGCTTCTGCCAACACAAATTCCGCGCCATTCCATGCGTAGGTTTCCAGCGCCAAGCAATCGCCCGCTGCGCGCCCTTTGCTGCCCACGCTCAGCAAGCCATTGTGATAACCCTTGCCGCTGTTGCCAAACCTGCCCACATATTTTTTCACCTGCTTGCCCTTGCCATCGGTGATAAAAAATTCATCTTCATCCTGCTGCGCGCCGCGCGTGCAAACCAGCGCCAGCAGCGCGTTGTCCTTATCCAGCGGATAAAGCGTGATGTCTTGTTTATCCGCCGCGGGACAGTCTTGTCTCTCTGGCGCTCCCGCCGCTTGGCGCGCGGCAAGCAATTGCCCCTGCACATTTTTGTAGCCCTTGCTGGCAAATTTAATCACCACCGCCTTATCCTGCGAAACAGGCGGCACGTTGACAACAGGCTTAGGCTCGGCGGCGCGCACGCTTTTTTTCTCGTTGCCAATATGAATAAACGCGGTGGGCGTGCCCTCGCGCTGCTGGATTTCATCGGCGTGCAACAGCGCCACATTCGCACCCACGTTGGATAGCGTCCACAGCGTGTCTTGCTGTTTGAAGGCAACATTTTGCCCGCGCTTGATGGCGGTGAGCAGCTGTTGCGTTTGGCTGTCGCTGAGCTTGCCCTTGCCGCTGGGCGGCTGCAAAACTACTTGCCCTTGCACCTTGCCATCAATCAGCAAATCGGCGTGGGCGATGTCTGCTGCGCCGTGCAAATAAATCTCGCCCATAATCGGCGTGTTTTCGCCTGCGGCGCGGGTAAACAACACGCTAACGGGCTTGGCGCTGCTGCTGGCTTGGTAGCCCGCAATGCGGCAAGTGCCCGTGTTGTCGCAGGCGATTTTCCAATCTTTGTTGTTGCTATCTAGGCTGTCTGGCGGCGGTTCAGCGTGCAAAACAGCGGCTGCTAACGCCGTCGCCAGCGCAATGCCAAGGTGGATAACATGAGCCATGATGATTCCTTTCAACAGATAAAAATCAGCTAAAAAACAATACGCATAAATGCTCAATCAGCATTATATCGTGTATTTTCAGGCTGCCTTAGCGCGATTTCTGCCAACTGGGGCAGCCTGAAAACCCTGTGCAAGCTATAATGCCAAGCCCGTAGGCGGCAAACTGCGCCCGCGTTTTCAAATGGTTTACGGGCGGGCGATTCTCCATTTTCAGGCTGCCTTTGCCGCCCTGCTCGCAACCATATCGGCAGCCTGAAACTCTCTCACAAGGAAACTTCATGCAAACTGAAAAAGTTATCCAACACATCGTTAGCTGGCTGAGCGATTACGCCAGCCAAGCGCGTGCGCAAGGCTTTGTGGTTGGCGTGTCGGGCGGTATAGATTCTGCCGTGGTGTCCACGCTTTGCGCCCAAACCGCGCTGCCCACGCTGTTGCTCAATATGCCCATCCGCCAAAAGATTGACCAATTTGACCGTGCCGCCGAACACATCGCCGCGCTCGTTGCCCAATATCCCAACGCACGCGGCGAAACCGTTGATTTAACCCCCACCTTTGAACAATTTGAACGCACCGTGCTTGCAGGCAGCCTGAAAAGCCCCAACCAAGACCTCGCCATGGCAAACACCCGCTCGCGCCTGCGCATGACCACGCTGTATTACTACGGGCAAATCAACGGCTTGCTCGTTGCTGGCACGGGCAACAAGGTGGAAGACTTTGGCGTAGGCTTTTTCACCAAATACGGCGATGGCGGCGTGGACATCAGCCCGATTGCCGATTTGCTCAAAACGCAGGTGTACACCATCGCCCAAACCTTAAACATCGCCGCATCCATCCAAACCGCCGCGCCCACCGATGGGCTGTGGGATGGCGAGCGCACCGACGAGCAACAAATGGGCGCAACTTACCCCGAATTAGAACGCGCCATGGCGCAATTTGAAAACGGCATCACGCGCGAAGCCTTAACGGGGCGCGAGCAAGAAGTGTTTGATATATTTGTGAAACTCAACCGCGCCACGCAGCATAAAATCCAGCCCATCCCCGTGTGCAAAATCCCCAAGGAATGGCTATGAAACCCCAGCCCAAAATCATCTTTTTTGACATCGACGAAACGCTGTACATCAATCGCGGCAAAAAATACATCCCCGAAAGCACCAAAACCGCGCTGAAACTGTTGAAACAAAAAGGCATCATCACCGCCATCGCCACAGGGCGCACCATCCCATCCATGCCCAGCAAAATTGTTGAATTGATTGCAGAATGCGGCATTGAAATGATTGTTTCGCTAAACGGGCAATATGTGGAATACCAAGGCAAGCCGTTGGCAAAATTTCCGTTTAACAAAACCCAGCTCGCCCAGCTATCAGGCAGCCTGAAAGCGCACAACATCGCCCACATTTTCGCCACGCGCGAAGGCTTGTTTGCCATCGCCGAAGACCACTATCTGCGCGATGCGCTCAACGCGCTGGGCATCAGCTACGCGCGCGACCCTAACGCCTGCGACAAATACGACACCTATCAAGTGCTCGCCTTTTATCCTGCCGAACAAGATGGCGCGGTTGCTCCGCTGTTGCCAGCCAATGTGCAAACCATTCGCTGGCATCCCAGCGGCGTGGATATTTTGGACAAAGCAGGCTCCAAAGCACGGGGCATCGCTGCGGCGTTGGATAAACTGGGCATCAGCATCGCCGACAGCATGGCATTTGGCGATGGCCCGAACGATTTTGAAATGCTAGAAGCGGTGGGCTTTGGCGTGGCAATGGGCAACGCCATCCCTGCGCTGAAAGCCGTTGCCGATTATGTTTGCCCCAGCATTGATGAAGACGGCATCTATCGCGGCTTGGTGGAATTGGGCGTGATAGAAGCCGCTGCGGCGTAGTGTTTTTCAGGCTGCCTTTTGCACGTTATCAAAGGCAGCCTGAAAACCAATTGGCGCGGATAAAATGGGTTTAACGCGCCGCCACAAATGCCCAAATTAAATCTTTTAATCAAAACCAAACACAATCTGAAATACAATAGCGAAACTTTATTATCCATCCCCAACAAGGAGAGCAACATGAAACAAATCCAAGCAGACGTTGTAGTAATCGGTGGCGGTACGGCAGGCATGGGTGCCTACCGCAACGCCCTATTGCACACGCCCAACGTGTATTTAATTGAAGGCAATGTGTTTGGCACCACCTGCGCGCGCGTGGGCTGCATGCCATCCAAGCTGATGATTGCCGCCGCCGATGCCCGCCATCATGCACTGCACACCGATCCCTTTGGCGTGCATTTGGATAAATCGTCCATCCGCGTGAACGGCGAAGAAGTGATGAACCGCGTGAAATCTGAACGCGATCGCTTCGTTGGCTTTGTGGTGGAAGACGTGATGGTGTGGGATGAGAACAAGCGCATTATGGGCAACGCCAAATTTGTGGACGAACACACCATTCAAGTGGGCGATCACACGCAAATCCGCGCTGATCGCATCGTCATCGCCACAGGCTCGCGCCCCGTGATATTCCCGCAATGGCAGGTTTTGGGCGATAAATTGATTGTGAACGACGATGTGTTCTCATGGAACACGCTGCCTGAAAGCGTTGCTGTATTCGGGCCAGGCGTGATTGGCTTGGAGCTGGGGCAGGCGTTATCCCGCTTGGGCGTGCGCGTGGAAATCTTTGGCATTGGCGGCTTGCTGGGCGGCATCAGCGATCCCATTATCCTGCAAGAAGCGGTGGGAGTGTTCAGCGAAGAGCTGACTTTGCACCTTGATGCCAAAACCGAAGTTGCGCTCAACAGCGAAGGCAAGGTAGTCGTGCAATGGGAACAAGATGGCGAACGCGGCACATTCACGGCGGATTACCTGCTCGCGGCTACGGGTCGCCGCCCTAATGTGGACAATCTGGGCTTGGAAAATCTCAACATAGAGCTGGACGCGCGCGGCGTGCCCATTGCCAATCCGCACACCATGCAAACCAGCATTGCGCATATTTTTATCGCGGGCGATGCGTCCAACCAACTGCCGCTGCTGCACGAAGCCGCTGACCAAGGCAAGATTGCGGGCGACAACGCAGGGCGTTTCCCCGATGTGCAAGCGGGTTTGCGCCGCAGCATGATTGGCGTGGTGTTTACCGACCCGCAAATTGCCAGCGTGGGCGCGCGTTTTGCCACGCTGCAAGCGCAGTATGGCGAGCGCTTTGAGCAAGATGTGGTGATTGGGCAGGTGTCGTTCCAAAATCAAGGGCGCAGCCGCGTGATGCTGGTGAACAAAGGGCATCTGCGCGTGTATGCCGACCGCGAAACTGGGCGTTTCTTGGGCGCGGAAATGGTCGGCCCTGCGGCGGAACACATCGCGCACTTGCTGGCATGGGCGCATCAAATGAAAATGACCGTGCCGCAAATGCTGGATATGCCGTTCTATCATCCTGTGATTGAAGAAGGCTTGCGCACGGCATTGCGCGATGCGGCGGCGCAGATGTAACGCTGTTGCCCAAGCAATTAGGCAGCCTGAAAAGGGAATTTCCACTTTCAGGCTGCCTTTTTATGCACTTTTGTGTTGTGCGGTTTGCGGTGCAAAACCGTTGCGAACGCCATTGTGTCTGCGCGGCTTGAATCTTGCCAACGGCAAAAGGCAGCCTGAAAACCCCTATTCGGTTTTCAGGCTGCCTTTGTTGTTTCAAATGTTTGGTTAAACGAAACGGGCATCACCAAAACGGCGCCGCCATTTTGCGCAGACAAAAATGCACCGCAGGCAATTGGAAGCAGGTGTAGCGCGCCTTTTGGGCGTTGCGGGTTTTCTTAAACGCGCCGTTGCGTTGGTACAGCGTTAGCGGTGCATCGCCGTGCTGATAACGCCAAGATTGCGTGTCGGCTTGGTATTCGGCGGTGAAATCGTATTGCCGCTTGCCAATTTGCACGCTCTGCGATTGCACGTCGGGCAGATTAGGGCGCGGCGCGGACGACACCGTTTGCACACGGCAGCGTTGCGCTTTTTCAGGCTGCCCATTGGCGCGAACATAGCGGCATTGCGTGTCGGCAAGCTGGGGTATATCGGCATGGGCATACAGCGCGGCACACAACGCCAGCGCCAGCGTTAATTTTTTCTGCATGGTGTTACTCCAACTTATCGTTGTTCATTCAAGGCTAAGGCAGCCTGAAAATCAGTGAAACGAAGCTAAAACAGCATTGAAAAGCGTTTCAGGCTGCCCAAACCTTACGCCAATTCTTCGTTCACAATCTCGCGCACACCGCCCGCCGCGTCAATCAGCTCAATGCCAATCGCGTCTATGCCGTCGCGTTGCAACTGCGCGAACGAAATCGTCTCTCCGTTTATCAGCTCAACCATGCCGTTTTCATCGCAAAAATCGTCGCGCTCTTCTTCATAATCAATGTTGTAAAACACGGTGATGCGGATTTGGTAACGCTGGTCGTCCAAATCTTGCAATGGGCGGTTGGCGGTTACATCGGCATCGTATTCGTCGCAAAACAGCGCGTTGTAGCCGTGCGCCGCGCCGTCAAACAGCAAGGCTTCGCTGCCGCTGGCGGGGTCTAGGGCAACCAGTTTGGCGGGCGCATCATCGCGGGCAACCAAGCAGCCTTGTTCAAATTCGCCGAAATAGCGCAGGGCTAGGCAGTCGTTGCCGTTGATGGCGAAGATGAATTCGCGCCGAATGCCGTCGGCATCGCTTTTCAGGCTGCCTGAAAGCACATGGTTTTCGTAATATGTCGGGATGGGCATTGTTGTCTCCTTATGCTTTGAAGGCAGCCTGAAAACGAGTATTTCCGTTTTCAGGCTGCCTATTGGTTACGGCTGTTTACAAGGTTCGTGCCACTTCAATCACATCAAAGCATTCCAACACATCGCCTTCGGCAATGTCGTCATAGCCTTTAATCATCAAGCCGCATTCAAAGCCCATGCGCACTTCTTTCACATCGTCTTTGAAGCGTTTGAGCGAAGACAATTCGCCCGTGTGGATGACCACGTTGTTGCGGATGATGCGCACATGGCTGTCGCGTTTGACCACGCCGTCGGTAACCATACAGCCGGCAATATTGCCCACTTTGGACACGGTAATCACTTGGCGGATTTCCACCGTGCCTGTTTGCTGCTCTTTCTCTTCGGGCTTCAACATACCGCTCATCGCCGCTTTCACATCGTCGATGGCATCGTAGATGATGTTGTAGTAGCGGATTTCCACGTCTTCGTTTTCCGCCAGCTTGCGTGCCGAGCCGTCTGCGCGCACGTTAAAGCCGATAATCAGCGCGCCCGAGGCAATCGCCAAGTTCACGTCGCTCTCGGAAATGCCGCCCACGCCGCTGTGCAACACGCTTACTTTCACCTCGTCGGTGGACAGTTTTTGCAGGCTGCCTGCAAGGGCTTCGTAAGAACCTTGAACGTCTGCCTTGATGATGACCGACAGGTTTTGCGCGGCATTTTCGCCCATGTTGTTGAACATGTTTTCCAGCTTGGCCGCCTGCTGTTTGGCCAGGCGCACGTCGCGGTATTTGCCTTGGCGAAACAGCGCCACTTCGCGGGCTTTTTTCTCGTCTGCCAACACCAGCGCGTCTTCGCCTGCGTTCGGCACGTCCGACAAACCCAAGATTTCCACAGGGATGGACGGGCCGGCTTCGTCAATGGCTTTGCCGTTTTCATCCAACATGGCGCGCACTTTACCGAACGCCGTGCCGGCCAAGAGCATATCGCCTTTTTTCAGCGTACCGCTTTGCACCAGCAGTGTGGCCACCGCGCCGCGTCCTTTGTCCAGACGGGCTTCCACGATAATGCCTTTGGCAGGCGCGTCCACCGGGGCTTTCAGTTCCAGCACTTCGGCTTCCAGCAGCACGGCTTCCAGCAGTTTGTCGATATTCAAACCTTGTTTGGCGGACACATTGACGAACTGCACGTCGCCGCCCCATTCGTCGCACACCACTTCGTGCTGGGTCAGCTCTTGGCGGATGCGTTCCGGGTTGGCGGCATCCTTATCAATTTTGTTCACGGCCACCACCATCGGCACGCCGGCGGCTTTGGCGTGGGCAATCGCTTCCACGGTTTGCGGCATCACGCCGTCGTCGGCAGCCACCACCAGAATCACGATGTCGGTTGCCTGCGCACCGCGCGCACGCATCGCGGTAAACGCTTCGTGCCCCGGAGTATCCAAGAACGTCACCACGCCGCGCGGTGTTTCGACGTGATACGCGCCGATGTGTTGCGTGATGCCGCCCGCTTCGCCTGCCACCACTTTGCTGCGGCGGATGTAGTCCAACAGCGAAGTTTTACCGTGGTCAACGTGCCCCATCACCGTAACAACGGGTGGGCGCGGCAGCAATTCTGCCGTGCTGGCGGATTCTTCGCCCAAGAAGGCATCCGGGTCGTCAATCGCGGCAGGTTTGCCGATGTGCCCCATTTCTTCCACCACCAGCAAGGCGGTGTCTTGGTCGAGCGATTGGTTGATGGTCACCATCATGCCCATTTTCATCAGGGCTTTGACGACTTCCACGCCTTTCACCGCCATTTTGTGTGCCAAATCGGCAACGGTAATGGTTTCGGGTACTAATACTTCATGCACCACAGGCTCGGTAGGTGCTTGGAAGCCGTGTTGATTAGGTTCCAGTTTCAGTTTTTTGCCTTTTTTGCCGCCACGCACGCGCTCGTCATCTCCACCGCGACCGCTGCGCGTGTCTTTGCCGCCTTTGCCTTTGCCGCCACGGCTGCCACGCATTTCGTCATCATCGCGACTGCTGCGGCGGTCGTCTTTTTTGCGGCTGCCGCTGCTGGGGTTTTCAGGCTGCCCTTGTTGCTGGGCGGGCGCAGCGGCTTTCAGGCTGCCCGAGGCGTTGCCCAGCTTGCCGCCTGCTTTTTGTTCCGCTTTTTGGCGTTTGGCTTCTTCGGCTTTTTTCTCTAATTTTTCTTCGCTGGGCTTGGCGATGCGCTGCCCTTTGCCGTCTTTGCCGTCTTTTTTGGCGGCGGCGGCCAAGCGCGCTTCTTCGGCGGCTTGCAACTTGGCTTCTTCGCGGCGTTTGCGGCGTTCTTCGCGCTCGGCTTTTTCACGGGCAAGCTGCTCTTGCGCCTCGCGCAATTTGGCGGCGCGGTCGGCTTCTTCGCTGCGGCGTTCCGCTTCGGCGGCGTTCACCACTTCAACAGGCGTGGGCAACGGCTCGGGCGCGGCGTCTTTTTTCTTGTTGCGGCTGCGTTTTTTCTTATCGCCTTCGCCGGCGGCTTTTTCAGGCTGCCCTTGTTTGTCGGCTGATGGTTTGTCAGATGCTTTTTCAGGCTGCGCTTGCGCGGCAGATTGTTCAACAGCAGGCTCGGCAGATTGCGCCGCAACTTCTGTTTCCGCCGCTTCGGTTTTTTCAGGCTGCTTATCGGCTTTGGCGGCTTTGCCCGCGCGGATATGCTCGGCTTCGGCTTGCGCGGCGCGGCGTTTGGCTTCGCGCTCGGCGGCTTCCTGCGCGGCTTGTTCGGCGGCGGCATCGTTTTCAGGCTGCGCCTGCTCGGCAGGCGGCTCTGCCGCGCCGCTATCGGCTTTCAGGCTGCCCAAACTCTCGGCGGCGGGGTTTTCAGGCTGCCCTTCTTGTTCCGCTTTGAGCTGCGCCAGCAATTCTTCTTTGGAGACTTTGTTGCGGCGTTTTTTTACAACCACTTCGGTGTCGGTTGCAGACACGGTTTTTCGGCTAGTCATGTTGTTTATTCCTTATTCGTTTTCTTCTTCGGCGAACCAGTGCGCGCGCGCCGCCAAAATGGCTTTTTCGGCTTCTTCGTGGCTCACGCCTGTGATTTCAATCAGCTCGGCGATGGAAAGCTCCGCCAAATCGTCGTGGCTGGTGATGTTGGCTTCCGCCAAATCGCGCAGCATGTCTTCGTCCACGCCGTCCAAAGTGCGCAAATCTTCGTCAATTTCGTTGAGCTTGGCTTCGGCTTCTTCGGCGGCTTTGAGCACCACTTCGCGGGCTTTGGCGCGCAGGCTTTCCGCCAACTCGGCATCAAAGCCTTCCACTTCCAGCAATTCGCTGGCAGGCACATAAGCCACTTCTTCCACGCTTTCAAAGCCTTCGTTTACCAGCGCATCGGCAATTTCTTCCGACACTTCAAGCTGTTCCACGAATAATTGACGCGCCGCCGCGCTTTCGGCAGCGGTGCGCTCTTCGGCTTCTTGCAGCGTCATAATGTTTAACTGCAAGCCGGTTAATTCGGCCGCCAAGCGCACGTTTTGCCCGCCGCGCCCAATCGCCAACGCCAGTTGGTCTTCAGCAACAATCACATCCACCGAGTTCAACTCATCGTCAATCACAATGCGGCTCACTTGCGCGGGCGAAAGCGCGTTAATCACAAATTGCGCCGTGTCGTCCGACCACAGCACCACGTCGATGCGCTCGCCGCCGATTTCGTTAGACACGGCGTTCACGCGCGAACCGCGCACGCCGATGCACGTGCCTTGCGGGTCGATGCGCTGGTCGCGCGCCAACACGGCGATTTTGGCGCGTTGCCCAGGGTCGCGCGCCACTTCTTTGATTTCCAACAAGCCATCGGCGATTTCGGGCACTTCCTGCGCAAACAATTCGCGCACAAAATCGGGCGCGGTGCGGCTCAGCAACACTTGCTTGCGCCCGCCGTTAAATTCTTCCAACTTCCAGAACAGCGCGCGGATGCGGTCGCCGCCGCGATAGTTTTCGCGGGGCAGCATTTGCTCGCGCGGAATCAGCGCATCCAGCTTGGGCGCAAGCTCCACCACAATGCCGTGTCGTTCCATGCGTTTAACCGTGCCTGTTACGATGTTTTCATGCGTTTCCAAAAAATGATTCAAAATTTGCTCGCGCTCGGCATCGCGGATGCGTTGCAAAATAATTTGCTTGGCGGTTTGCGCGGCTTGTCGCCCAAAGGCTTCGTTGGGCAATTCTTCTTCGTAATAATCGCCCACGCTGATTTGGATTTCAGGCTGCTCTTCTTGAATTTGCTCAATGGTTTTTTCTAGCTCGGGATAGGTGTAGTCCAAGTCTTCCACGATGAGCCATTTGCGGATGGTTTTGTAGTCGCCTGTTTCGCGGTCGATGCGGATTTCCAAATCCATTTGCTCGCGGTCGGCTTTTTTCTTGGCGGCGATGCCCAGCGCCACTTCCAGCGCTTCAAATACAATTTCGTTGCTGACGTTTTTTTCGCTTGCCAAGGCTTCGGCTAGCAGCAATATCTCTTTGCTCACGTTGTGTCTCCTAATGGTTAAAATTTGAATTCGGGTTTCAGGCGGGCTTTGTCGATGTTGCCCAGCTCGATTTCCGCGGTTTTGCCGTCAAACGACAGGGTGAGCGTTTGCGTGTTGTCGTTAAAGGCTTCGATGCGCCCGATGAAGTTTTTTTGCCCGTCCACAGGCAGGCGGGTTTTGAGCTTGATTTGGCTGCCTGCAAAGCGGATGAAATCGGCGGCTTTTTTCAGCGGTCTATCTAAACCGGGGCTGGAAATTTCTAGGTTTTTGTAGTCTATGTTTTCCACCATAAACACGCGGCTTAGGTGGTTGCTGACGGCGGCGCAGTCGTCCACGGTGATGCCGCCTGCTTTGTCAATAAACACGCGCAAGGTGCCTTGCGCGGTGAGTTCGTGGTCCACCAGCTCGTAGCCGAGGCCGGGGAGGGTGGTGTCTAAAATGCTTTGAATGTCCATATTTTCTTGTTTACAAAGTGTATAAATACAAAAAAATGACCGCGCGGGTCATTTTTCGTGTGGGGGTGAAAAATTGGCGCAATTATAAGGCTTTTGGCTTGAAAAGAAAAGGATGTTTTGCGGTAGGCAGCCTGAAAATGGGCGGTTTTAGGGCAGCCTGAAATTTAAAATGGAGCGGCGACGGCTCGTCGTCAAATTGTTTATTAAACAGCGCATTACTGATTTGCCAAGATGTCGGCAAGCCGCCGACGATCCATCGGTTACAGGTTTTGCAAAGTTTTCAGGCTGCCTAAATGCCTGCATAATGCGCGTTTTGTTGTGTTTTGTTGTTTTTAGGGAGCAAGCAATGTCGGAACTGGATAAGATTTTGGCTTACAACGCGTCGTTTGTGGACGCAGAGCAGTATGCGGCGTATCAAACCAACAAATACCCCGAGCGCAAGCTGGCGATTTTGTCGTGCATGGACACGCGGATTGTGGAGCTGATTTATGCGGCGCTGGGCGTAAAAAACGGCGATGTGAAGATGATTCGCAACGCGGGGGCGGTGGTGTCGCATCCTTGGGGTTCGGTGATGCGCTCGCTGCTGGTGGCGGTGTTGGAATTGCGGGTGGAAGAGATTATGGTGATCGCGCATTTTGACTGCGGGATGCGCGGGCTGACGGCGCAAGCGATGCTGGACGCGGCGCAGGCGCGGGGCATTCCCGCCGACCGCATTGAAACGCTGCGCCACGCGGGGATTGATTTGGATGGCTGGTTTACGGGCTTTGATAATGTGGAACAGAGCGTGCGCCATACGGTGAACATGATTCGCCATCATCCGTTGATGCCGAGCAATGTGGTGGTGCATGGGCTGGTGATTCATCCGAGCACGGGCAAATTGACGTTGATTGAAAAGGGCGTGCGCGATGAATAAGCTGGGGTTGTTCGGCGGCAGCTTTGACCCGATTCACAACGGGCATTTGCATATTGCGCGCGCGTTTGCGGATGAATTGGTGTTGGACAGCGTGATTTTTTTGCCTGCGGGCGAGCCATATCACAAAAATGCAACGTCGGCTTCTGCAGCGCAGCGTTTGGCGATGGTGGAAGCGGCGATTGCGGACGATAGCCGTTTTGCTGCCAGCGATGTGGATATGGTGCGCGGCGGGGCGACGTATAGCGTGGATACGGTACAGATTTTTCGCCAACATTTTGCCGATGCCGAGCTTTGGTGGCTGATGGGCATGGATAGCTTGCTGCAACTGCACACTTGGAAAAACTGGCGCACCTTTGCGCGGCTAACTCATATCGCGGTGGCGGCGCGGGCGGGGCAATTTCTCACTCATGCACCGCGCGAGTTGCAAGATTGGCTGAGCGAAGCGTTGCATAACGGCAGCCTGAAAATTTTGTCGGCGCCGTTGTGGGATGTGAGTTCTAGCGAGATTCGGCGGAGAGTGAAAGCGAGGGAGCGCGTGGATGATTGCGTGCCTGCGGGGGTGGCGCGGTTGATGGGGGAATGGGGAGTGTATCGGTAGAGAGAATGAAGGGTTTTCAGGCTGCCTTTTTGGTGGATAGCGTTAGCGTTTGGTAAACGAGTGAACAAATCGTTTTAGCTTTCCCGTTTTCTTGTTGACAAAAAAGCAGCCTGAAACCCCAATACTGGTTTTCAGGCTGCCTATCTATCAAAACTGCTTATCTACTGTCATAAACCATTGCCCGCTTTTGCGCGAATAGAGTGCAGGGATGTTGCTGTCAATTTCCACATGACGATAATTCAGCTTGGGCGTTAAGCCGTGCCATGTGAGTTTGGGCGACCACAGCGAGCCTTGCCATTGGCGTTCTATATCGCGCCGTGTGGTGCGGGTAAAGAAATAGTGGGGTGCGTTAAACTGGCGTGTGCCAACGCGGTAATCTACGCGTGCGCCCACCCAGTCTTTATACGTGCCTGCTGCACCGATGCGCACGCCTTTGCGCCGCGAAGATTGGTTGGCTAAATGGGTTTTGTCGTTCAACCAATCCACGCCCGTAAACAGCATGATATTCGGCTTGGGGATAAACGCCAGCGTCGCCGAGCCGCTGTTTAGCACGCTGTTGAAATTTTTGGCGATGGCATGGTTGCGGTAATAGCGTTTGGCATGGCTGGCGGATAGGCTGGCTTGCCAGCGGTTGCCGAGCCATTGGCTGTAATTGAATTGGATGCCTCGGCGGTTGCTGTACCGATGCCCGCCTAGCCAATCGTAGCCAAAAAAGGGCTGTGCGCTGAATGTGCGGCGGATGTCTTGGTATTGATAGCCGCCTTGAATGGTGCTGTTGATTTCGTTGTAGTCGTGGTTATCCCAATAGTAGATGCCGCCGATGTTGCTACTGAATATTAAATTGTGGTTGCCGCCGATGTTGTGGCTTTTGCTGGCGGATGCGCCGTAGCGGATGCCGTGGGCGGATTTGGGCAGGCTGCTGGGGTCGCGCACAAAGGTGTAGCCGCCGATGCGCAGTTCGCGCACATAAGAGGCATCGTTTACGTTGTCGGTTTGTTCGTATTGCAGATAGCCGTCAAATTTCCATTTTTGCTGTTTGTCCACCGCCGTTTTGGCTTGCTCGGCAAGTTGGCGAATGGGCTCGGGCGTGCTGCTGTCGTTTAGCAAAATATCGGCTTGTTGCTTGGCTTGGCGGTATTGCTTGTTTTCAAACAGCATCGCCATGTAATCCAGCCGCACATAATGCAGGTTGGGCTCGTTTTGCAAAATCTCGCCAAAATCGCGCACGGCTTGGCGATGCTTGGCTTTTACTCGCGCGGCTGCACCGTGTGCGTATTTGTAGAGCGTGGGGTTATGCTCGGGGAGGCTTTGGTAAATGGGCAACAATGCGGCGAGAAAATCCCATTGCCGCTCCAATAGGGCTTGATTGACCAACTGCTCGGCAAGCTGGGGATTGGCGCGTAAATCGTCTTCGTTTAGGCGGGCTTTGGTTTGCGCGGCATTGGGCTGAGTGTTGGATTGGGCATGGGATTGGAGATTGGATGGGGCATTGGTTTTTTCAGGCTGCCCTTGCGATGCGGATGATGGGGATGAAGCGGATTCGGACGCGCTATTGATGGGCGAGCCAATCGGTTTACCAATCGGCGTTTGCGCTTGGGGTTGATAGATGTAGTTTTCTTGGTCGGATAAAGTTTGCGCCCACAGCGTTTTCAGGCTGCCTGAAAACAAGGTGAGCAGGATTAGGGTGGGGAGATGGTGTTTTTTCATGGGATTGGTGCAGATGTGGGAATAAGTAAGGCAGCCTGAAATTCGGGTGGGGATTTCCAGGCTGCCTGATGGGGTTAGTGAGGGTTAGCGGGCACCGCTGAAACCAAAGTTGGTATTTTTTCCACCTTCATTTGAAATGTATCCACTACCTGCTACTTCTTCAGCATTAGGTCCAAAGAAGCCAAGCTTATATTCGCCTATTCGACCACCTTTGCTTGCTGTTGCAGTTCCCCCGATTATCTGAGAACCACCAAGTATTCCACTACCTAATGTAATATCGCCTAGACTATTAAAGCCAGTAATACTTCCTGAACTGGTTGCCGTTTCCAGCCCAAATTTATCTAAACCAAAGGCAACTTGATAATTGAAAGTACCTTTTTCAGGCGTAGCAGCATGAGTAAATGCTTCACCAGAATAACTAAATTTTTGATTATTATTAGCAAATTTCTCTATGGTTTCTGATGGAGTGGAATAACCTACTGTCTTTATCTGATCGCCATGGATAAAAAGTTCACAGCCTGTGGCAGTAGCAGAAGTCTCACAACCTTCTTCAAATCTAGGTTGTGTACCACTGCCAACGCCATCATGGAAAAATGGTAGCGCTTCTGCAAAAACAACAGAGTATGGGCGTTGATAGGCTGTTAATACACCTTTGGCAGTAACTTTTTTGGAAGGATCAAGCTCAATTGAAAGTGCTCCTTTTGCTGGGGTTACTGAATATTCTATTTGACGGCTAGAATACCCCATACCTAAGTCTGCAAGGTTAATAGTGTCATCATCAACTGATGTATGTTTATCTTGATAGTGATAAGTTTTTCCATCAATGGTTACTTCTTGACGCGCTGAACCCGAATTCGCAAGTTGAAGCCAAGTCAGATTCACACTAGAAAAAGGTATCTGTTTCGCTCTATCAACCTCAGCTTTTAACTCTGGCGGAACAGGGTCGTTAGGTTGGGGATGTGGTTGTGGGGTTGGTTGAGGATTAGGTTGAGGTTGGGGGGTTGGTTGAGGATTAGGTTGGGGTTGTGGGGTTGGTTGAGGATTAGGTTGGGGTTGCGGGGTTGGTTGAGGATTAGGTTGGGGTTGCGGGGTTGGTTGTGGATTAGGCTGCGGTTGTGGGGTTGGTTGAGGATTAGGCTGCGGTTGCGAGCCATTCTTTTTCGGGAACACGCTGCTGTTTGAATCCGAGCCATTGTTGTTATTGTTGCCGTTGTTGCCGTTGTTGTTACCATTATTATTGGCTTGACCTGCGCCAATCACATTTGAGCCTGCATCCAAGCGGCTGCTGGGCGAGCTTCCGCTGCTGCTGCACGCGGATAACACGGCTACGGCGATTAAAGTTAAACTTAAATTTTTTAACATAGTTCTCTCCTAAAGAAGGGTTGCGTGAAAGTCTGTAATGCTACCCCCCCCCCCCGCGTAAAATTAGGTTTGCTTTTTGTTAATATTTGTAAATAAATAGGCTTTTGGATTGAATTTTGTTAGTTAGATATTAAGCAATGGTTTGCGTTTAGTGGAATAAGGCAGCCTGAAATGCGTTTTATGCGTTTCAGGCTGCCTTGATTGCTTCATCATCATTCTGTGAATTGCTAACCATTTGCCATTATCTTGGCAACCAGCCTCGCCGCGCCATGTTGCGTTTTCAGGCTGCCTAACGGATTTGGCTGTTTAGGATAAATTTTGCGCCGTTGTCTTGCGCCAATAGCCGCGCCAGTTCGGGCAGGGTTTCGCGCAAGATGCTGTCTAAAATATAGGGCGGGTTGAGAATAAACATGCCGCTGCCGTGCATGCCAAAGCCGTCGGCGCGGGGGGTGTGGACGTGCAGCTCGGCGCGGATGTGGTTATCGGGCAGCAGTTTGGCAAGTTTGTCGGGCAGGCTGCGGCTTTCTTCGCGGCTTAAACAGGGATACCAAACCATGTAGCAGCCTTGTTCAAAGCGTTTGAGCGCGTCGCGCAGGGTGTGGATAACTTGGGCGTAGTCTTGTTTGCGCTCATACGGTGGGTCAATCAACACGACGGCGCGGCGCGTGGAGGGGGGCAGCAGGCTAATCAGCCCTGCGAAGCCGTCTTCTTGTTTGGCGATGGCGCGTTTGCCAAGGCGCAGCGCGTGGAGGTTGTTTTGCAGCAGGGCGAAATCGGCGGGGTGCAGTTCAAACAGGCGCAGTTTGTCGGTGGGGCGCAAGAGTTGGGCTGCCCACAGCGGCGAGCCTGCGTAAAAGGAATGACGCTTTTCGGGCAAGGCAAATGTTTGCGCAAATTGGGCGAAGGCGGCGAGTTTTTCAGGCTGCCTTTGGCTTGCCCACAGCCGTGCGATGCCTTGTTGATATTCGCCCACTTTGTTGGCTTCATCGCCGCGCAAATCGTATAAGCCTGCGCCTGCATGGGTGTCGATGTACCAATAGGGTTTGTCTTTTTGGTTGTAGTAATTGAGCACGGCGTAGAGCGTGAAGTGTTTGAGCACATCGGCGTGGTTGCCTGCGTGGTAGGCATGGCGGTAGCTGAGCATGGCTGTCCTTTGGCGGATGGGGATTGGGCGGCGGAATATAGCAAAGGTGGGGCAGGTGGGTCAAAGGGCGGCAGGCTGCGCGATAAGGCAGCCTGAAATCAGGCAAGGAATGGTTGATGCTGCGTGGGGTGCAGGGGCTTGCCCCTGCTCGTGGTAGGCGGCGAAACGCCTGCTCGGGCAAAAGACAAGCAAAAGGCAGCCTGAAAACGAGCGAAGCGAGTTTCAGCGAAGCTAAAACGTGCTGCTAAAAATGTTTTCAGGCTGCCTTTGGCTTGGGCGATTAGTTATCGCGGTCTAAATCCACTTTGTATTCAATGCGTCCGTTGCCTTTGTGTTCAATGCTGATGTCCATTTCTTGATTGTGGCGTTGGAATTTTAAATCGGCATCGTCGCGCTCAATGTCGGATTCCACCAGGCTGAAGCCTTGGCGTTTGGCGTGGTTGATGGCTTGTTTGGCGAGCGGGCGCACGTCGTTGCCGCGTAAACGAAATTCTACTTCGTATTCGCCGTCGCCTTGGTGGTCGGCTTTCACCACTTGCGCGCCGCGCGGTTGGTAGATTTCGCGGGGCACACCGCCTTTGGCGGATGCCATGCCGATAAAACCTGCTGCCAAAAGGGCGGCGATAAGATGGGTTTTGTTCATGTGTTTACCTTATCTGTGTGGGTGGTTGGGAAAGCGCGCATTATAAAAGCAGTATTGATTCGCCCGCAAGACAATTTATATTTGCTATCAGATGCTTGTTGCGGGGCGGAAGGGTTTTCAGGCTGCCTATTGGATACGACAAAAGGCAGCCTGAAAAACCAAATTCCGCATTTCAACCTTGCGCGTTGCGCTGCGGCATACCCCTGAGCTTTGCATAAGTTCGCATAGCTAAATCAAAGATTTAGATGCTTACTTAATACCCAAATCAAAGATTTGGACAAAGGGGCAAGGCTGCCTTTGTCGCATCAACATCAATCAATCATGCGCCAGCGCATCAATCGGGTTGAGCTTGGACGCATTCTTTGCAGGCATATAGCCAAACAGCACGCCGATGATGGTGGAGCACAGCACCGCGCCGATAATAGACGCGGTGGAAAACGACATCGCAAAATCGGTTACCACGCTGTTAAACAGCGAAGCCAAGCCAAACGAAATCAGCACGCCCATCATGCCGCCAATCAGGCACAGCAAAATCGCTTCAATCAAAAACTGCTGCAAAATATTCACCTGCCGCGCCCCAATCGCCATGCGCACGCCGATTTCTTTGGTGCGCTCGGTAACGGATACCAGCATGATATTCATCACACCAATGCCGCCCACCACCAGCGAAATCACGGCGATAGACGAAATCAGCAGCGTCATCGTGCCTGTGGTTTTTTCCACCATTTTCTTGATGCTGTCGCTGTTTTGCGTAAAGAAATCTTCTGTGCCATGCCGCGCGCGCAACAGCTCGGTGATGCCTTTTTCTGCCGTTTGCGTGTCCACATCGGGCTTAATTTTCACCGTGATATTGCTGATGTATTTATTGCCGCTGATTTGGCTCATCAGCGTGGTGTAGGGCGTGTAAATCTGCAAGCTGTCGGACGGGGCTTCAAATTGGTTGTCGTCTTTTTTCAACACGCCGATAACGGTGAGCGGGCGTTTTTTCAGCAGCACCACTTTGCCCAGCGGGTTTTCGCCATTGGGAAACAGCTTTTTCTGCGTGTTTTCATCAATCACCACCACTTGCGCGTTGTCTTTCACGTCTTCGGCGTTAAACAATCGCCCCTGCCCGATTTTTTCCCCGCGCACGTCAAAATATTGCTCGCCCACACCCGCCACGCTGGCGGTTAAATCAATGTTTTTGTAGGTTAATGTGCCGCTGCTGTAACTGCCTGGGGTGGTGCTTTCCACATAGCTGAGCCCTGCGATGGCTTGGCTGTCGGCAACGGTGAGCGTTTTCACTTTGCCCGAGCGGCGGTCGCCAAAGCCTTTGCCCGGATAGATGCTAATCATGTTGGTGCCCATGGAGCTGATGTCTTTCAGGATTTTTTCTTGCGTGCCGTTGCCCAATGCCACCACAGAAACCACGGCGGCGATGCCGATAATGATGCCGAGCATGGTTAAGAGCGAGCGCATTTTGTGCGCCACAATGGCTTGCACCGACATTTTGCAGGCTTCGTTAAACTGGTCTTTATAAAACACCAAGCCGCGTTTTTCTTGAATGGCTTGCACGTTGCTGGGGTGGATTTCTTCGCTTTTGCTGCTGTCGGCGATGATTTCGCCATCGCGGATTTCAATCACACGGTTGGCTTGGGCGGCGATTTTGGGGTCGTGGGTTACCATGATGATGGTGTGCCCGTCGTTGTAGAGCTGGTGGATGATTTCCATCACGTTTTCGCCGCTGTGCGAATCCAGCGCGCCTGTGGGCTCGTCGGCAAAGATGATTTCGCCGCCGTTCATCAGGGCGCGGGCGATGGATACGCGCTGTTGTTGCCCGCCTGATAATTCGCTGGGTTTGTTTTTTTCTTTGCCTTGCAAGCCCAGTTTATCCAGCAGCATATCGGCGCGTTGGCTGCGCTGGGCGTAGCCGATGCCTGCGTACACGGAGGGCAAGGCAACGTTATCGCGCGCGGTAAGCGAGCTGAGTAGGTTGTAGCGTTGGAAGATGAAGCCGAAGCGTTTGCGGCGCATGGCGGCGAGTTCATCGGCGGACATTTTGGAGGTTTCGGTGCCTGCGATGCTGTATGTGCCGCTGGTGGGCGTATCCAGCAGCCCGAGAATGTTCATCAGCGTGGATTTGCCCGAGCCTGATTGCCCGATGATGGCGACAAAATCGCCTTTTTCTATGGAGAGGTTGATGTCTTTGAGCACGTGCACGCGGTTTTCGCCTGTGCCGAAATAGCGGTTGATGTTTTTGCATTCTATGAGCGACATGGTTTTGCCTTTTATTTGCTTTTCAGGCTGCCTTTGACTTTTCAGGCTGCCTGAATACGAACACGGTGGAAAGTTGAAAACGGGGTTTCAGGCTGCCTTATGCGTTTGCGGCAGCCTGAAAAATAAATTGATGCTGCGGTTTCATCCATTTTTCAAAGCGGAAAAATTCATCGCTGCCGTCAAATGCCGCATCGGTTTGATGCGGGTCGGGGTGTCTGGCATGGAAGAATTCGACGATTTGGAAGCCGCATTTGTTCACATAAAAATGGATGTTGCGCTTTTCCATATAGGGCGTGTGCGTTTCCCAAACGATGGTTTCGGGGAACATTTGTTCCACCGCCTGCCACACGCGAAAGCCAAGCTGCTGCCCATGCGCGGCGCGGTCAATGTAAAACAAATCCAGCGCGTTGAAATGATTGGGGCGGATGGACAGCACCACGCCGCCCGATAATTTGCCCGCCACCCACACGCCAAACGCTTGCGCGTGTTCGGCGTCCAGCGATTCGGTGATTTCGCGCTCGGAGATAACGAATTCTTTGGGGGCATTGGGCTGATGCTCAAAGGCAGCCTGAAAGGCGTGTTGCAGCTGGCGGATGAAGGTGGGGCGGTCGTGGGGGATAGGGGTTGCAGGGTAAAATTTAGCATGCTGGTTGAATGTGGGATAAGGCAGCCTGAAAACTGTTTTGGCGTTTTCAGGCTGCCTTTGCGTTATTCGTTTGCTTGGAATACATGGAAGCCGCGTTGTTCGGCGGCGGCTTGGTCGGCTTGTTGAATGGTGTACACGTTGATGCTGCCCGTTGCACCGCCGCACACGCTGGGGAAGGCAACGCCGCGCAGCTCATCTTTGCGCGCGGCGAATACTTGGATGCCGCTTAATTCGCGTTGCATGGCTTCGGGGCTGATGCCACCGCCTTGGCATTGAACGGCGTTGTCGCTGCGATAGACTTCTATGCGCGTGGCGGCGCGGGATGTGGCTTTCAGGCTGCCTGAATGGCTGGCGCAGGCGGTGAGCAAAAAGCTGGCAGCAAGGAAAAGGACGGTTTTTTGCATGATGCGCGGGGCGGTTTGTTAAAGGGCGTTATTGTAAATTTTTTTGCGCGGGGGGTTTGTTATGATTGCGTAAAGTTAGCAAAAGGCGCGCGACGGGGCGTTTCAGGCTGCCTGTTGCAGGAAGTATTCGGCAAGGGCGGCATCGTCGGGGCGGGTGAGTTTGATGTTGCGGCTGTCGCCTGTTACCAGCGCAGGCTGCAAGCCGAGTTGTTCTACGGCGGATGCGTCGTCGGTGATTTGGCTTAAATCGCTTTGGCTTAGGGCGCGGTGCAATAAGGCAGCCTGAAAGGCTTGCGGGGTTTGCGCTTGCCAGATGCCGTCTCGTGGGAGTGTGTGTGCGCTGTGCACCAGATGCGGGGCGGCTTGGCGTTTGAGGGTATCGGCAACGGGGATGGCGAGCAATGCGCCGTGTTGCTGGGCGTGTGGGTCGTTATCCAGCGTGTCCAGCAGGCGGTTGAGCGCGCTTTGTGGCAGGCAGCAGCGGGCGGCATCGTGCACCAGCAAGGTGTCGCTGGGCTGAATCAGCTGTTGGTTCAGCAGGTGGGCGATGCCGTTAGCGATGCTGCGGGCGCGGGTGTCGCCGCCTTGCGGATGGACGCTGGCGTTGGCAGGCAGCGTGATGCAATCGGCAAACCATGTATCGCTGGGGGAGATGATGACGGCGATGTGGGCAATGCGCGGATTGGCGGCAAAGCGGTTGAGCGTGTGTTGCAGCATGGGGATGCCGAGCAGCGGGGCGTATTGCTTGGGGGTGGCGGCGCCATAGCGGCTGCCGATGCCTGCGGCGGGGATAAGGGCGATGTGGGGCATGGTAATCTTTCGGGGATGAGGTTGCGGCTTTCAGGCTGCCTTAATGCGGATGGCGTTGGGCGTAAACACAGGTGCTGTCATACAACAAAGGCAGCCTGAAAACTGTATTTTTTGTTTTCAGGCTGCCTATTGCTTTGCCAAGCGCTCGCGCTATGCCAGCTTGGCGGCATATTGTTGCAACAATTCTTTAAACGCCGCGCCTGTTTCGGGGTGTTTTAAGCCGAAAGCCAGCGTGGCTTCCAGATAGCCGATTTTGCTTCCGCAGTCGTAGCGTTTGCCGTCAAAGGCGTGGGCGAGCACGGGTTCGTATTCCACCAGTTTGGCGATGGCATCGGTGAGCTGGATTTCGCCGCCTGCGCCGCGCCCAATGGTTTGCAGCAGTTGGAAAATGCGCGGGGTTAAAACGTATCGCCCCACCACGGCGAGGTTGGATTCGGTGTCCTCGGGCTTGGGTTTTTCCACGATGCTGTGAATGCGTTGGTATTGCTGCCACGGGTTGGTTTCCACCATGCCGTAGGACTGGGTGTGCGCATGGTCTATGGTTTGCACGCCAATCACGCTGCTGCCCGTTTGGTTATACACATCAATCATTTGCGCGATTGCGCCGCGCGGTGCATCAATCAAATCATCCGCCAAAATCACGGCAAACGGCTCATTGCCCACTGCAGGCAAGGCGCACAACACCGCGTGCCCCAAGCCCAAGGCTTCGGCTTGGCGCGTGTAAAAGCAGCTTATGTGGGCGGGCAAAATGTTTTGCACTTGGGTGAGCATGGCTTTTTTATCGCGCAATGCCAACTCGTTTTCCAGCTCGTATGCTTTGTCAAAATGGTCTTCAATGCTGCGTTTGCTGCGCCCAGTTACAAAAATAATCTCATCGCAACCTGCCGCAATCGCCTCTTCCACCGCATATTGAATCAGCGGCTTATCCACAATCGGCAGCATTTCTTTGGGATTGGCTTTGGTAGCGGGCAAAAAGCGCGTGCCCATGCCTGCCACGGGGAACACCACTTTGCGGATACGCGGGAATTGGTCTGCCATTTTTTCTCCACAATCTTTACACAAAATAACGTTGGCAATTATAACCACGCGCCTGTGTTCTGTCAGGTAAAATAATATCTGATTTTGATTTCAGGCAGCCTTGCCCCTTTGTCCAAATCTTTGATTTGGGTAACCAAAGGGGTATACCGCAGCGCAACACGCAAGGTTGAAAAACGCGTTTCAGGCTGCCTTTTTTATTTTTGATTGCCCACCATGTCTCACACCAAACGCATCGCTACCCGTCCCATCAACCCCCAACTGCAATCCGCGCTGCAAGCCGCAGGTGCCAACCCGCTCATCGCCCAGCTCTACGCCGCACGCAATGTTGCCGACAGCAGCGAATTAAACGACAGCCTGAAACAGCTTATCCCCTACACCCAGCTCACCAACTGCACCGCCGCCGCCAGTCGCCTTGCCGATGCCATCCAAGCCAAGCAAAAAATCCTGATTATTGCCGACTATGATGCCGACGGCGCCACTGCATGCAGCGTTGCCATGAAAGGGCTGGCGAGCATGGGCGCAGTGGTGGATTTTTTCGTGCCCAACCGCTTTGAACACGGCTACGGGCTCACCCCCGAGTTGGCCGACATCGCCCACGCCAAAGGCGCAGATTTAATCGTTACCGTGGACAACGGCATCAGCAGCGCCGAAGGCGTGGCGCGCGCCAAAGCACTGGGGCTGGACGTGATTGTTACTGATCACCACATCGCAGGCAGCGTGGTGCCCGACTGCATCATCGTGAACCCCAACCAGCGCGGTTGCACCTTCCCCAGCAAAAGCATCGCTGGCGTGGGCGTGATTTTTTATGTGTTGATTGCGCTGCGAGCCGAATTGCGCGCGCGCGATTATTTTTCAGGCTGCCTTAACATCGCCGAGCCAAAACTGGACGAGCTGCTGGATTTGGTGGCACTCGGCACAGTTGCCGACGTAGTCGCGCTGGACCACAACAACCGCATTCTCGTGTCGCAAGGCTTAAAACGCATTCGCGCGGGCAAAATGAGCCACGGCATCCGCGCCCTGTTCCAAACCGCCCGATGCAGCGCGCAAAAAGCCCAGCCGTTTGACTTCGGCTACAAAATCGCCCCGCGCATCAACGCCGCAGGGCGGCTAGACGATATGTCCATCGGCATCGCCTGCCTGCTTTCAGGCAGCCTGAACGAAGCCGAAAACATGGCGGGCGAGCTGAACGAACTCAACCAAACGCGCCAAGAAATTGAACAAGAAATGCTCACCGACATCCTTGCCGATTGCCCCAGCGCATTGCCTGCTGAACAAACCACGCTGTGCGTGTACCGCGACAGCTTTCACCAAGGCGTGGTGGGCATTGTTGCCAGCCGTTTGAAAGAAAAATTTTACCGCCCCGTGTTCGTGTTCGCGCCCGACGATGATGGCAACTATCGCGGCTCGGGGCGCAGCATCGCAGGCGTGCATCTGCGCGATGTGCTGGATGCCATTTCCAAACGCGCGCCCGAAATCATCATCAAATTTGGTGGACACGCGATGGCGGCAGGACTCACGCTGCGTTCAGGCAGCCTGAAAACCTTTGGCGATTTGTTTGAAGACATCGTGCGCAGCCAAGTGAACGAAGATACGCTCTCGCAAACCTTTCTCACCGACGGCAGCCTGAAAGCCAGCGACATCACCCTTGCCAACGCCCAGCTCATCAACGCGCAAATTTGGGGGCAAGGCTTCCCGCCGCCCAGCTTTGCCGACACGTTTCAAGTTATCCGCCAGCAAAGCATGGGCGCAGACAAAAAACACACCAAAGCATGGCTTGCCAAAGAGGGGCAAGAGTTCGAAGCCATGTTTTGGCGCTGCGAAGACACGCTGCCGCGCAACATCCGCGTGGTGTATCGCCCCACGGTGAACGAATGGAAAGGCAATACGGAATTGCAGCTTTATGTGGATTATTGGGAAGCGGCGTAGTTTGAGGCAGCCTGAAAATGGGCGCGGTGCGTTTCAGCCAAGCTAAGCCATGTTGAATCGTTGATTTTCAGGCTGCCTAAACGCGGGCGCGATGTTTAGGCAGCCTGAAAAGGGTTTGCGCGCGGGGTGCAGGGGCTTGCCCCTGCTCGTGGTAGGCGGCGAAACGCCTGCTCTGGCGAAGGATAAAGAATGTTGAAAAGCAGCCTGAAAGCGTGTTGAGCCGTTGGTTTTGGCTTCACTCGTTTTTAGGTTTAGGCTGCCTTTTGCTGTGATGGTGTTGAACAAATTTGATTTCGCCCTGCTCTATTCTGCCGCTTGGCTGGTATTCATCAGCCGTATGGCTTTCAGGCTGCCGTAATGGCTGAAATATTCTACTAAGCCGATAAACACGCCGTTTTCGTCGTAGGCACGAAGTGGCGTGTTGCTTCTCAGGCTGCCGCTGGGGGGGTGGCTGGCGGTTTGCCCGAAGCGCAGTTTGCGGGCGGCTTCGTGGTTGATGTCAATGCGCGGCAGGTGTTGCACTAGGGCATCGCAGGGCAGCAGCAGGGCATCGCGTTCGGCTTCGGCTAGGGCGGCGATGGCGTCTAGTGTGTGGGTTTGGGCGATGTTAAAGCCTGCGGTGGCGGTGCGGCGCAGGGCGGTGAGATGGGCGTAGGTGCCAAGCTGTTTGGCGATGTCTTCGGCAAGGGTGCGGATGTAGGTGCCTTTGCTGCATTGCACGGCGATGGTGGCTTGCGGCGGGGCAAATTGTTGGATGTGGATGTGTTGGATGGTGATGTCGCGGGCTTTGCGCTCGATGACGATGCCTTGGCGGGCGTATTCGTAGAGCGGTTTGCCGTTGTGTTTGAGCGCGGAAAACATGGGCGGCACTTGGCGGATGTTGCCAGTGAGTGCGGCGCAGGCAGCCTGAAATTCGCTGAGACTGATGTCGCTGCGCCCTGTGGCGATGATGTCGCCTTCGGCATCGCCTGTGGTGCTGGCTTCGCCGAGTTTGAGCGTGGCGGTGTAGGCTTTGTCGGCATCCAGCAGGTATTGGGCGAATTTGGTGGCTTCGCCAAAGCAGATGGGCAGCACGCCTGTGGCAAGCGGGTCTAGCACGCCTGTGTGCCCTGCTTTTTCGGCGCGATACAGGCGGCGGGCTTGTTGCAAGGCGGTGTTGCTGGATAGGTTGAGCGGTTTGTCTAGCAAAAGAACGCCGCTGATGGGGCGTTTGCTGGGTTTGTTTGCGGTCATATTGGGGTGGATAAGGATAAATTGGCAGCCTGAAAATGGGTTTCAGGCTGCCTTTGCTGTGTAAAAGGGTGGAATGTGGGCAAATAGTTTTAGCCGTATGTTTTCACTTTGCCATCCAGCGCAATCACCCATGCTTTGATGTCGCCGCGTTGTTTTACCGCGTTTTGGATAACGCTTTCGCTGCTCACGGCAAAGGCAGTGGACAGCGCATCGGCAAGGGCGGCTTGGTTGGCGCGCACGCTGATGCTTTGATAGCGCGGGCTGCTGCCGCCTGTTTTGGGGTTGAATAGATGAGTGAACTGCCCTGCTTGGTCAAAATGCGTGCCGTAGCCGCCTGATGTGGCAAGGGCTTGGTTGTCTAGCGGGATTTGGAACAGCGTGCCTTTTTCGTTTTTGGGGTCGCGCACGCTGGCTTGCTCGGGGTGTTGGTGCTGCGGGTCTAGGTGGCGCAGTTCGCCCAAATCAACGATGGCGTGGGCAAGCCCTGCTTTTTCTAACAGCTGGGTAACGCGGTCGGTGATGTAGCCTTGGGCGATGCCGTTGAGCGTGATGCCCATTTTGGGTTGGGTGAAGCGAACTTCGCTGTTGCTAAATTGAACGTGTTGCAAGCCGATGTGTTTAACCGCGGCGGCGATATGGGGCGGCGGTGTTTTGCTGTTGGGGTGTTTGCTGAACCATTCGGCATAGAGATTCCACAGGCTTTGCACGGTGGGGTCAAACGCGCCTTGGGTGAGCTGGTGCACATAGCGGCTTTGGCTCAACACGGCAAGCAAATCGGGGGATGGGTTTTTCAGGCTGCCTGTGCGGTTGAGCTGTTTGATTTGGCTGTCGTCGCGATACAGGCTGAATACTTTTTCTAGGCGGCTCACTTCGTCGATGCTGCGTTTAATCAGGCTTTGGGCAACGGCAGGGTTGGGATGATACAGGCGAAGTTCTGCGCCTGAGCCAAGCGCAACGCCTTGCCATAGGGCGGGCTTGATGGCGCTATCGGCGGTTTGGGCGCGGGAGAGCGGCAGCAATGCGCTGGCGGTGGTGGCAGCGGTGATGCGGATAAAGCGGCGGCGGGTAAGCATGATTGTGTCCTTTGATACAAGTGTTTTAACGTTGGCGGCGTTTTCAGGCTGCCTTTGCAGCTTGGCATAAGGCAGCCTGAAAAGGCTTAATGATTGGCAGATGCGGCAGGCGGCATGGCATGGTTATGCACGGGCGCAGATGGCGCAACAGGTGCGCTGGCAGGATTGCCAGTTTTGGCGGCGGTGCCAAGCACGGGGTTGGCGTAGATAAAGCTGTCTGGCACGTCGTCAAATTTCACGATGCGCCCGCCGTTTTTGTTCACAAATTCTTGCGCTTTTGCCATATCGGAAAACGGGATGGCATCTTGCGTGCCCATGCCGCCGATGTAGTTGCTTTCAATCACATAATTGGCGGTTTTGGCATCTATCCATTTGGCGTTGTTGGTGAAGGGTTTGTGCCATTCGTCGTCGGTGGCGTTGCTCATATCGGTTACATAAATGGCGGCGATGTCTTTGGGTTCGCCTGGGTGGCGCACAAAGTTGAAAATTTGGGTTACGGTGGAGAACCACAACGCTTCGCCTGGCTTGCTTTCTAGGAAGATTTGCGCTTTGGGCCCGTTGTGTTCGGGCAGATTCATGGTGCAGTAATAGCCTTTGGCATCATCGCTGATGGCTTGGGGCTGCGGTTTGTTTTCGGCGCTGTTGCTGCTTTCGCCGCCGCAAGCGGCTAGGGCAGTGGCAAGCAATAAGGTGGCGAGAAGTTTTTTCATGATGGGATTCCTTGTGTGCAGGATTGGGTTTCAGGCTGCCTGAGTGGCTAGGAGTGTGGTTGCAAGGTGGGATAATCAGCAAGGGGCGTTTTCAGGCTGCCTTTGCAAACTGCCTAAGGCAGCCTGAAAACAAGATGGGCAATCGGAACGGGCTATTTAAAATCTTCCCAGTCTTCGGGGCGATGCGCCGTGTTCTCATAAATAAAACAAAGATAGGCTATGCACAGCAAATTGATAAAGCTGCCGATGCCGAAAATCCAGTCGTCTAAAAAGTCCAAAAACGTGATGCGGCTGGCAAACCCCATCAGCAGCGAGATAACGATGATGGTACGCCATGCGTAGCGGGTCATGTGCCAGTAGTAGCGCCAGCGCTCGCCCATTTCTTCGCGCCATTGGCGGTAGCTGGTTTTGATTTGCTGCCACATATTCGCTCCTTTCGGATAAACGTTTTCAGGCTGCCTTTGCGCTAAATTTGCCTGCGGCTAAACAACCATGCTGCCAGCGCAAAAGGCACAACAATCCAGCCAATTTGCGCGGCAACAAGCACAGTTTTGGTCAAACCAATTTGCCCGCTCAACCCCGCCATACCCGAATACATGGCGGTGTTTTCAAAGCCTGTTAGGTTCAGCAGGCGATAGATGTCGGTGGGGTTAAACAACAACACGTTTTCCAACAGCTTGGCAGTGATGCGGTGTTTGCTATCGGCAACCAAAATGCCCAGCAACGCCATATCAAAAATCACCACAAAAAACAGCCACACGCCAATCGCCAGACCAGCCGCTGTGCCACGCTCTTTCACTTTCGCGCTAATCAAATAGCCCAGCGACAAAAACGCCGCGCCCAGCAAAATGCTGGCAACAATCAGCAAGAAAAACGGCTTCCATGCGGCAGCCTGAAAACCGCCAAACTGCCATTGCAAAATCAGCCCCGCCGCACCATAGCCAATGGTGGTGGCAACCGAAAGCAAAATGGTATGCCCAATAAACTTGCCCACCAAAATCTGCCAGCGCGAGATGGGATAGCTTAGCAGCAGCGCCATTGTGCCGCGTTCAATTTCGCCGATGAGCGCGTCATACGACATCAGCATGGCAATCAGCGGCACCAAAAAAATAGACAAGCTAGATAGGCTCACCACGGTTACGGTGAGCGGATCCACTTTCACGCTGCCGGTGGGCGTGCTGCCCATAAAACCCAGCGCAAGGGCAAGGGCAAACATCAAAATGGTGGCGGCAAGCACCCAGCGGTTGCGGAGATTATCGCGGATTTCTTTTTGAGCGATGATAAGGGTGGGGGACATGAGTTTCCTTTGGGATGGTGTGTGCGGTGTGGCAAGGCATGGCGTTTTAGCTTCGCTGAAACTCGCTTCGCTCGTTTTCAGGCTGCCTTTGGCATCTGCCGAGATGGTTTACACATCTTCGCGTTTTAAAAACTCGGCATACACTTCGTCTAATGTGGGGGTGTGGATGTCAATTTCAGCGATGTTATCCAAGCTGCCCAGCTCTTGGATGCGCGCGGCTTTTTCGTTGGCTTGGCATTCGCTGATGTAGCGATTCGGGCTATCGGGCACGCTGTACCAATGCTTTGGCAACGCGGTTTCGCGCACCAGTTTTACATTGATGCTCACAGGCAGACCACTTTGCACTTGCAATTCGCGCATATTGCCATCCGCCAGCTTTCTGCCATTTTTCATCACCACCACGCGATCGGCGTGTCCATCCAGCTCGGCAAGCGCGTGGGTGCACAGCAACACAGTTGCGCCTTGGGTTTTCAGCTCGTGCACAATTTGGTAAAACAATTGGCGCGAAGCGGGGTCTAGCCCTGTGGTGGGTTCGTCAAACAACAAAACTTGCGGCGCGCCAAGCAAGGCTTGGGCAAGCGCCAGCCGCTGCCGCATCCCTTTGGAATACGCACCCACGCGCTTATGCGCCGATTGAGCAATGCCCACCCGTTCCAGCAAGGCGTGATTGCCTTTGGTGTCCACGCCTTTAAGCTTGGCGTAAAAATCCATGGTTTCTTTGCCCGTTAAGCTCGGATGCAGGGCAACGATTTCGGGCAAATAGCCAATTTTGCGGCGGATTTCGGCGGCGCGGCTGCCCGATACGTTTTCGCCAAATAGGGTTACGCTGCCTTGGGTGGGATGGATTAAGCCGAGTATCAGCTTCATCATGGTGGATTTGCCCGCGCCATTATGCCCCGCCAAGCCAACGCATTCGCCTGCTTCTAAGGTTAAATCAACTTCGTTTACGGCTTTTTGCGTGCCGTATTGTTTGGTTACTTTGGATAGAACGAGATGTGTGGTCATGTTTTGCTCATGTGATAAAGGGTTTTCAGGCTGCCTAAATGGGCTGGGCAATGCTTTATGCGGTTTGCCGTTTTCAGGCTGCCTTTATTGTGTGTGCGCTTTAAGGCAGCCTGAAAATCATCAGGCGGTGCCTTTTTCTTTTGCCCGTATTTCGCGCAAACGCAGCAAGGCAGGCGTCTCGGGCATCACCATCAAGGGGCGGCTATCGGTCATGCCGCCAGGCAAGATGGCAGGAAATTCTTGTTGCGCCCATTTTACAATGCTCACCGCAGGGCTGTTCATCAGCAGGCGGGCAGATGGCGCGCGCCATAGGATTTGGTCGGTGATGTTGTTGGGCTTGTATGCCGTGTCGGCGATGCCGTCGCCATCTAGGTCAAACGCGCTGTTGTCGCTCCAATAATTGCCTTTGCCGCCGTCTGCCCAATCCATAAAACGCGTGCCAACGTATTTAATCTGGATGTGGTTGTTCACAAAGGCATTTTCTCGGATGGTGTTGCCTTCTGCCGCGCCTGAAAAATGGATGCCCATTTCGCAGCCTTCAAAATGGTTGTTGGTGAATTGGTTGTTATTGGCGTTGTAGAGATACACGCATTTGGGCGATTTCTCCACCGCATTGCCAACGATAATGGATTCGTTGGTGTAGTTCAGCATGATGCCTTGGTCTATATTGTTGTAGGAAACGTTGTCACGCAGCTTGATGTTGGTGGAAAACATGATGGCATAGCCGATTTTGCTGTTGGATACGATGTTGCCTTCAATTTGGCTGTCGTTGGTGTACATATAATGCACGCCGTAGCGCAAATCGTGGAAATGGTTGTGGCTAAACGTATTGAAATTGCTGGCGTTGGAAAAAATGCCGTCGCGCCCGTGCGAAATGTCGTTGTAGATGACTTTGGAATTGGGCGCGTTCCACACGGTTACGCCATTGCCACGCTCGTTTTCGCGCAATTCTTTGTTTCCGATGATGGTGTTGCGCTCCACCAAAGCATTGGGCGCGCCCCAAAGATACACGCCCACCGAGTTATCCAAAATATTGTTTTCAACGATGTGGGCGCTATCGGCAGCTTTGTCTAAAAAAATACCCGCGTCCATATTGGGCAGGCTGATGCCTGATTTGGTTACGGTGATGTGTTTGATGGTTACATTGGGCGCCATCACGCTGATGGTGCGCCCCGTGCGATCGCCTTGAATAATGGCATCGCGCTTGTCGCTGCCTTCTAGCGTGAGCGGCTTGTTGATGATGATTTTGCCCGTGTATGTGCCCGCCGCAAGGCGCAACGTGTCGCCATCTTGGGCTTGGTCTATCGCGGCTTGCAAATCTGCGCCCGCGCCAATTTGGATAACTGCAGCTTGGCTGGATGCTGCCCAAAACGACAGGGATAAGGCGATGGCAGTGGCAATGTGTGTTGATTTCATTTGTGTGCGTTTTCAGGCTGCCCTGAATGGGGTGTTGTTTTAATCGGTAGGCAGCCTGAAAACTGCAAAAGGCTCGCCCTTATTTTCAGGCTGCCTACCGATTAAAACATGGCAATGCTAACAAAACACAACACGTTTTCAGGCTGCCTGAAACCATGTTGGCAATGAAGTATATTGAACAATTCGCTTCCCTACTTGGGAAAATAGCTCATTCGGCTATCAAATCAGATAACCGAATGAGCCAAAATCACATTACGCGATTATTTTGCAGCAGATGCGGCAGCGGTAGACGCTTCGGCAGGTTTAGAAGCATCAACAGGTTTAGCTGCTGGCGCAGAAGCAGCTGCGGCAGGTGCGCCTTCTGGGTGGAAGATGTTTACAGGCGTGCTGTTTTTGCTCAGCCCTTCTTCGCCCAAGAACGCTTCGCCTTTTTTGTGAACAATCATGCGGCCAGACATTTCCATGTGCAATGCGTGGCAGAACCATTGGCAGTAGTACCAGTAAACGCCCACACGGTTTGCAGTGAAGGTAACAGAAGCCGTGGCTTGCGCGCTGATTTCCATCGCAATACCGTGTTCTTCCAGCGTGAAGCCGTGTGTCAAGTCTTCAATCGTTTCCATGTTGGTTACATACACGGTAACTTCGTCGCCTTCATACACTTCAAATGCAGGAACACTGAACGCAGGCGCAATCGCAGTCATATACACGCGAACTTTGTTGCCTTCACGGATAACATTTTTGGCTTTTTCCAATTCCACGCCGTCTTTTTTGGCTTGCTCAACAGCATCTTCCCACATCCAAGGATCTTTACGATCCCAAGTTTTGTTGGGGTTGAGTTTGCTGGCCGCCACCAACATCAAATCGTGTGGCTCGGCAAAAGTTGGGTTATCGTGTACCAATTTCATTTCATCGCCGGAGATGTCAATCAATTGGTCGCATTCGGCTTTCAAAGGACCTACGTTCAAGAAACGGTCTTTTGAGAATTTGTTCAAAGATACCAACCATTTACCATCGGCTTCTTTGGTTTCGCCCATGGTGGTGTGGTTATGACCAGGTTGGTAGTGAACATCCAATTTTTGCACGATGTAATCGTCTTTTTCGCTCTTCTCAGCATAAGCTGCGATGGCTTTATCAATGTTCCATTTCACCATTTGGCTGTCAATGAACAAGGTGGTGTAGGCATTGCCACGACCGTCAAACGCAGTATGGAGTGGGCCCAGACCCAGTTTAGGCTCGGCAACCACCACATCGCGCTCTTTGATTTTGCCTGCGAACAAATCATCCAATTTGCGCACGTCCAACACGGTTACGGTTGGCGACAATTTGCCGTTGAGCATGATGTAGTTGCCATCGGGCGATGCGTTACAGCCGTGTGGCGAGTTGGGCACGGGGATGTAGCGCGTGTATTTGCTTTTCGCTTGGAAGCGACCATCCAACACTTTCACGCCGTTAATTTCTTTGAAATCGCCCGCTTCAATGCCTGCTTCAATCGCTTTCAAGTCAAACACTACGCACCAGTCTTGCTCGTTGGCAGATGCTTCGGTTACGGTGCCGCCTTTTTCAGAGTTATAGCAAGTCGCAAAAGAGTATTTGCCTTGGTAGTCGGCATCGCCGTTATCCAAGTTACCATCCACCATCACTTGCCATGCAATTTCCATGGTTTCGCCGTTTAATGCGGTGTAGATTGCCCAGTAGTTTTTAGCGGGGTCATCCAGCATGGTGCCGTTGTTGGGCACGGGCACGATGTGTTCGCCGTTGGCAAAAACGTAGCCTGTTTTGGGATAACGTTGTGGGCGCAAGCCGTGGATGCCTGACGCGTTTGGAATTTCGGTGATTTTGTCGGTTTTCATCACATCGCAACGGATACGGCAAACGCGGTTGTTGGCTTTATCGTTGGCATACACATAGCGGCCATCGTATGTGCCGTCGGTGAACGACATGTGCGGGTGGTGCAAGTCGCCATTGGGGTAGCAAGGCATATTGGATTTTTTCAAAAATTCGCGTGTGCCTTCGGTTAAACCAGCGTTCAAGATTTTGCGGCTTTCGTTAGTGCGACCCCAGCCTGTTGCGCTGTCCATGTTAAACACGGGCACGCGAATCAACTCGCGCATAGAAGGCACGCCGATAATGCGCATTTCGCCTGATTGACCGCCTGATAGGAAGCCGTAGTATTGGTCTAGCTCGCCTGGGCCAACGTGGTAGTTCAAACCGCCTTCGGCGTTGGTGGTGGCGGCAACGGTTGCGCCAGATGCAGCGGGCGCAGCATTAGAAGCACCTGCGTGTGCAGCGGAAGCAGGCGCGTTGCCGCCGCTTTGCGCGCCACCAGAACAAGCTGCCAAGCCCATCAAGCCCACGCCTGATGCAGCAGCAGTACCTAAAAATTTGCGGCGACTGAGTTTATTGTCTGACATAGTTATAACTCCTAAAAGAGTGTTGGGTTAAATAGAAACAGGAGAGAGATGCCTGTTGTAGGTTTTCAGGCTGCCTATTTTGGGTTGGGTTTGTGTAGCAAAGGCAGCCTGAAAACCTAATCCGCTTTTTTCGGATTCTTCACAAATTGCACAACCTGCTCTTGCGGTTCGCTTGGAGCTTGCTGTGCTGCCAATTCCGCTTTGGCAGCGGCTTGTTTGGCTTTTTTCTTGTTGGTTGCCACCACTTGCGGGCAACGGGTTTGGTGGTTATACATCACTTGGCAATGCAAGCATTGGATACACTCGTTGGGATTGATGTCGCCTTCGGGCGCAATCGCTTGCACAGGGCATTCGTGATTACAAATTTGGCAGGGGTTGCCACACATGGGATAACGGCGCAACCAGTCAAAAATACGCAATTTGGCGGGAATCGCCATCGCCGCGCCCAATGGGCAAAGATAACGACAGAAAAAGCGTTCAATAAATAAGCTACCGATAACCAACGATGCCGCAAAAATCACGAAATACCACTCGCGCACAAAATGCAAAATGATGGCGGTTTTAAAAGGTTCTACTTCTGCAAACTTCTCAGCTGTACCTAAGTCGTATAGCGATATACCAAAAAGTACCATAAAGATAACATATTTTAACGCTGTTAGGCGGGTATGAACGCCAAAAGGCACTAAATATTGTTTGATGCCAAACTTTTTGCCAATCGCGCAGGCGATTTCTTGCAATGCGCCAAATGGACACAGCCAGCCACAGAATGCGCCGCGCCCCCAAAGCAGCATACCGATGGCGGTGGCACTCCACAGCGTGAAGACAAACGGATCCATCAAGAAATAATCCCAGCTAAATCCTGTGATTAAGGATGATGTGAATGTCATCACGTTTACAACAGATAGCTGCGCGTGCAAATACCAGCCCACATACACCAGTGTTACCGTTAAATACGCCAAACGGAAGCGGTTAAAGAATTTTTCGTGTTTAACCAATGTATCTTGGAAAAAGAACACGGCACTCAAAATCAGCAGCATTACGGCGATGGCGGCAACGTGAAAGCGTTTTTCCCACCACAAGCGTTTCCAAATCATGCGCTGCGGGTTGTCTTCCGCGCTGGCATCGGCGGTGGCGATGTCGCCAGCGGGTGCGCTTGCGTTGGCGGCTGTTGCGTTGCCCGCCGCAGAAGCAGCCTGAACGGGCGCAGGCGTATCAATCACCACGGGCTCGCCATTGGGATCGTCCACGGTAAATTCTTTGGGCAGCAAGTAGTTCAAATCAACGGTAACAAACGCTTTGTTTTGCACGCTTACTTCGCGTTGCACCACCAATTGCAAGTGCCAAGGCTCGGCGGCATCCAGTTTTTCGTTTTCGGGAATCACAAACAGCGACACTTCTTTAAACTCGGGCGCGCCTGCGGCTTCTAGTTTGAGCAAGCGGGTGTGTTGCGCGTCGGTAAAACGGAAGCCGTTATCGTTTTGCACCAGCTCAATGCGGTCAAAAATACCACCGCGCACATAGCCCGAACCTTTCCATGAATACACGCCTTCGCCTGCCACGATAATTGCGGCTTGGTCGGGTTTCAGGCTGCCTTTAAGTCGCTCGTAGCCTTGTTCGCCCAACAGGCTTTTGCCGATGGAGGGCTGCGACACCACGGCGGTGTAGAGGTTGATAAACGTGTCTTCGGGGTTGCCTGGTTCGGGTTTTTCGGCGGCGGCGGGGTTGTTTTGTTCCAACATTTTGTTGGCTTCGCCGATGCTGATGTGCAGCTTGGCAACCGCGCCTTGGTCTAATAATTGTTGCCACGACAAGATGTCTTGTTTGTCCATATTGGGCAAACGATGCGGACGGGTTTGCACGGCGGCGTTCGCTGCGGCGGCGGGGGCTTTGCCGCTTTGTTTCGCCAACTCGGCGGTGATAATCCGCGCGGAACGCACGATGCTGTCGCCAATCACTACCACGGTAACGGTTGCGCCTGTTACGATGGGCGATGGCGTTGCGCCTGCTTGCGGCGGATTCTTGGTCGGATTCATGCCGATGTAGCCATCAATAAAGGTGTCCACTTTGGAGCGCGGAATGCCAATCAGCAAAATCGGCTCGTGGTGTTCCAGCATTTTCGCGCCTTTAATCGTGCCTTCGTTATCCAGCGCCACAATAGTGTCAATCGGTTTGCTGGAATAGCCGCGCGTGCTGACGACATCGGATGTGATGTACACCACGCCGACTTCTTTGTCGCCCTCGTACACTTTCGCTGTCATCGGCTTGCCCTCGGGCGCGCCAAAGCGCGTGGCGTTGGGGAATACGTCGGCTGGTTTAACTTTGTTAATTAAATCGGGGAGTCGCTCGGCTTGTGCAGGCATCGCCAAAATGAGTAGCGTACATATTGCGAGCAGAAAGAAGGCGATTTTTTGATAGAGATGGTGTGCGGTTGAGACCGTTTGGCGAGACATATTGGTTTGTCCTATTAGCAATGGTTTGTTGTATTTAGAAACATGCATATTTTAGAAGTCTTCACCCCCTTTTCGTTTGATATAAATCAAGTGAACAAATCTTTATAAACGTTATGACTTTGTATGATTGTGTAAAGAATTAAGCAAAAGCAGCTAAGCAGATTTAGTCCTTTTTGTTTACCGCTTTATAGGCAGCCTGAAAGTGGGATGCCGTGCAATTTTTGCCACAATCGCGGGTGATTTTCAGGCTGCCATTCGAGGGAAAACACTGGGCTTTGCTATACTTGGCAACATTTTTTAACGCCCATTTTCGCCATTATGCTGCACTCCAAACGCGCGCAACGCCGCATTGTTCACCATCATCCCTTTTGGCAAGCCGATAAGCCTTATTTGCATGACCACACGATTACTGATGCCCGCTTTCGCCGCTTGGGCTACATGATGGCGTTTTCGGCGGGCGCGATTAACGCAGGCGGATTTTTTGCGGTGGCAAGCTACACTTCGCACGTTACGGGCTCGCTATCGCGCGTGGCGGATAGCATTGTGTTGCACGAATGGCATACGGCTTTGGCGGCTCTGATGGGCGCGCTGTGTTTTTTGTGCGGCAGCATCACGGCGAATTTAACGATTCTTTGGGGCAAACGGCTTCGTTTTCGCAGTTGTTATGGTTTGCCGTTGTGGATTGAAGCGGTTTTGCTGTTGCTGTTTGCGGTGTTTGGTTTTGCGCTCTCTAGCGTGGGCGCGGCGATGTTGCCGCCAACGTTTTTGCTGCTTTGCTACATCATGGGGATTCACAACGCAGTGATGAGCCTGCTTTCAGGCAGCCTGATTCGGGCAACGCACATGACGGGCTCAACAACGGATTTGGGGATTGAGATTGCCAAGGCGTTGTATTACAGCAAAGAAAGCCATCCGAAATTGCCTGATGTGAAAGTGAACCGCCCTAAAATGTATTTGCTGGTGGGCATGATTAGCTGTTTTATCATCGGCGGCGTAATCGGCGCGTATGGCTATCGCACGGTGGGCTATTACTTCACGCTGCCCGTTGCGCTGCTGCTGTTTTTGCTGGGCGCGGGCTCGGTGGGCTACGATGTGAAGATTCGGACGAAGTTGTGGTTGATTCGCAAAATTCAGCAGCGAGAACGCCAGCGGCGCTTAGCGGAGCGGCAAAAAGCAAAAGATGATGCGGGTGCGGATAGTTAGGCAATCTAGGGCAGCCTGAAAATAGGCAGCCTGAAAATGGCGAGAAGCGTTTTGGCTTCGCAAAATCCATTTTCAGGCTGCCTGAGGCCTTTGCAAAAAAGCCTTTCCTCCGACAGCCGAAAACCTGTATTTGGGTTTCGGCTGTCGGAGGAAAGGCTTTTTTGCAAAGGTCTCTTATTATGCAAATAATGCTTTTTTTGAAAATTCTCCCCTGCCAAACCCTCATCAACGCAACATTCACCAACTATTTTTTCTGACTTTTCATAAAAAATCCAAATCGGCATGGATAGTTTTTATCGAAATTTGACAATATTATTTTTAAAAATTGCCAATCACATGATAAAATTTGCGGTTATTTTATTTTGCAGAGGTTTGGAAGTTGCCAAAACTTCTTGCAAATCTTTACCGTTTCGACGTATGTCATAACTTGGAGCAATATCGATGAATAAAATTTATAACGTTGTATACTCGGAAGAGCACGGCACTTGGGTGGTGTGCTCCGAACTGGATAAACGCGGCCGCAAAAAATCTTCACGCACGAGCACCGGCAAACTGCTGGCATCTGCCGCCATTATGGGCGCAAGCTTGGCTTCCCTGTCGGCGCAAGCCTCTACTTGCGGCGACGGCAGCACAGTCGCCAGCGGCGGAAGCTGCGACATGGGTGTTTACACTGCAGCCGCAAACGACAACAAAGTTGGCCAGGCTTTGGTCAATAATGGCGATACCGTTACCCTGACGTCCACCAACATCAACAACATTACCGGTAATAATAATGACCGCTCTATCAGAAGTGGAAAATTAA
>CAUSAG010000015.1:0-50331 GCA_963529665.1 uncultured Kingella sp.
TTGGATGCGGGGTCGCCACCGCCTTGCTTGGCGGCTACGGTGATTTCTTTAATCAATTTGGTGAAAATTTTGCCGCGTTGGGCATCTACGCGGGCTTTTTTGTGTTGAATATTTGCCCATTTGCTGTGTCCAGCCATGGTTGTCTCCAATGGATATTTGCTTTGAAACGCGCGATTTTAGCATAGAACCTTTATTTCTGCGCTTGGGGGAAAATGGGGCAACAAGGTTTTCAGGCTGCCTTAATGCCATCGGGCGCAACAAAGGCAGCCTGAAAAGCCAATTTACCGTTACAATTCCACCCTTACGCAAAATAGCCCAAACATCCCATGATTTATCATCGTCAATTCATCAAAGAAACCACGCTCACCGCCATCGCCATCTTTTTTGTGGTGCTGGCGATACTTGTGTTCACGCAAGGCATCAATATGCTCGGGCGCGCTGCCGATGGGCGCGTTGCCGTGGATGCTGTTGCCACGCTAATCGGCTTTTGGACGCTGGGCATGACCCCGCTGCTGCTGGTTTTAACGGCATACATCAGCACACTCACCGTGCTCACGCGCTTTTGGCGCGATAGCGAGATGGCGATTTGGTTGTCCAGCGGCTTGGGGTTGAAAAAATGGATACGCCCTGTGCTCACCTTTGCGCTGCCGTTGGCGATATTGGTGGCGGTGATGCAGATTTCGGTGTTGCCGTGGGCGGAATACCGCAGCCGAGAATACGCCGAAATCTTGAAGCAAAAGCAAAATTTGTCGCTGGTGCAAGCGGGCACGTTTAGCGAATTGGGCAAAAAAGATGGGCGCGTGTATTTTGTGGAAACGTTTGACACCGATGGCGGCATCATGAAAAACCTGTTTATCCGCGATATAGACGAAACGGGGCGCGATAGCGTGGTGTTTGCCAAGGAAGGGCGTTTTGATTTGTCTAACAACAAGCGCACGCTGGTGCTCACCAATGGCTATCGTTACAGCGGCATCGCGGGGCGCGGCGATTTTGACCAAGTGTCGTTTCAAGAACTCAATCTCATCATCAACACCACGCCCAAAGTGGTGGACCCGATTGACCACCGCCGCACCGTGCCGACCGCGCAATTGCTAGGCAGCAATAATCCGCAATACCAAGCCGAGCTGATGTGGCGCGTGTCGCTGCCGATTACCGTGGTGCTGCTGAGCTTGCTGGCGATTCCGCTGTCGTATTTCAACACGCGCTCAGGCAATTCGTATCACGTTTTGCTTGCCGTGGGCTTTTTTCTGGTTTACCAAAACGGCTTAACCCTGCTGCGCGATGCGGTGGAAGACGGCAAAATTAATTTTTGGCTGGGCTTGCTGCCGATGCACTTGCTGATGCTGGTTTGCATTGGCGTGTTGCTGCGGATGCGCTCCATGCCCGCGCAGCCATTTTGGCAGGGCTTAAAAGCCGCGCTGCTGGGGCGATAAACGCCCTACCCTGTTTTCAGGCTGCCTTTGCTATCTCAATGCAGCCTGGAAATCCCTTTTTATGATTATTCAACTTAAAACCGTTTTTCAGGCTGCCTTTGCCATCTCATGCAGCCTGAAAACCCCATCACCACCATGAACCTAATCACCCGCTATCTCATCAAACGTCTCGCCATCGCTTCTTGCTACGCGCTGTTTGCCATTCTCGCGCTATACAGCTTTATTGACCTAATCAGCGAAACCAGCGTGGTTGGGCAAAACCAATACACCTTATGGGTAGCAATCCAATACATCCTGATGCAAATGCCCGCCCGCGCCTACCAGCTGATGCCGCTTGCCACGCTCATCGGCGGCTTAATCGCGCTTAACCAACTTGCCAACAACAGCGAGCTGGCGGTGATTAAAACCAGCGGCTTATCCACCGCCAACATCATCGGCATCATCGTTAAATTCAGCGCTATTTTTGCCGTTGTTACCGTGTTGCTCGGTGAATGGCTTGCGCCCGAACTGAGCCGCCGTGGCGACGAAATGAAAGCCAACGCCCGCGCAGGGCAAGTGGTTGCCACCCACAACAGCGTTTGGATTAAACAACAAGGCAGCATGATTAACGTCGCATCCATGTTGCCCGACAACACCCTAGTTGGCATCAAAATCTGGCAATACAACGACCAATTCCAGCTCACCGAAGCCATCAGCGCCGAAAAAGCCACCGTAAACAACGGCAAATGGCAGCTGCACAACGCCCACAGCACCACCCTAGCCGACAACCACGCCCTGCCCCAGCAGCAAGCCGAACGCGAATGGCAAACCGACATCGGCAAGCCTTTGCTCAACGTATTATTAGTTAAACCCGAGCAAATGAGCTTCACCGCGCTCACGCAATACATCCGCTATCTCAAAGAAAACCACCAGCAAACCCAAGCCTACGATGTGGCATGGTGGAACAAACTCATCTATCCCATCGCCACCATCGTTATGGCGCTGGTTGCCCTTGCCTTCACCCCCAATTCAGGGCGACACAGCAACATGGGCTTAAAACTTTTTGGCGGCATCTGCCTTGGGCTGCTGTTCTTCTTCACCGGGCGACTATTTGGCTTCACCACCCAGCTTTATGGCGTGCCCGCCATGCTTTCCGCCATCTTACCCACCGCCGCATTTGGCTGCTGGGCGATGTATCTCATTCGCAAACAAGAACAACGCTAAAACCATCCAAGGCAGCCTGCGTAGCGAAGCGAAGTTGCGAAGCTAAAACGAGCGCAGCAAATTTCAGCGTAACCAACGCCCATCTCGTAACTCCCCCTTTTCAGGCTGCCACATAAGCCCCCACAAATTCAGTATAATTCGCCCATTTTCCACCCATAAAAGACATTACAACATGACCGAACAAGAACATCCCAACCTAGAACAAATGACCGCCATCGCCGTCAACGCGCTAGAAGACATCAAAGCCAAAGACATCGTCGTGCTCAACACCAGCGACAAAACTTCCCTTTTCGCCCGCATGATTATTGCCAGCGGCGATTCCACCCGCCAAGTCAAAGCCCTTGCCAACAACGTTGCCGTTGATTTAAAAGAAGCGGGCTACACCATCCTGAGCAGCGAAGGGCAAGACAGCGGCGAATGGGCATTGGTGGATGCCGACGATCTCATCATCCACGTCATGCTCCCAGCCGTGCGCGATTACTACGACATAGAAGCCCTATGGGGCGGCGAAAAACCCCAATTCCACACAGGCGCAGCCAAACCCTGGCACGCTGCCGATAACTAAACCCTAAACATTTTTCAGGCTGCCTAAACACACATTAGGCAGCCTGAAAACCGTCTATCCCAAAACCATTTACCGCTTGATACACAAACCCCATTTCAGGCTGCCCACCCACCCCCACCATGACCCCACGCCAGCTCAAAGCCCAACAACAACGCCATCTCAGCCAAATCCAAAACTACCAACACCAACAACTCGCCCAAGAGCTGCAAGACATCCACAACCACACCCAACACAGCCACGGCGAAACCAGCCCCCAACACGCCCAAAGCCTGCTCAATCTCGGCGCATGGCACACCGCCAACGGCGATTACGCCGCCGCCGAACCCCTGCTCAAACAGGCCGTGCACATTCAACGCCAACACAGCGATCCCACCGCCCTTGCCCAAGCGCTCAACCTGCTTGGCAAAAACCAACTCCACGCTGGCAACGGCAGCGAAGCCCAGCAAAGCCAACAAGAAGCCCTAAGCCTTGCCCACGAAGCCGAGCAAATCGCGCACATTCACGACGATCTGGGCAACAGCTACTACGTTCAAGAAAACCTTGCCCAAGCTCTGCATCATTACGAACAAGCCGCCGCCCAATTTGAACGCATCCACGGCATGAACCATCCACAAACCGCGCAAGCCTACACCCACGCAGCCTGCATCTATCGCCAGCAAAACCACGCCCCCGAAGCCCTATCCATCCTGCAACACACCGTGCAAACGCTAGAACACACCGCCGCGCCCCATCATCCCACCATCGCCCACGCCCACAGCGAACTCGCCGCCACCTACGACGCGCTGCAACAATACCCCGAAGCCGCACAACACTATCGCCAAGCCGAGCAACGCCTTGCCCAAGGCGTGGGCACAGAGCATCCGTTCTACGCCAAATACCTTTGCCGCCATGCCTACCACAATCTGCAAACCAATCAGCTAGAACAAGCCATCGCCCAGCTACACCAAGCGCTTGCCATCTTTCTGGAAACCTACGAAGGCACCCACCCCATCATCGCCAACACGGTGAACAACATCATCATGTTGATGCTGATGGCAAGCAATCAACACGACGATTAAACGCAAAGGCAGCCTGAAAGACAGTAAAACCCTTTTCAGGCTGCCTCATCCCACCTAATCCCCCAATAAAACCACCATGAACATCACCATCCTAGCCGTCGGCACCAAAATGCCCCATTGGGTAACCGAAGCCGTAAACGAATACAGCAAACGCTTCGGGCGCGACATCCACTACACCCTAAAAGAAATCAAACCCGAAAAACGCGGCGCAGGCATCAGCAGCGCGCAAGGCATGGCAGCCGAAGAAAAACGCATCCTAGAAGCCCTGCCCGCCAACGCCCATCTCATCGTGTTAGACGAGCGCGGCAAAGCCCCCACATCCATGGAACTTGCCGAACACCTGCGCCAATGGCAGCAAAACGGCATCCACCCCTGCTTCGTGATTGGCGGCGCAGACGGCATGACCGACGCGCTCAAACAACGCGCCCACCTGATGCTGCGCCTATCCAGCCTAACCCTGCCGCACGGCATGGTGCGCGTGTTGCTCACCGAGCAGCTCTATCGCGCCGTATCCATTTTGAACAACCATCCCTATCATCGTGAATAACTCCGCTGCCCAAAGGCAGCCTGAAACCATGAACAGCAAACACCTTAAACTGCTTATCGCCTTTATCGCCCTGTTGATTCTTGCCAACATCGGCATCCAATTTTGGCAACCCAATCCTACCGCGCCAAAATCCCAATCCAAAACCCGCAACGCGCCATCCCTGCCCGCGCCCAAGCAATACAGCCAAACCCCGTTTGACTGGCACAGCGTTAAGCTGGAAAGCAACCTGTGGAAAATCAGCAAGCCAGGGCAGCCCGATTCCTATCTGCTGGGCACGATTCACATCGGCAAAGCCAACGCCCGCATCAGCCCTGCTCTTGTTCAACTGGTGAACCAAAGCCAAAAAATCATCACCGAAGTCGCCGACGACATCCCCGAAAGCACGCAGCAAAGCATTATGCAAGCCATGATCAGCGACACGCCGCTGTCGCAAAAGCTGGGCGCACCCGCGTTCGCCGCCCTGAAAAAACGCATTCTCACCTACCCCAACGCCGAAGTCTTCGCCCAAAATCTAGACCACTACCACCCGTGGGCAGCCTTTCTCGCCACCCTTAGCCTGCGCGAAGCGGGCGACAGCACCGAAACAGGCGTGGACAATCTCATCACCGCCCAAGCCGCCGAGCAGCGCAAGCCGCGCGGCAATTTGGAGCAACACATTGAAGTCCTTTCCTATTTCCGCATCCTGCCCGAAGAGCTGGTGATTGCGGGGCTGGCAGACTGGGCGCAGCGCCCGAAAAAAAACGACGACAAAGTCATCGCCGAAGCCTATGCCAACGGCGATTTCGTCCAAACCCCCGCCCTTTTGCAAAAAGACACCGAATTTGACCCCGAAAGCAGCCTTTCGCGCGAGCAGCAACAACAGCTTGCCGATTGGTTTGTGCAACAGCTGATTGTGGCGCGCAACCGCAACTGGCTGCCAAAAATCCAAGCCGAAGCCGCCAAGCAGCCCACCTTGTTTGCCGTCGGCACCGCGCATCTGGTGGGCAACCAAGGCTTGATTATGCTGCTGCGCGAAAGCGGCTACCAAGTTGAGCCGATGCCCAAGCTGGTGGTTTGGCAATAACGCAAAGGCAGCCTGAAAACTGATATTCAGATTTTCAGGCTGCCTTTTATCAAATCACTCAGGATAACGTTTACAAACAAACCACCCCACGCTTATCCCCCCTTTTTCAGCCTACCCTTCCCCAAACCTTCTCAAATACCGCTTCCGCGCAAACCCCCGCACCGAACGCGCAAACAAGCCGATAATTTGCGCCGCAGCAGGGTCTTGCCGCTTGATTTGCGGCAGCCTGAAAAAGACTTCGCGCAAATCCTGCTCGGCGCGTTGTTTTTGTTCAGCCAGCCACGCAGCGATAACGGGGTTTCGGCTGATAACGCGCCCGTCACGCTCATCGGCAACCAGCGCAGCAGCGTGCCACACTTCGGCAGGAATGTTGATGATGCCGTGCGCAAGATCATCATCCCAATCGCGCGTGATGGAACACCAAGCCAGCGCGTGCGCCAGTTGCGGAATATGCTCGGCGCGCGTGGTGCTTTGCTGGGCATGAAACAGCAGATTAAGCGAAGAAATAAAAGTTTGCTGCAAATGCCGTTGCAACTGCGCCTGCGGATAAAGCTGGCGAGTCTGCGCGCGCACCGCATCGGCTTGCATCAGCTGCAATAATCGCGCCACTTCGGCATGCGCTTCGGCATAGCTGGGCAGTCGCGCAAGCTGTTGGTTAAACAAATCCGCCAGCGCAGGCAAATCGGATAACGGCTTTTCAGGCTGCCCCGCATCCCATGCGTCAGCGCCATCCGATGTAGCCTGAAACGCATATTTTCCATTTTCAGGCTGCCTTAGCGCGTAACCCTGCCATTGCTGCATAATGTCAGCGGCGTGTTGCTGTGGCGTAATAGCGTTTTTCAGGCTGCTTTTCAGCGCGCGATCGCCATCCATAATATCGTCATAGGCTTGCAAAAAGCAGTAGCCCGCAATCATCAATCGGCTACGCTTGGGATGCGCCCAATATTGGCTATATAAAATAAAACTGATCAGCGCATAACGCCGATGGCGGCGAGCAAATTGCACCTGGTTATGCAGCCACAGCGCATGGGCTTGATAACCCGAAAAACTGCGCCGCGCCCAATGGCGAACGGGATACCACAGCAGCAACACCAGCAAATTGCCCGTTAACACATCCAGCAGATGATGAGCGTGGATGGTAAGCGTGCTGATGTTGATGGCAGCGGCATACAGCCAAACCAGCGGGCGATAGGGCCGCGCAATCGCACCATGCAACACGGCAGCAGCGGTGGTGGCAAAGGCGCAATGCAGCGAAGGCAGATAGTTGTGGCTCATGCCGATGGTGTGTGCGATGCGCAGCAAAGTTTGCCAACCATCTTGCGGCGTGTAAGGCTGGGTGAAATCAACATGAACAGGATAAAGCTGATACGCAACGCTGGCGATAAGCAGCTCGCTGGTCAGCAACAAAAAGAACAACCATTGCGCCGCCAGATTCAGCCGCCGCGCCGCGCACACCAAAAACACAGGCAGGCTTAAATAGATGAACGCGGTGGCAGGAATCGGCACGATAGAGCTAGTGAGCATTAGCGCGGGCGCAGGATTGCGATAAGCAGCAAGCTGGCTGCTGCCGCCAAACAAAATCACAAACAGCAAAGTAAACAACGCAATCAGCGCATAGGCAGAAGTTCGGTTCATAGCAACAAAAGCAGTTAAGGCAGCCTGAAAGCGCGTTTACGAGCTTCTGCGAAGCCAAAACCATGCAGGATGCCGTTAAAATTGAAGACAGACAAAAGGGATTGCTTACAAAAGAAAAGGACTGCTCGCAAAAGCAGTCCTTCAAAATTTGGTGCCCAGAAGAAGACTCGAACTTCCACGTCCTTACGGACACTAGTACCTGAAACTAGCGCGTCTACCAATTCCGCCATCTGGGCAAAGAAGCGCGCATTATAGCGAGTGAGCCGCCAGCACGTCAAGCGATATGCAGTAAAACAGCGCAAAAAAGATGCGAAAAACGCAACCTTGTGATACACTTGCGCGTTTTATTTTCCCATCAAAATCAACGAAAGAAAGACAAGCCATGAGCGCAGCAGTTGAAACATTAGAAAAATTGGAACGTAAAGTTATCGTATCTTTGCCTTGGTTAGACATCAACGAAGCCACCGATAAAGAGCTGAAAAAAGCGCAACGCCGCGTGAAAATTGACGGTTTTCGCCCTGGCAAAGCGCCGTTGAAAATGGTTGCTCAAATGTATGGCGCCAGCATTCAAAACGACGTGTTAAACGATTTGGCACAACAAGCATTTAACAAAGAAGCGCAAGAGCAAAACCTGCGCATCGCCGCTGTAACCAAAATTGAACCCGTGCAAACCGAAGAAAGCGCTGATGCTTTAAAAGTGGCGTTCACTTACGAAACCTTCCCCGAAATCAAAATCGGCGATTTGTCTGCCCTTACCATTGAAAAAGTGAGCGCCGAAGTGGGCGATAAAGAAGTGGACAACACTGTTGAAATCTTGCGCAAACAACGCACACGCTTTAACCGCGTAGAGCGCGAAGCACAAAATGGCGACCGCGTTATTATTGATTTTGAAGGCAAAATTGACGGCAAGCCTTTTGCAGGCGGTTCGTCTAAAAACTATCCATTTTTTCTGGGCACCGGCGAAATGCTGCCTGAATTTGAAGCAGGCGTGTTGGGCTTGAAAGAAGGCGAAAGCAAAGACGTGGAAGTACACTTCCCCGAGGATTACCACGGCAAAGACGTAGCAGGCAAAACCGCCGTGTTCACCATCACCGTACACAACGTTGCCGAGCCAATTTTGCCCGAAGTGGATGCCGATTTTGCCAAAGCCTTGGGCATTGCCGATGGCGATGTTGCCAAAATGCGCGAAGAAATTAAGAAAAACGTTGCCCGCGAAGTGAAACGCCGCGTGGATGCACGCAACACCGAAGCGGTAATGGAAGCCTTGCGCAAAGCGCATTCGTTTGATTTGCCACAAGTTTTTGTGCGCGATGAAGCACAACGCTTGGCAGATGAAATGAAACAAAACTTCGCGCAACAAGGCTTGGATGCTTCAAGCTTTGATTTGCCTGCGGATATGTTCACCGAACGCGCGGAACAACGCGTTGCCCTAGGCTTGCTGCTGCCCACTATGGTAGAAGAATTCAAATTGCAAGCCACCGACGAGCAAGTGAAAGCCATTATTGCCGACGTTGCCGACAGCTACGAAGACCCGCAAGAAGTGATGGATTGGTACTTTGAAGACCGCAGCCGCTTGGCAGGTCCAACCAACTTGGCGGTGGAAGCCAATGTGGTGGATTATGTGTTGGGCAAGGCTCAGGTTACGGAAAAAGCGTTGAGCTTTGAAGAAGTGATGGGCGCAAACGCTTAACCGCATCATCAAAAAGCACCAAAGCGATTGATTGCTTGGTGCTTTTTTGTTAGGCTGTTGCGGCAATTTTTGCGGCTTTCAGGCTGCCGATTATTGTTTATCCGTTTTCAGGCTGCCTCTTTGTTTTAACCCAGCAAACCTTAGGAAAAACCATGTTACCCGATATTCAAAACAACACTTTAATCCCCACCGTGATTGAGCAAAGCGGACGCGGCGAGCGCGCGTTTGACATTTATTCGCGCCTGCTTAAAGAGCGGATTATTTTTCTCATTGGTCCTGTAGACGACCACACCGCCAATTTGGTGGTGGCGCAGCTTTTGTTTTTGGAAAGCGAAAACCCCGATAAAGACATTTATCTCTACATCAACAGCCCTGGCGGCAGCGTTACCGCGGGCCTGAGCATTTACGACACCATGAAGTTTATCAAGCCCGATGTGCAAACGCTTTGCTTGGGACAAGCGGCGAGCATGGGCGCGTTTTTGCTGTCGGTGGGCACAAAGGGCAAACGCTTTGCGCTGCCCAATAGCCGCGTGATGATTCACCAGCCGTTGATTAGCGGCGGCTTGGGCGGGCAGGCTTCGGATATTGAGATTCACGCGCGCGAGCTGTTGAAACTGAAAGAAAAATTGAACCAAATCTTGGCAGAACACACGGGCAAATCGCTGGAACAAATTGAGCGCGACACCGACCGCGACAATTTTATGTCGGCGCAAGAAGCGGCGGATTATGGTTTGATTGATAAGGTGATTACCACCCGCGCGGATGTAGCGTAATGCTTTTCAGGCTGCCTTGCATGATTAGGGCAGCTTGAAATGTTTAGGCGACGGCGACATGGTGTTGCAAGGGTTTGCCCTTGCTTGTGGTAGGCGGCGAAACGCCTGTGCTGGGAAAACCAACCAAAGGCAAAGGCAGCCTGAAAGCGGATTTAAGCTGCTGTTTTGGTTTCATTGAAACGCGCTTCGCTTGTTTTCAGGCTGCCTATGCAGCAAGGCGTGATGATGTTGCTGCTGTCCGTCTGTTTAAGGCAGCCTGAAAACGCTATGCCGAAATGAATGAAGCCGAATTTCATTGCCGAATACAATCATGCCACGCAACAATGTAGTGGAATGTAGCGCAAAAGGCAGCCTGAAAACGAAAAACCCACGTTTCAGGCTGCCTTTTTTCGTTGCCAAATGCCCGCTTGCCATTGTTTCCCCGTTTTGAACCCCTTATAATCTCGCCCGCAAATCCCTACACCCAACTACATCACAAGGAGCAAATCTTATGGCACTCGTTTCCATGCGCCAACTATTAGACCACGCCGCCGAACACAGTTACGGGCTTCCCGCATTTAACGTCAACAATTTGGAACAAATGCGCGCCATTATGGAAGCCGCCAACCAAGTAAACGCCCCCGTTATCGTGCAAGCATCCGCAGGCGCGCGCAAATATGCAGGCGCGCCGTTTTTGCGCCATCTGATTTTGGCGGCGGTGGAAGAATTTCCGCATATCCCCGTGGTAATGCACCAAGACCACGGCGCATCGCCCGATGTGTGCCAACGCTCTATCCAGCTTGGGTTTAGCTCGGTGATGATGGATGGCTCGTTGCAAGAAGACGGCAAAACGCCGTCTAGCTACGAATACAACGCCGAAGTAACCCGCCGCGTGGTGCAGTTTTCCCACGCTTGCGGCGTGTCGGTGGAAGGCGAAATTGGCGTATTGGGCAACTTGGAAACAGGCGAAGCGGGCGAAGAAGACGGCGTGGGCGCGGAAGGCAAATTGAGCCACGACCAAATGCTCACCAGCGTTGCCGATGCCGTGCGCTTTGTGCGCGACACCAACGTGGACGCGCTGGCGATTGCGGTGGGCACGAGCCACGGCGCGTATAAATTCACCCGCCCGCCCACAGGCGAAGTGCTGCGGATTGACCGCATCAAAGAAATCCACGCCGCGCTGCCCAACACGCATATCGTGATGCACGGTTCCAGCTCCGTGCCGCAAGAATGGCTGAAAGTCATCAACGAATTTGGCGGCGACATTGGCGAAACCTATGGCGTGCCCGTGGAAGAGATTGTGGAAGGCATCAAACACGGCGTGCGCAAAGTAAACATTGACACCGACTTGCGCCTTGCCAGCACGGGCGCGATTCGCCGCTTTATGGCGCAAAACCCCAGCGAGTTTGACCCGCGCAAATATTTGAGCAAAACGGTGGAAGCGATGAAGCAAATTTGCTTGGCGCGTTATCAAGCGTTTGGCTGCGAAGGCATGGCGGATAAAATCAAGCCCGTTTCGCTGGAAAAAATGGCGAGTAAATATGCCAAGGGCGAGTTGAACCAGATTGTGAAATAGCAAGCATAGGCAGCCTGAAAACAGTTTTCACGCTGCCTTAATTATCAATGACTAGACCACCATGCCCAAAAAGAAAACCCTACCCAAAGACTTCGCCGAATTATGCTACCGCAGCAACCTAACCGAATTTGCCGCACTATTCGCCACCACCGACACTAACGCCACCGAGCGCGGCAGCCTGAAAACGCCCGCACTCTCGTTTGCCGCGCTAACGCCCGAACAAATGCGTTGGCTACTGGAACACGGCGCAGATACTGAACAATGCGCCCGTTTCGGCGAAACGCCGCTGATTGCTCATGCAAATTACGCAGCAAGTGAACAATCCCATCAAATACTATTTGATGAAGAAGGTTTGCGTTTTGACGACACCCCGCAGCAGTCGCTGGAAAAAATCGCCTTGCTTTTAGCCAGCCATGCCCATATCCACGCGCAAAATCATGCAGGCGATACTGCGCTACACACCGCCGCCATCCACCCCCAAGCTGTCCAATTATTACTCGCGCACGGTGCGGACATTCACGCCCGCAATAGGCAAGGCAACACGCCATTGCATCAAGCCTGCTTCTACCCCGAAGCCCTGCGCGTTTTACTGGAACACGGCGCTGACCCCACGCTGCCAAACCAAATGGGCGACACCCCGCTGGAAGCCGCGCTGCGCGAAACGGGTTATGCCAACGCTGCGTATATCGTGCCGAGTGCCGAAATTTTGCTTGCCGCGGGCATCGTTCCCAATGACAAAAGTCGGGAATTAGTGCGCCGCATCAGCGAAGATTTTGAATTTCGCCGCGCCGACCCTGCCGCTGCGCCCCATATCGCACGCAACGAAGCCGCCGTATTGCGGCTGTGCGAATTATTCGGTGTTAAGCCTGCCGCAGCCCGTATCCTGTATGACGGCTGCTCGCCCATTGTGCTGCAAGGCGATGATTGGGAAACACGCTACGATTATGCTTGGCAGTTGCTCGTTCCCGCTTCGGGTCATGCCGCCACCGTGCAAGGCGAAGCCATTCGCGTTGCCGACCGCATTCGCAGCGAACTCTACCGCAACGGTAAAATGAACTGGCATCACGGCTACTCCGCCATGCTCGCCGCCCTGCCAAACTACTTGCGCCAAGGTAACCCGCTGCCTGATAACGAACTGGCAGAATCCGAAAATATCTGCCGCACAATCAGCGAAACTGACGACACGCTTGCCAACCGCCTGTGCGAACTGGCTATCCGTTGGGTGGCGCAAAATTCCGAACCGATTGCGTTGAAATCTGTGCCATACGATATTTGAATGCCCAACCGTTTTCAGGCTGCCTAAAACCCAGCCCAAAGCAAAACCGCGTTTCCCTTGCCAGAAACACGGTTTTATTGCGCCAGCCGTTTTCAGGCTGCCTTTTGACACGCCACCATATAGTTCACGCTCACATCGTCCTGCAAAAAATACTGCCGCGTGAGCAAGTTAAACGACATACCGCGCGTATCCAGCACATCCAATCCTGCCAGCCGCGCCATGCGCGCCAATTCGGATGGCGTGATAAATTTTTGCCAATCGTGCGTGCCTTTGGGCACAAGGTTGAGCACATATTCCGCGCCCAGCACCGCGTGCAGATACGATTTGGGATTGCGGTTAATCGTGGAAAAAAACACCCAGCCATCAGGCTTTGCCAGCTTGGCGCAGGCGCGGATGATGGATGCGGGGTCGGGCACGTGTTCCAGCATTTCCATGCACGTTACCACGTCAAACGACTGCGGCATCTCCGCCGCCAAATCTTCCACGCTAACGCAGCGATAGGCGATATTCGCCACGCGCTCGGCATCGGCGTGCGCCTGCGCGGTTTTCAACGACAACTCCGCCATATCCACGCCCAACACGCTCGCCGCGCCGCGCCGCGCCATGCTTTCCGACAAAATGCCGCCGCCGCAGCCCACATCCAGCACCGTCTTGCCCGCCAAGCCGGCGTGTTGGTCAATATAGTCCAAGCGCAGGGGATTGATGTCGTGCAGCGGTTTGAACTCGCCCGTTTTATCCCACCATTTATCGGCGATTTGGCTGAATTTGGCGATTTCGTTGGGGTCAACGTTGATGGTTTCGTTGGTCATTTTGGTTTCCTTGTTTAGGTTGAGGCAGCCTGAAATCCTGTAAACCGTTTTCAGGCTGCCTATTCAATGTATAGCGCAAAAGGCAGCCTGAAACGCAGTAAACCCACTTTCAGGCTGCCTCACAATTATTGTTTACGCGTCCGCAGCCACATCGCCCACACAATCAGCAACACCGCCGCAAAAAACATCACGCTCCACACTGGCAGCGGCACGCCCAACACCTTATACACCTCGCCGCAAAAGCCCGAATCGCCGCGCAACAGCGGCTCATACAGCTTAAACAACGGCTTGTTTTTCAAAACGAACGACAACGGCGCGCCGCAATCGGGCTGCTCGGCAGGCGGCAGCGATTGCAAATGAATCTGCTTTGCCGCCACCCAAGCGCCAAACGCCGCAGGCGCGGAAATCAACAACGCTGCCAGCGTGCGTCCCAACAGCTTGCGATGCGGCAGCGCAACGCAAAACAGCGCCAGCAGCATTGTCGCCACCAACGCCAACCGCTGCTGAATACACATCACACACGGGTTCATTTTCAGCACATATTGCCCGAAAAACGAGCCGCACACGCCTGCTGCCGCCACCAAAAACACCAGCCACACCGTTAAACGATAGCGCGGCATCGCTAGCAGTTTGTTTTTTAAATTCATGTTGTCATTCCAGAAATAAAATGAAGTCACGAAGTATAATCCGAATTTTCCCACAATGCAGCCCAAAATGTCCCCCAACTCAGCGCTCGTTATCTTTTCAGGTGGACAAGATTCCACCACCTGTTTATTCCAAGCCATCGCCGATTGCGGCGCAGGCAATGTGCAAACCATCAGCTTTCAATACGGGCAACGCCACGCCATTGAGCTGCAACGCGCCGTATGGATCGCGCAAGACTTGGGCGTGCCGCACACCGTGTTGGATTTATCCGCCATCGGCAACATCACCAGCAATGCGCTGATGAACAACACCGCCGCCATCCAACAAGCAGGCAACACGCCCAACACTTTTGTGGACGGGCGCAACGCGCTGTTTCTGCTCTACGCCGCCATCCACGCCAAAGCGCAAGGCATCCACCGCCTCTACACAGGCGTGTGCGAAACCGATTTTTCAGGCTACCCCGACTGCCGCGATGTGTTCATCAAATCCATGAACGTAACGCTCAATCTCGCCATGGATTATTCTTTCAACATCTGCACACCGCTGATGTGGCTCACCAAAAAACAAACATGGGCACTCGCCGACAAGCTGGGCGCGTTTGACTACATCCGCGCACACACCCACACCTGCTATATGGGCGTGGAAGGCGGCTGCCACCAATGCCCTGCTTGCATCTTGCGCGAACGCGGTTTGCAAGAGTATCTTGCCGAACGCGATGGCGCGTAGGTTTATCCCCCCTTGCGCCAACTCAAAGACAGCCTGAAAAACGCGCGACACCGTGTTTTCAGGCTGCCTTACCTATCCCACCCTTCTGGGCAACAGCCACAACGCTGCGAACGCAAACACACTCATCGCCGCAAACGTCCAACTCGGTTGCAGCTTATACAAGCCCCCCGCCAGCAGCGTTAACACCGCCACCACCACGCAACTGGCCAGCCCAATATACAACGCCTGCAACTTCGCCATATCCTTTTCAGGCTGCCCCACAATAAACCGCACCATCGTAAAGTGCGACAGGCTAAACCCCGCTGCGTGCATCATCTGCACCATCAGTAACAACCACGGATTCACCGTTGCCGCCATCAGCAGCCAGCGCCCCATCGTTAGCAGTGCCGAAATCTGCATCAAGCGCACAATCTCCACGCCGCCCAGCAGTCGCCGAGAAAAGAAAAACAACACAATCTCCGCCACCACCGCCACGCTCCACAGCCAGCTAATCTGCTGCGGCGCCAGCCCAGCCGACTGCCAATAAATCACGCCATAAGTGTAATACGCCGCATGGCTGCCCTGAATCAACGACACCGCCAGCAGCATCCCCCGCGTTTCAGGCTGCCGCAGCAGCGTCATATAGCCCAACGACGCTTCCTGCGATGCCAGCGCGCGATTTTGCAAAGCAGGCACCGCCCGCGGCAACTGCATCACCCCATGCACCAACAGCAAAATCACCATCAAATAAATCAACTGCTCCGCACCAAACTGCGCCACCACCCAGCCCGACAACAGCGCCCCCAAAATATACGCCCCCGAGCCGCACAACCGCGCCCGCCCATAATCCAAACCAATCTGCTTTTGCCAAGCACTCGCCGCCGTCTCGTTCAACGGCATCTCGCCGCCATTAAAGGCAAAAAACAGCCAAACCAACGCCACCAACAACCACGCCCAGCCAACGCTTGCCGCAACCGCCAACAACGCCAGCACCGAAGCCCAAGTCGCCAGCCGAATCGTAGGCAACAATAATGCCAACTGCCCTACCCGCTTAGACAACAACAGCCCGCCCAAAAAGCGAAACAAATACGCCGACGACATCACCACCGCAATAAACAGCTCCGAATAATGATGGCTCTGCAACCACAACGGAAAAAACGGCTGTATCACGCCAAACGCGCAAAAATAGCCAAAAAAATTCAACGCCAGCCAAGAAAAAGCAGGAATCTGGAAAGATGGCTTCATGGTAAAACCTTGTTTGCAAAATTAAACTTGAACATTATTCGTCTGCGCACCGCCATAAGGCAGCCTGAAATCTCAAATGGAACGGCGGCGAGCCGCCAAATGGCTTATTAAAGAGTATTACTGGTTTACTCAAATGCCAGCGAGTCGCCAACGCTCCATCGGTTGCAGGTTTCGCAAAGGTTTCAGGCTGCCCTGCCCTACTTTGCCTGCTCGCCCCACCAACCCCTGCCCACAATAAACTTTCAGGCTGCCTTATCCACACGACAAGGCAGCCTGAAAACCACTATTCAATCACAACGCGCGCTCAACCGCGGTTTTAATCCATTCGGTCAAATGGCCGGGCATCACGCCCCACACCAGCAGCAGCAAGGCATTGGCAGAAAGCACCCATTTGGCAGCGAGCGTGCCGCTCATGGGCTCGTGTTGCGTTGCATCTTCAAAATACATCGCCCGCACCACGCGCAGATAATAGAACGCGCCCACCAAGCTCATCACCACGGCAAACACCGCCAACAGCGTTGCCCACGGATATTGCGCGGCAACCAGCGCTTTCAGCACGGCGAATTTAGCGTAAAAACCCGCCAGCGGCGGAATGCCCGCCATGCTAAACAGCGCCAGCAGCATCAAAAACGCATACCACGCATTGCGCTGGTTCAAGCCCGCCAAATCTTTAATTTCATTGCATTCGTGATGCTGATTGCTCACCGCCATCAACACACCAAAGCCCGTTAAGCTCATCAAGGTATAGACGATTGCATAGAACACGGCAGCCTGAAAACCAATTTGCCCGCCCACAAAGCCCAGCAACACAAAGCCCATGTGCGACACGGTGGAAAACGCAAACATTCGCTTCACATTGGTCTGCATAATCGCCGCCAGATTGCCCAGCAGCAGCGACAACGCCGCCAGCGCGGCAAACAGCAGTTGCCAATCGCCTTTGCTCAAAACCAAGCCATTCACCAAAATGCGGAAAGCAAAAATGGTGGCTGCAATCTTAGGTACCGAGCCGATAAACGCCGCAACCGATGTTGGCGCACCTTGATACACATCAGGCACCCACATATGAAACGGCACTGCGCCAAATTTAAACACCACCGCCGCCACAATAAACAACACGCCCAGTTTCAACAGCCAGCCGTTCACATTGCCGCTTTGGGCAGCCTGAAAAATCTCAGCAAAATTCAGGCTGCCTGTTGCTCCGTAAACCATAGACACGCCGTATAGCAAAATGCCTGAAGCCAGCGCGCCCAACACAAAATATTTCAACGCCGCTTCGGCAGCGCGCGCCGAATCGCGTTGCAGCGCAATCATGGCATACAGCGATAGCGACAACAGCTCCAAGCCGATGTAGGCAACCAAAAAATGCCCCGCGCTCATCATCACGCTCATGCCCGCACAGGCAAACATCGCCAAAGTGTAATACTCGCCTTTAAAAATACCGCGCAGCTGGTTATAAGGCTTGGCGTAAACAAACAACGTCGCCGTGCCCAGATACACCGCCATTTTTGCAGTTTGCGCAATGCCGTCTGCAATATAAAAGCCGTTGAACGCCACAACAGGCGTGCTTGTCCACACCGCAAATTGTGCGCCCGCTGCCGCAAGCATCACGATGATGCTCAGCCAATGCGTGATAAAGCGATTGTTTTCGCTGGTCCACAAATCCAGCAGCAACACGCCAAAAAGACCAATCAGCAGCACGATTTCAGGTGTGGCTGCACTCAAATTCAAACTTGTCCAATCCATGTTTCACCTCAAATCTTGCTTTGCGCGATTTGCGCCATTAGGTTATCCGCCGCTTGGTGAATTACCGCGATAAACGGTTCGGGCAGTAAGCCCATGCCCAGTACGGCAACCGCCAAAATCGCCAAAATCGCAAATTCGCGCGCGTTGATGTCTTTCATTTCTTTCACAGCAGGATGGCGAATCTCGCCAAAAATCACGCGCTTATACATCCACAGCGTGTAGCTCGCGCCCCAAATCAGCGTGGTCGCCGCAACCGCGCCTATCCACAGGCTGTAATGCGTTGCGCCCATAATCACCATAAATTCGCCCACAAAGCCCGATGTGGCGGGCAAACCTGCGTTTGTCATGCCAAACAGCATCATAAACGCGGCAAATTTCGGCATCACGTTTACCACGCCGCCGTAATCGGCAATATTGCGCGTATGTAAGCGGTCGTACATCACGCCGATGCACATAAACATCGCGGCGGAAACAAAGCCATGCGAAATCATCTGCATAATCGCGCCTTTAAACGCCCAGCTTTCAGGCTGCCCATTTTGCATAAACAGGAAAAAGCCCAGCGTAACAAAACCCATGTGGCTAATTGATGAATACGCCACCAGCTTTTTCATATCGGTTTGCACCAGCGCCACCAAGCCGATATACACCACCGCAATCAGGCTCAGCACAATCACCACAGGCGCAAAATAATGCGAAGCATCGGGCAAAATTGGCAAAATAAAACGCAAGAAACCATACGCGCCTACTTTCAGCGTAATCGCCGCCAACACCATAGAACCGCCCGTCGGCGCTTCAACGTGGGCATCGGGCAGCCATGTGTGCACGGGGAACATCGGCACTTTCACCGCAAAAGACAGGAAAAACGCGATAAACAACAGCTGTTGCACGCCCAATGGAATGTGCTTAATCGCCTGCAAATCAGCAATCGCAAAGCTGCCATTGGCTTGGTTGGAGAGATAAATCAGCGCCACCAGCATCAGCAGCGAGCCCAGCAGCGTGTAGAGAAACAGCTTCATTGCGGCATACATTCTGCGCTGCCCGCCCCACATACCAATAATCAGATACAACGGAATCAGCATGCCTTCAAAGAAGGTGTAGAACAAAATCGCGTCTTGCGCAGCAAATGCGCCGTTAATCAACCCGCTCATAATCAAGAACGCTGCCATATATTGCGCGGGGCGTTTTTGGATGACTTCCCAGCCCGCCAGTACCACCATCAGCGTGATAAACGCATTCAAAATGATAAACAGCACCGAAATGCCGTCCACGCCCAGCGCGTAGTTCAAATTGAACGCAGGAATCCATGTGTGCATTTCGGTAAATTGAAAGCCAGCATCCGCACGGTTGAAATGGGTAAATAGCGGCAGCGTTACTGCAAAACTCGCCATCGCGCCGATTAGCGCAAGGATGCGCGCCAATGGGGCTTTGTCGTCTGAACCAGTCGCCAGCACCAGCACGCCTGCCAATATCGGCAGCCAAATGGCTAAGCTGAGTAAGTTGTTGAAAAACATAGTATCGCCTGTTTTCTCTTATATTTTAGTTGAAATGATTGAAGGGGTTTGTGCGTTTCAGGCAGCCTGAAAACGAACGAAGTGAGTTTCAGCGAAGCTAAAACCGCAGGCTTCAACAAGGTTAAAACTATTTGAACCACAGTCCCCAAAAGAACGCCGCCACCATCACCATCAAGCCGAACACCATCACAGCGGCATAGGTGTAGATAAAACCAGTTTGCGCTTTGCGCACTTGCGCGGCGACTGCGCCAACAAATTTTGCCGAGCCATTCACGATGCCGTTATCAATAATCAGCGTATCGCCCACTTTCCAGAACAGATTGCCCAACACGCGCGCGCCGCGAGCAAACACATTGAAATAAATCGTATCCAAATAATATTTATTATCCAGCAGCGTATAAACAGGCTTAAAGGCAGCCTGAATTTTGGCAGGCAGGTTAGGCTTGGCAACATACAAGAACCATGCGGCAACCACGCCCGCAATCGCCAGATACAATACAGGCGAAGTCAAGCTGTGCGACACCATTGCCATTGCGCCGTGGAATTCGGCTTTCATGTGGTGCATCACGGGGTGCGCTTCGTGGTTCACAAAAATCACATCTTTAAAGAAATCGCCATACAGCAGCGGCTCAATGGTCAATGCGCCAATAATCACAGACGGCACCGCCAAAAACACCAGCGGAAACGTCACCACCCAAGGGCTTTCGTGCGGATTGTCTTTGGGCGACAAGCCGTGATGATGCCCGTGGTCGTCGTGGTGATCGTAATCGTGCTTGGCTTCGCGCCAACGCTCTTTGCCGTGGAACACGATGAAATATTGGCGGAACGCGTAAAACGCGGTAACGAACACGCTTGCCAGCACGGCAAAATAAGCAAAGCCGCTGCCGGTTAAATGGCTCAGTTTCACGGCTTCAATAATGGAATCTTTGGAATAAAAGCCCGAGAAAAACGGCGTGCCGATCAGCGAAAGATTGCCCAGCAGCATGGTGAACCATGTAATCGGCATATATTTACGCAGGCCGCCCATGTTGCGCATATCTTGGTCGTGGTGCATGCCGATGATTACCGAGCCTGCCGCCAAGAACAGCAAGGCTTTGAAAAAGGCGTGTGTCATCACATGGAACATGGCAACGGAATACGCCGACACGCCCAGCGCAACCGTCATATAGCCCAGCTGCGACAAGGTGGAATAGGCAATTACGCGTTTAATATCGTTTTGGATGGTGCCGAGAAAGCCCATAAACAGCGCGGTAATCGCACCGATAATCATAATCACGCTTAGGGCGGTGGTGCTGAGTTCATACATGGGCGACATGCGCGACACCATAAACAAGCCCGCGGTCACCATCGTTGCGGCGTGAATCAGCGCGGAAATGGGCGTTGGGCCTTCCATGGAATCGGGCAGCCAGACATGCAGCGGAAACTGCGCGGATTTACCCATTGCGCCGACAAACAGCAACAGGCAAGTGACGGTAATCAGGTCGGTGCCCAAAAACGGGACGTTCTGCACGTTCGGCAGATAGGCGAACACGTCCGCATAGCGCAGGCTGCCGCCGAAATACGCCAGCACCAAACCAATGCCGAGCACAAAGCCGAAGTCGCCCACGCGGTTCACCAAAAAGGCTTTCAGGTTGGCGAAAATGGCGCTGTCGCGTTTGAAATAGAAACCAATCAGCAGATACGACACCAAGCCCACGGCTTCCCAGCCGAAGAAGAGCTGGATGAAGTTGTTGGACATAATCAGCATCAGCATGCTGAAGGTAAACAATGAGATATAGCTGAAAAAGCGCTGGTAGCCGACTTCTTCGTCCTTCATGTAGCCGATGGTGTAGATGTGCACCATGAGCGAGACGCTGGTTACAACGACCATCATCATGGCAGTGAGACTGTCCACCAAAAAGCCGACCGAAAAGTCCGTGCCGCCCATGGTGAGCCAGGTATAGACGTTTTCGTCAAACTTGGCGCGCGTACCGTTGATGAAGCCCCACAGCACCTGCGCGGACAACACGGCGGAAATGCCCACGCCGAGAATGGTCGCCGTGTGCGCGCCTTTGCGGCCGATTTGGTTGCCGAACAGCCCTGCCAGCAGGCAGCCTGCAAGCGGGGCAAGGGCGATGAGTAGGTAGAGAGTCATGTCGGTCATTTTGGGTGAACCTTTTTTATCTTTATGGATTTAGGGTATTTTTCAGGCAGCCTGAAAACTATTGCTGAAAAACTGCGTCAGTCTGTCCACAATCTGCTGCTGTCGTTTTTGAATATCGCTTGGCAGCCAATCATTGGCGTTTTCGCCTGCCAATTCACGCACCTCAACAACATCAGATTTTTGATAATGCTCTTTTTTTCTGCCAAAATAACCATTACCTGCCTGAATATTCAATCGTTTTTCAAAAATAATCTTGTTGCCTAGCTGTTCCAGATATTGCTCTGCATCCGCGTTTGACCATCCGTTGTAATTACTTTCCTGCCATTTTTTCGGGAAGATATGCTCAATTTCTGTTTTAACTGGTAACAACATCTGTTTTTCATCAAACAGATAAGCATTAATCATCAACAGACCTTTGGTAATACGCCCTGTATTTTGTTCATAATTGATTGGCGCAGGTACGGTATTCGGCAAAGTGATGGTTTCATTGTGATAAAGGGTGACGCACAATTTATAAATATCATCTTTAATTGCAGTTACAGTTGGTGAAATGAGAAATTTGGCATACAAAAATGCAGTAAGCTGTTTCAACAATACAGCAAAATCGTCTTTAAAAAACTGTTTATCTTTATTCACAATAAAAAATACGCTGATTGCATATTTCCAAAATTCATTAGGATAAACATTCAGACATTGCAGCCATTTTGCCGCTTCGTTGTTTACAAAATCTGAAGTTTCAACATTTTTTACAGTTTTACTACTGTTGATATCTTGCCAAAATTCAGCTAACTTAACCAAGTGATTAAGTAGGTCCTCATTTTTTAGCTGCTCATGACGGTTGTCAGTATAAAAACGGCGCAGACCGATTTCTTTATCTGTAATTCTTTTTTGCGCTCTTAATACATGAGTGTAATAACGAAATAAATCATCTACGGAAACCGATGCACCTTCTGCCAATGCAACAAGCTCTTTCCATTGCTCTATAAATTCTTCTTTTGACATCGCCATTTTATAAAGCTGAGCTTTAAAAATATCCGCATCAGACAAAGGAAGTCCTCGGTCGTTTAATGTGGAAAATATAGTGAGCGCGCTGTCTAAACTATCACTCTCAATCGGTAGTAGGATGCAGTTATTCAAAATAGTCAAACAGAGATGATACCAATCCAGCGGATTGTTTTGGGCGTATTCTTTGCATTGTTTTTGGAAAAACAAGTAATTAACAGCATAATTAGACTGACATTCTTCTGATATTTCACCGTTTACTAAAATTTTATGCAGAATTTCATTATCTGTTTCTGTAGCAACTTGTGTGCGTAAGCGAATCGCAGCTTTATCAGTAACTTTTGCTGTTAAATCATCCACATCCCAAATGCAGGGGGCAATTTTGCTTTTGAGCGTGGTAATCTTGTCCTTAGTATCAGGAGTGTTTTTCGCTTGTTCTAAAACTTGATAAAACGCACGTAATAACAGCAGTAGTGATGTTAAACGTTGTTGTCCATCAATCACTTCCAAATTGCCTTCTTCATTGGGACAAACAACGATTGTTCCGAGAAAATATTCTTCATTTTTTCCTTTAGAAGACTGGCGGAAATCCACAATATCAGACCATAACACAGCGCATTTCTCAGTATCCCAACGATAGGGGCGTTGATATTCAGGAATAATAAAATATTTTTCCTGCATATCTTGATTGCCTAAAAGGTTAATAATTTTTTTGCTGCTTACGTTTAAATTTGCCATGATTAAATTCTCTGATAATGGGGAAATTTATGCCTTCAGGCTGCCTGAAACCGCCCTATCCTTTCAGGCTATCCAAATCAGCAATGTCGATGGATTTGCGGTTGCGGTACACCAGCACCATAATCGCCAAACCGATCGCGCTTTCGGCGGCGGCCACGGTAAGCACGAAAAACACGAACACCTGCCCTGCCGTGTCGCCCAAATATTGCGAAAAGGCGATAAAGTTGAAGTTCACAGCCAGCAGCATGAGTTCGATGGACATCAGCAGCACGAGCACGTTTTTGCGGTTCATGTAAATCCCCATCGCGCTGATGCCGAACAGGAGCGCGGCGAGGACGAGATAGTGGGTCAGCGTAATCATGCTTTGGTCTCCAGATTTTCGGCGGGTTCGGGCTGGGTGGTCGGGATTTGTACCACGCTTTCCATTTTCACGAGGCGCATACGATTTTTATCAGCGGACACTTTAACCTGTTCGGCCGGGTCTTGGCGTTTGGGGTTGTTCGTTTTGCGGTGTACCAGCGCAATGGCGGCCACCATGCCGAGCACGAGCAGCACGGCCGCAAGTTCAAACGGCAGCAGGTAAGTGGTGTAAATCTGTTTGCCCAAATCGCGCACGTTGCTGTAATCGGCGGGGATGTCTTTCATCAGGTCGAACTGGTTGAGCGCGGTGTCGGGGGCAAGGAAGATGGCAATCAGCAGGGCGGCCATCAACACGCCGACCACTGCCGCCGCAGGAGCGTGCCGCCAGAACCCTTGACGCATTTCTTCCGCGTCGATGTTCAGCATCATCACGACAAACAGGAACAGTACCATCACTGCGCCGACATACACGACCACGAGCGTGATGCCGAGGAATTCGGCCTGCATCAAAAGCCACATCATGGCGGAGGCGCAAAAAGTGAGTACCAAATGCAGCGCGGCATGCACGGGGTTTTTGGCGGTTACGGTTTGCAGCGCGCCGTATAGGATGACGGCGGCAAACAGATAGAACAGGATGAGTTGGAAAGTCATGGTTTTGTACTTTCTGGGTTTGGGTGTTTAAAATTTTTTCGGGTGCAGGCTGCTTTTCGGCTTTTCAGGCTGCCTTACAATGCCACGCGGTATTGCGCCAAGCTCTCCGCCGTTTTGGTGGGCAGAAATTCGGTGATGCTGTATTGCGCCAGCCCCGCCTGATGAAACGGGTCTTCGGCAATGATTTGCGCCACTTGCTCGCGGCTGTCCGCCTGCATCACAATCACGCCGCCCGTGCGCGGTTCTTTGCGCCCCGACAGCAGAAACGTGCCCGCGCGGTAATGCCGTTCCAAATAGGCAATGTGTTCGGGCAGCGCGGCTTCAATGTCGGCAAGCGGGCGGATATATTCCAGCGAAACGATAAACATGGTTGCTCCTTTAGATTTTCAGGCTGCCTTACGGCATCAAAGCACCCGCTCTTCTTCGCCAAACCACATCACAGAATGCTGTAAATCCACGAACGCAGCTTCGTCTTCCCGCAGCGCAGCCAATGCCGCCTGCCCTGCTTCAGTTTCGCGGGCGCGTTGAAAATCTGCGCGGCTGTCGTACCACAGCTCGCCCATCGCATCAAATTCAAACGGCAGCGTGTCGCGCTGGGTGGTAGGCTGCCCGCTGGCTTGAAAGGGCAGCGTTTTGGCGTAATGGCGGATATTCAACACGTCTTTAAAGCCCAGCACTTTTTCGGAATGCTGCTGCCAGCGAGCGATAAAGGCTTCGGTGCTGAGTTCGGGTTTCTTTTTCACCAGCATAATGATTTTAAACATTTTATTTTCCGTTCTGTGTTTTCAGGCTGCTTTGGGGATTTTCAGGCAGCCTAACGATACGGCGCATCAGCCGCTTTGCGTTTGGCGATTTCGGCTTCGTATTTATCGCCAATCGCCAGCAAAATCGGCTTGGTCATGTACAAATCGCCTTTTTTCTCGCCGTGGTATTCAAAAATATGCGTTTCCACAATCGCATCGGTGGGGCAGGCTTCTTCGCAGAAACCGCAGAAGATGCACTTGGTCAGGTCGATATCATAACGCGTGGTGCGGCGGGTGCCGTCTTCGCGTTCTTCGGATTCGATGTTAATCGCCATGGCGGGGCAGACGGCCTCGCACAGTTTGCAGGCGATGCAGCGCTCTTCGCCGTTCGGATAGCGGCGTTGGGCGTGCAGGCCGCGAAAGCGCACGGATTGCGGGGTTTTTTCTTCGGGGAAGTAAATCGTGTCTTTGCGGGCAAAGAAGTTTTTGAGCGTTACGCCCATGCCTTTGACGAGTTCGCCGAGCAGGAAGGTTTTAACTAGATTTGCCATTTTGGGTTGTATTCTCTTGGTTGTTGTTGGGTTTCAGGCTGCCTTATTCCGTCACTCCCATCATTTCTAAACGAAAATATTGATATTTAATTGTACTGTTCCAATAATTTCGCACACATTCCACTTGGTACACCGCGTTGCACTAATCGTTTTTGATATGTGTCTGCCAATGCCTCTACTTTTTTTATTGCAGCAATGCCTGCTTTTTGACGAGAACCATATTTTTTTATTTGCAGTTTTAAATAGCGTGGCGACAAAATCTCATCTAAATAAATGCCAATATTGGCAGTATCTCCTGCTCCCATATCGTATTCTCCACAAGTATGGAATTTAGCGGCTTCTCGCGCGTATCCATCTAAATATTTTTCAAATGCACGGTCATCATTGATACCATTTGCCATTGAATAAATTGGCAAACTTAACGCAATTATTAAAATAATTTTTTTCATCATCATTTCCCATTAAATTTAATTTTCAGGCTGCCTCAATCACTTCCACAAACTCAACGGCGAAGCCATCCACGCGCCGTAAAACACGATGGCGATAAAGCCGACAGGAATCAGTACTTTCCAACCCAGCCGCATGATTTGGTCATAGCGGTAGCGTGGGAAGGTGGCGCGAATCCACAAATAGCCATACAGCACAAACGCCATTTTGCCGAACATCCAAATTGCGCTTGGCGTGCCGATGATGCCCCAGCTTTGCGGGAAGGGCGAGAGCCAGCCGCCTAGGAACAGCAGCGCAGTGAGTGCGCCCACCAAAATCATGAAAATGTATTCGGCAAGAAAAAACAGCGCAAAGGCAAAGCCCGAATATTCCACATGGTGCCCTGCCACAATTTCGCTTTCGCCTTCGGCAACGTCAAACGGCGCACGGTTGGTTTCGGCAACGGCGGAAATCAGATACACCAAAAACACGGGAAACAGCGTAAACCAGTTCCACGAGAAAATTGAACCGCCTGCGATGCCTTTGGCTTGCGCGGCAACGATTTCGTTAAAATTCAGGCTGCCTGAAACCATAATCACGCATACCAGCGCGGCAGACATGGCGATTTCGTAGGAAATGGTTTGCGCGGAAGCGCGCATCGCGCCGAGCATGGCGTATTTGGAGTTGGACGCCCAGCCTGCAATAATCACGCCGTAAACGGACACTGAAGTAATCATCAGGATATACAGCAAGCCCACGTCTATATTAGTGAGCAGCCATTTTTCGTTGAACGGAATCACCGCCCACGCGGCAAACGACGGCGCTAGCGAGAGCATCGGCCCGATGTAAAACAGATAGCGGTTGGACGCGCTGGGGCGGGTTACTTCTTTAAACAGCAGCTTCAACACATCGGCAAACGGCTGGATTAAGCCCCAAGGACCCGTTACGTTCGGTCCAACGCGAAGCTGCATAAAGCCGATGACTTTACGTTCAAAATAGGTGAGATAGGCAACGGTTAAAATCAGCGGAATCAGAATGATGACGATTTTGACGATAATCGCGACAATCCAGCCGATATCGCTGCCGAGTGCGCCCATGCCGAGCGTTTGGGCAAAAAAGGATTGAAACCACTCTTGCATTTTCAGGCTGCCTTTCTTAATTCAATCACATTCATCATGCCGCCCAACGGCGCATTTATCGGATGCTCGGGCAGGAATACCACGTTTTCAGGGAGCGTGTCGTCTTCTTGCAGGGTTACAAACACTTCAACCGCATTGCCTTGGCGCGTGGCAATGGCAATTTCGCCATCGGCTAAGCCCAGCTGCGCCAGCGTTTTCGGATGGATGGCAGCGCGCGGCTCGGCAGCATGGCTGGTTTGTTGCAACGATGCGGCACGGCGCACAATGGGATCGGTGTGATAAATGCCCACGCCGCCCACGCGCACCAGCTCGCCTTTGCCTGCCAACAAGCGGCTAGCTTTGGCGGGCAATTCGCTGTCGTTGTTTAGTTTTTCTGTCAACTGCGCCACATCGCCCAAGGCTTCGGCTAATACATCGGCGCTGGTTTCAAAATCAAAGCCATCCAGCTCAAACACATTGCCCAAAACGCGCAACACTTTCCACAAGGGACGGCTGTCGCCCAAGCCTCTAACTACGCCGTGGAACGACTGCAACCGCCCTTCCATGCTCACTAAGCTGCCCGATGTTTCGGTGAACGGCGCAATCGGCAGCAACACATCGGCAACATCCAACAGCGTTTCGCTTTCATACGCGCTAAACGCCAGCACGCTGCCCGCTTGTTTTAATGCGGCAACAGCTGCTGCACCGCCTGCAAGGTCGTATTCAGGATCAATGTTGAGCAAGATAACGGCTTTTTTCGGCGTGGCTACCATATCGCCAATGTTGGCGCGGTTGATGCCGATGATGTCTGCGCCCACGCTGTTAGCAGCTTGTGGCAACACGCCCAAAATTGCGCCTGTTTCGCGCGCCAATTTTTGCGCGGCAAGATAAATATTGCCGTAATCGGGATGATTTTGCGCCTCTGCGCCCAGCAAGATAGCAGCGCGTTCAGCGTTTTTCAGGCTGCCTGAAACATCGTGCGTCAATTCTTGCGCGGCGCTGTTCAGATAGTTTGCCCATTCGCTGGGGTGCAATGTCGTTTGGGTTCGCAAAGGCATATGCAAGGCTTCGCGGCTGCTGGCAACAATGTCCAACGCCATGCCTGCTTTGGCGGCACGACGTAAGCGAGCGGTTAGCAGCGGCTGTTCTTGGCGCAATCTCGCCCCCACCACCAACACCGCATCGCATTGGGCAAGCTGTTCAATGCTTTGCCCCAACCATGCCGCGCCTTTCAGGCTGCCTGAAACGCTGTTATCCGCCACGCGAAGCTGCGCGGTGGTGTGGGCGATGTTTAAGCCTTGCGCCAATTTGTTTGCCAGATACAGCTCTTCCACCGTGTTCATCGGGTTTGCCCACAGCGCGATTTCGCCTGCGCCGTATTCTTTGGCAACGCAAGACAAGGTGTGGCGCACATATTCCAACGCGGTTTGCCAATCCACGGTTTTCCATTCGCCGCCGTGCTTGATTTTGGGCGCAACAAGGCGACTTTCGTGGTTTAAGCCTTCGTAGGCAAAGCGGTCTTTATCCGACAACCAGCATTCGTTAATCGCTTCGTTTTCCAACGGCAACACGCGGCGCACGGTGTGTTCTTTGGTTTGCACTTCTAAATTAGTGCCCAAAGCATCGTGCGCGGAAATGGATTTGCGGCGGCTCAGCTCCCAAGTGCGCGCGTTAAAGCGGAATGGCTTGCTGGTGAGCGCGCCCACAGGGCAAAGGTCAATCACATTACCCGATAGCTCGGTTTCCACCGCACGCCCGATAAACGACAAGATTTCAGACCATTCGCCGCGATTGGCGATGCCGATTTCCTGCTCGCCCGCAATTTCTTCGGTAAAGCGCACGCAGCGGGTGCAGTGGATGCAGCGGCTCATTTCCTGCGTGGAAATCAGCGGGCCCATTTCTTTGGGTTTGACGGCGCGTTTTTCTTCAATATAGCGGCTGGTGGTTTTGCCATAGCCCACCGCTAAATCTTGCAACTGGCACTCGCCGCCCTTGTCGCACACGGGGCAATCCAATGGGTGGTTGATGAGCAAAAATTCCATCACGCCCGCTTGGGCTTGCCTTGCCATATTGGAATGGGTATGCACCACCATGCCATCCGTTACAGGCGTGGCGCAGGCGGGCAGCGGTTTGGGCGCTTTTTCCACTTCCACCAAACACATACGGCAGTTGGCGGCAATGGAGAGTTTTTTGTGGTAACAGAAATGGGGGATATAAGTGCCCAATTCGTGCGCGGCTTCCATTACGGTTGTGCCTTGCTGTACTTCAATCTGTTTGCCGTCTATTTGGATTTGTAACATGCTTCTTCCTAGTTACCGGATTTTTGAAAAGGGGTGCAGGCTGCCTGTGCGGATTAGGCCGTCTGAAACGGTGTTTTTTGGTTTTTCAGGCTGCCTTTAGGTTTGTCTGCGTGCGTAGCTGCGCCACATGCCCGGCTGTTTGGGATTTCAGGCTGCCTTTGAGGCCGTCTGAAAACGGTTTTCTACCGCCGTCATTTCCGCGCAGGCGGGAATCTTGTTTGGGTTTCGGCGGCGGGCAGGCTCGGCCGGCATTTCTGTCGCTCCGCCAAGATTCCCGCCTGCACGGGAATGACGGCTGTTGAGGTTTTACTTTTTCAGGTAGCTTTTGGCCTTAAAAAATCTGCTTCATTCAGAAAATTCAGTTAAGCCTCCATATAAGCACTCGCCTGTTGAATCAAAAACTTGCAATATTATTTTTTCTATATCAGGCTCAATAGAGAATGCTTGGCTTGGGTCATACCATCTATGGATAACAATAACCTTTAAATTATTTACAATACCAACATACTCATATAGTACATTACTTAAAGAAGTGCAAACTTTATATACTTGCCGAACAATAGGTTTTCGACTGACTAAATTATATTTTGCCAAATACTGCTCCAAAGTCTCCATAGAACATATTTCATGGAAGTCTTTAACCAACTCCAAATCCATACACTCTCCCTAAATTTTTCTATTTTCAGACTACCTTAGCACCACTTGTGCTCTTTCATCGGTTTGCCGTGTTCAATGTAATGCACAAACTCTTCGCGGAAATGTTTGGTAAAACCGCGCACAGGGAAAACAGCGGCATCTGCCAACGCGCAGATGGTGCGCCCTGCCATGTTATTGCCGATGCTGTCTAGCAAATCCAAATCTTCCATGCGCCCTTTGCCGTTAGCAATGCGGTGCACGATGCGATACAACCAGCCCGTTCCTTCGCGGCAAGGCGTGCATTGCCCGCAGGATTCTTCGTGGTAAAAATAGCTCAAACGCTCCAAGGCTTTCACCATGCACACGTCTTCGTCCATCACAATCACCGCGCCCGAACCGAGCATGGAGCCTGCTTTGGCGATGCTGTCGTAATCCATGTTGATTTGCATGATGATGTCGGCAGGCAACACGGGCGCGGACGAACCACCGGGGATAACGGCTTTGAGTTTTTTCCCGCCGCGCACGCCGCCCGCCATCGCCAGCAATTCGGCAAACGGCGTGCCCAGCGGAATTTCGTAGTTGCCCGGGCGTTCAACGTGCCCCGAGATGCTGAATAATTTGGTGCCGCCTGCTTTTTCTATGCCGATGTCGGCAAAGGTTTGCCCGCCATCGCGCAAGATAAACGGCACGGACGAGAACGTTTCGGTGTTGTTGATGGTGGTGGGTTTGCCGTATAAGCCGAACGATGCGGGGAACGGCGGCTTGAAGCGCGGCTGCCCTTTTTTGCCTTCCAGGCTTTCCAGCAACGCGGTTTCCTCGCCGCACACATACGCGCCGTAGCCGTGGTGGGCGAACAGCTCAAACGAAAAGTCGCTGCCCAAGATGTTCTGCCCGAGCAAATTGGCTTCGCGGGCTTGAGCAAGCGCGGCTTCAAAGCGTTGGTAGCCTTCAAAAATTTCGCCGTGGATGTAGTTGTAGCCTGCGGACGCGCCCATGGTGTAGCCGCCGATTATCATGCCTTCAATCAGCGCATGCGGGTTGAACAGGATGATGTCGCGGTCTTTGAAGGTGCCCGGCTCGCCCTCGTCGGTGTTGCAGACAACGTATTTTTGTCCATCAAACGCGCGGGGCATAAAGCTCCATTTCAAGCCTGTGGGGAAACCTGCGCCACCGCGCCCGCGTAAATTAGACGTTTTGAGCTCGTTGATGATGTCGTCTTGCGACATTTTCTCCGCCAAGATTTTGCGCAACGCTTGATAGCCACCGCGTTTAACGTATTCGTCCAGCGTCCAGCAGTTGGGGTCTTGGGTATTGACGTTTTTGAAAATAACACCTGATTGGTAGATTGCCATGTGTTTTTACCTAACTGGTTTTGTTTATTTGAGGCAGCCTGAAAATGGGCTGCTTTTTGTTTTTAAATGATTTTGTTGTTTTCAGGCTGCCTGAAATCTATCCGTTTCGTTTATCTGTTCCCTCTCCCGCTGGCAGGGAATAATGAAAATCTCAAACTACCTAACGAGACAAAAATACATTCATATCCACATTTTCAAATTTCAATTCATATGACGGACGTGATGGATGTCTTGGTTGTCCTGATTTTAACAATTCTCCTATTCTTAACCACCTTATTGGGTGTTTATTCAAAGAGACATATATTTCTTTCAGACAAGCACCAAGATAATCGCGCAAATAAAATGAATTGCCCCACGCCAACAACACATCACATCGCTTTCGTTGCTCAACAACTTGGGAAACAATTTTAGAAATAATCTCAATACTTTTCCGCATTACTATTTCATCTGCCAAATCAGGTAAATCATGCGGATAAGTAGCTCTTTTAGGGTACAAATTAAACATTACAAAACTGGCGTAACCATTTCGTTCAGCAAACCCCATTACCTTTCTAATTGTATGGTCAGGTGTTTTATCATCTGCTGTACTGGGATTTATGCCGAATACACAAAGCGTTTTAGTTGATATTGAACCAAGTGCAAACCGATATTGATTGAGTTCATCTATCTCATAAACATCTATTTTGTAATTCATTTTTATTCCAAATAGCTAAAATACCGTTTTCAGGCTGCCTAAAAGCGCTTATTCCAACTCTGCCAGCTTTTTCTCAATCGCTTCTTCGGTCATAAAGCTGCACATGCTGTGGTTATTCAACAGCATCACAGGTGCATCGCCGCACGCGCCCATGCATTCGCCTTCCACCAGCGTGAACTTACCATCCGCCGTGGTTTCACCATAATCAATGCCCAGTTTTTCTTTCAAATATTCACCCGCATCCACGCCGCCGCGCAACGCGCATGGCAGGTTGGTGCAAACGGTTAATTTGTATTTGCCAACAGGTTGCAAGTCATACATATTATAAAAAGTGGCGACTTCATAAGCTGCAACAGGCGCGATACCAATATATTTCGCCACAAATTCAATGGTTTCAGGCGCAAGATAGCCTTTTTCCACTTGCGCGATGCGCAACGCGCTCATAATCGCGCTGCGGCGTTGGTCGGCAGGGTATTTTGCCAATTCAAGGTCAATTTCTTTTAACGATTGTGCGGACAGCATTATCTATCTACCTCTCCGAATACGATGTCTTGCGTGCCGATAATGGCAACCACATCTGCGAGCATATGACCGCGCGCCATTTCATCCATGCCTTGCAAGTGCGCAAAACCAGGCGCACGAATTTTCAGGCGATAGGGCTTATTCGCGCCATCTGAAATGATGTATACGCCAAATTCGCCTTTGGGGTGTTCAATCGCGGTATAAGTTTCGCCCTCGGGAACGTGCATCCCCTCAGTGAACAATTTGAAATGGTGGATTAAGTCTTCCATGCCCATTTTCATTTCGGTGCGCTTGGGCGGCGCAACTTTATGGTTATCAGTAATCACAGGCATATTAGGATTGGCGCGCAACCAGTCGGCGCATTGTTTGATGATGCGAACCGATTGGCGCATTTCCGCCATGCGGCAAAGATAACGGTCATAGCAATCGCCGTTCATGCCCACAGGAATATCAAAATCCATTTCGTGATACATTTCATAGGGTTGCTTTTTGCGCACATCCCATTCCACACCCGAGCCGCGCAGCATCACGCCCGTAAAGCCTTTTTGCAAGGCGCGTTCAGGCGACACCACACCGATGCCAACCGTACGCTGTTTCCAAATACGGTTATCGGTTAGCAAGGTTTCCAGCGTGTCTATGTTTTTCGGGAAGCGCTCGCAGAAGGCATCAATAAAGTCCAACATCGTGCCTTCGCGCGATGCGTTGAGTTCTTTCAACACTTTGGCGCTGCGGTATTTGCTGGCTTCATATTTGGGCATAAAGTCGGGCAAATCGCGGTACACGCCGCCCACGCGGAAATACGCGGCATGCATGCGCGCGCCTGATACGGCTTCGTATAAATCCATCAATTCTTCGCGGTCGCGGAACGCATACAAAATCGCCGTCATCGCGCCAATATCCAATGCGTGCGAACCCACGCCCATCAAGTGATTCAAGATACGCGTTACTTCGGCAAACATGGTACGGATGTATTTGGCGCGGATGGGCACTTCCAAGCCGAGCAGTTTCTCAATCGCCAAGCAATAGGCTTGCTCGTTGCACATCATGGAAACGTAGTCCAGCCTATCCATATAAGGCAGCGCTTGCAGATAGGTTTTGGTTTCAGCCAGCTTTTCTGTGCCACGGTGCAGCAAGCCGATATGCGGGTCGGCGCGAACGATGGTTTCGCCTTCCAGCTCCAAAATCATGCGGAGTACACCGTGGGCGGCAGGGTGTTGCGGCCCGAAGTTGATGGTGTAGTTTCTTAATTTAGCCACCGTAGGTCTCCTCACGAACAACGCGCGGGGTAATTTCACGCGGCTCTATGGTTACAGGCTGGTAAATAACGCGTTTTTCGGTTTCGTCGTAGCGCATTTCCACATAGCCCGACACAGGGAAATCTTTGCGGAAGGGATGCCCCACAAAACCATAGTCGGTCAAAATGCGGCGCAAATCAGGATGTTCATTAAAAATAATGCCATACATATCAAACGCTTCGCGCTCATACCAATCGGCGCTGTTATACAGCGACACAACCGATGGCACGATGGGCATATCGTCATCATCCGCCCACACGCGCACGCGAATGCGTTGGTTGTTTTTAATGGAAAGCAGTTGGCTCACGGCGGCAAAGCGTTTGCCTTGCCAGGTTTCGTTTTTATAAGTGCTGTAATCCACGCCGCACAGGTCAATCAGCGTTTCAAAATGCAGCTCGGCATGGTCGCGCAGGGTTTGCATGATGTCGAGGTAGTGCTCAGGACGGCATTCGACGGTGAGTTCGCCGAATGCAAGGATAATGTTGTCCGCCTTGCCGCCCAGTATGCGGGTGCAGGCTGCTTGTAGGTCTAAAACGTGCATGGTACGTTTCCTAGTTTTTGGGTTTTGTTTTGGGGGTTTCAGGCTGCCTGAAATGCCTGCACGGCTGCCCATACGATTTCAGGCTGCTCTTTCACGGCTTCGTGTGCGGCAAACGGCACGCTCATCAAATGCACATCGGGCAATTCGGTTTTCAGTTCAGTCCAGTCGTCAAAGGCGAATAGGAAATCAGCTTCTCCGCGTATGGCCAGCACGGGGGCTTGGATTTGGCGGATGTTTTCGTTGGGATAGCCGCTTGCGCCCTCATCCAGCCACATGGCTTTCAATGCCGCCGCCCATTTTTCCGCATCAGGCTTGGGGTTGGCTGCCTGATAGGCGGCGAGCTTTTCGGGCAGATTTTCTTTTACAAAGCCACTGTTTATCGCTTCAAACATCGGGCGGACACCATCCAAGTGCTTTTTGTGCCATTCCGCGCCTACGGTAATGATTTTTTCGATATTTTTGTCTTCCGCACCCAATCGGTAGGCAGTTGTTCCGCCGTCGCTGAATCCGAACAGGCTGTATTGCTTCACGCCTTCGCGCCGCAGGATGTGACGCACATCATCAGCAGCTTGAGCATAGGTCAGCTCGGCCGTGCCGAGTGTGGAGCACCCGTGTCCGCGCGTATCTATCGCAATCACGCGGTAGTATTGCTGCAAACGCGGCAGCAGCGGGACAAAATCGGCAATCGAACCGAAACCGCCGTGCAGCAATACGATAACGGAAGCCGCTTCCTTGCCGCCAATTTGGTAGTGCAGCATCGCACCTTGGTATTCGATGATTTTGGACTGCATGGATTTTCCTTGGTTTCAGGCCACCTGAAATGCTCCTGTTACTCCGTCCGCTTAATCATAAAGCCGTTGGACACGGTCTCCATGCCGATTTTCGGGTAATAACCCATGGCGGCGGGGGCGGAAAGCAGGAGCAGCATGCTTTGTTCGCCGACCGCCTGCTTCACTTCGCCAATCAGGCGTTTACCGATGCCTTGGTGCTGGTATTCGGCGCGCACGGCCAAATCGGACAGGTAGCAGCAGTAGCTGAAATCGGTCAGCGCGCGGGCAATGCCGACGGGCTTTTCGCCGTCCCATGCGGTGATGACGAGATTGGCGTGGCGGTACATCTCGCGGATGCGGTCGGCATCCTGAACGGGGCGTTTGATGCCGCTGCTTTGGTAAATGGCGATGATGTCGTCGATTTCGGGGCGGCGTTGGTCGTAGGTAATGGCCATTTTACTTTCTTTATGATGTGCAGGCTGCTTTTTTCGGTTTCAGGCTGCCATTATTCCAAAAGCAGCCTGCACCCTAGTTCCGCGCAATCGTGCAGGTGCGCTTAATCTTGCCTTGAAGCTGGATAAGGCCGTACAGCAGGGCTTCCGCGGTCGGCGGGCAACCGGGCACGTACACATCCACCGGCACTACACGGTCACAACCGCGCACTACGGAATAGGAATAATGGTAGTAGCCGCCGCCGTTGGCGCACGAACCCATTGACAGCACCCAGCGCGGCTCGGCCATTTGGTCGTACACGCGGCGCAGGGCGGGCGCCATTTTGTTGGTGAGCGTGCCGGCCACAATCATCAAATCGGCCTGACGGGGCGACGGACGGAAGATGATGCCGAAACGGTCAAGGTCGTAGCGCGCCATACCGGCGTGCATCATTTCCACCGCGCAGCATGCCAAGCCGAAAGTAACCGGCCAAAGCGAGCCCGTGCGGACATAGTTCAACACCGTATCCGCACTGGCGGTTACGAAGCCTTTGTTCAAAACGCCTTCTATTCCCATTCGAGCGCACCTTTTTTCCATTCGTAAATAAAGCCCATCGTCAGCACGACGATGAACACCAGCATTGACCAGAACGCATACGCGCCCGTGTCGGCCATCAGGTCTTTATACACCACCGCCCAGGGCACCATGAAGGCAACTTCGAGGTCGAACAAAATAAACAGGATGGCGACCAGATAATAGCGCACGTCAAACTTCATGCGCGCGTTTTCAAAGGGTTCAAAGCCGCATTCAAAAGGAATGTCTTTTTCGGCGTAGTGGTGTTGAGGGCCGAGCAAAGTGCCCAGCCCGATAAACACGATGCCTGCAATGATGCCGATGATGGCAAAGATCAGTATGGGAAAATAGTTGGCTAACATGAAAAAACCTTAACATTCCGCGATAAAAATAGGCGCGTATTTTAACGAACTTTGATGTTGTTTAAAAGTTGCAAATGTGGGGAATATTTGTAAAAGTTTCATATTTTTCAATGTGTTTTTGATAGCGGTTCTTGTTTTTATATAAATGCAAGGGATTTGTTGAGTGAATTGGGCGGTTAGGCGCATAAACAATACAGTCTTGCATGCGGGCATAAAGGCAGCCTGAAAACGGAAAAAGGGTTTTCAGGCTGCCTTTTGGTTGTTTGCCTGCCGCGATGCAATAAAAAAGGAACGTTAGTGTAACGTTCCTTTGGGATTGGGTTTTCAGGCTGCCTTATCTGGCGCCGTTGGCTTGCTGCGCTTTTTTCACATCTTCTACAAAGCCCATGTCGTTGATGCGAATATGGCGGAAGAGCCAGCCTTCCAAGAGTTGCAGCATTTCTTGGGCAACGTCTTCGCCATCGTCAAAGCGTTTTTGGAATTCCAACACCTTGTTTACAAAATTCAGATGCACTTTTTTATGCTGCTCAACAAGGCGATAGTTGGCTTCTTCTAGCATGCGCTCTTCGTAGGCGAAGTGGTCGGCGGTGTAGAAAATCAGTTCTTCTAACACTTTGCCCACTTCGGCGCGATCGCCTTTTTCTTGCGCGGTATACAGTTGATCTAGGCATTCAACGAGATGGCGATGTTGTTCGTCAATATCGGCGAAACCTGTTTCTAGATCGTGGGTCCAGTAAACATAAGCCATGGTTTGTGTCTCCCTTTTTTTACATTTTAGAATTTCCAGTTACCGCTTGCCCAGCCTTTGGGTTCGTCGTCTTGGGGTTCGGGTTTGGCAGGGGGTTGGGGGGTGGGGGTGGGTTGTGGCGCGGGGGTAGATTCTGGTTTGGGCGCAGCGACGGCTGGTTTGGGTTCAGGCTTGGCTGACTCGGGTGCGGCTTGCGCTTGCGGCGCGGGACGGCTTGACGCGGCGGCTTGGGGCGCAGGCTGCGGCTCAGGGGCGGGCTCTGCCACTTCGCCGTATTCTTGCATTTGCGCAGCTTGTGCGGCAGCAAGGCTTTCTTCGTGCATGGCTTGATATACGCCCGATTCGTTCACGCTGTTGGTGTAGCCTTTGTCGTTGATGCGGATGTGGCGGAACAGCCAACCGTCTAGGCTGTCAATCAGCAGCACGGCGATGTCATCTGTGGTTTCCATGGTTTGCAGTTTTTCGTGCAACGCCATGAGCTTATCAATAAAATTTTTGTGCACGCGGCGATGGGGTTCTAGCAGGGGATATTTGGCTTGTTCCATCAGTGCTTCTTCGTATTGGAAGTGGGCAAGGGTGCTGTTAATCAGGTCAAACAATACAATTGCCATGCGCTCTTTGTCTTTGGCGTTCGCCGCTTCATAGAAGTCGTTGATATGATGAACCATTTGTTTGTGTTGTTCATCAATATCGGGGATACCTGTATCTAAATCGGGGGTCCATTCTACGATTGTCATGGCGGGATTTCCTTATCGTTTCTTATTGAGCGTGTGGCAGTGTTTAATGGGCGGTATTATAAACATAGATGGTAAAGCTATGTTAATGATTTGTGTGGATTGTGATGGGATTGTGTGTTGTTGCAAACATTAGGCAGCCTGAAAAACGGGATTGGGCTTTTCAGGCTGCCTTTGGCTTGGCGGCAATGCCTGCGCTGTCGCTGTTTTGTTTACTTTGTGGCAGCCTGAAAAGGCGCAAATGCTATAATTCGCTTCTTTACAAAACTACACATCAAAGACAGCCTGCGTAGCGGAGTTGCGAAGCTAAAACGCCTTCAACAACAAAATAATCCAAAACCCCATTTTCAGGCTGCCTTATGGAGTTCCCATGATTGCCCCCAAAGACCACACCCTACCCGAATTCATCGCGCAAAAAGTTACCCAAAACGATGCGTTCAATTTGCTGCAAGGCTTGGCGATTTGGTTGCGCCAGCGCAAAGGTAAACGCGCCGAACAACGCATCAATCTCTTAATTAGCAGCCTGAAACAAGACCCCGAGCTATGTCAAAAAACCGCCGAGCTGCTGGCTAAATGGCTAGGCAGCCTGCGGCTTTATCCCCTGCTGATTAGCGCAGGGATTTTTTCGCGCAAAGGCTTTCGCGATGAGCTGGTGGCGCGCTTATACGAACACTTCAACCCCGCTTATAAAGACCCCAACGATTTGCGCGATGTATTCGCTCTGTTGTTGGTGAACGAGCGCGATGTGCGCTGGATGCTCGCCATTCCCGCGCAAACATGGCTGCATTTGTTTCACCTGATTTGGCAAAAAACATCCACCAACCAGCGCGACACCTTGCGCCGCTATATCCGCTGGGAAGGCTTTCATGCCATTGAAATGCTGTCTATTTGGATTGCCGCCGAAGCGCTGGAACCCGATTTGGTGCGGCTGGACCCCAAACTGCTAGACCGCGATTCCGCGTTTGTCGCCTTCAAGCGTGAAACCCATTCTTGGCTAATCGCGCACATCCAACACCAAGCATTTGACGACAGCCATTTGCAAGTGATGCTAGAACAATGCCGCGACAAAGTAGAAAAACTGCGCAAACTTGGCACAGGCACCGGCGCAGGCGCATCCATGAACGTGGCGCACCTGCTGGAACGCCTAGACCAAACGTTTAACCGCATCGTGCTGCTGATGACCACCTTTGAAGACGAAAAACCCAAGCTCGCCAACCTGCTCACGCTCACGGGCACACTCGCCTGCGCCACCGCCGAACAACACAGCGTGTCGCGCCTATGGAAACGCAGCGTGGGCATGCTCGCCCGCAGCATCACACAAAACACCAGCGACCACGGCGAGCATTACATCACGCGCAATAAAAAAGAATACATGGGCATGGTGCGCTCCGCAGCGGGCGGCGGCGTGTTAATTGCGCTGATGGCGCTGTTCAAAATTGTGTATGTGGGACGGCACATCACCAATCCGCTTGCCAACGGCGTGGTTGCAGGCTTGAACTACGGCTTGGGCTTCGCGCTGATATTTATCTTGCACTTCACCGTTGCCACCAAACAGCCCGCCATGACCGCCTCGCGCTTTGCCGCCGCCGTAGAGCGCAGCGAATCGGGGCACGCGGTCAATCAAAAACTCGCGCAGTTGCTGATTGACGTGGTGCGTTCGCAAGTCGCCGCTGTGGCGGGCAATGTGGTCGTTGCCATGACGCTTGCCATGCTGATCGCCCTTGTTTACCGCTTCACGCAAGGCGCGCCGCTGCTCACCGAAGCCGAAGTCGCCTACCAAATCCATTCGGTAAACCCTTGGGGCGCAACCTTGTGGTACGCCGCCATCGCAGGCTTGTGGCTGTTTTGCTCGGGCATTATTTCGGGCTTTTTTGACAACCGCTGCGATTATCTCAACCTGCGAATGCGCCTGCGCCAACACCCCGTGCTCAAACGCCTGCTGCCTGAAAAACTGCGCGGCAAGGTTGCCGATTATCTCCACCAAAACTACGGCAGCCTGATGGGGAATCTCTGCTTTGGCATGCTGCTGGGCATGACGGGCTTTGTGGGGCACGCGCTGGGGCTGCCGCTGGATATTCGCCATGTTGCCTTCTCTTCTGCCAATATTGGCTACGCCGCAGTGGCGGGGCATGAAGGCTTGTGGGTGTTTATTCAGAGCGTGTTTTTCGTGTTGCTAATTGGCGCGGTGAATCTGGTGGTGAGCTTTATGCTCACCCTATGGGTAGCGCTGCGCTCGCGCGAAGCCAAGATTGATAGCTGGCTGGGCATTTTCCAATGCGCATGGCAACAGATACGCGCGCAGCCGATGAATTTGTTTTACCCGAAAGATTTGCCTGCTAACGCGGAAGAGCAAGAGCAGCCTGAAAAACAGGGGCATTAGCGTGGCAATGTGTTTACGTGAAAAGGCAGCCTGAAAATGGTTAATCCCATTTTCAGGCTGCCTTTCGTTAAATGCTAACTTGCTTTTGTTTCTTGCTGCATAACAAATTCCAATAACATAAAAGTAAGACCAGCATACCAACTAGCAGGCGGGCTATCAGATGGATAAAATGAAATTTCAGCAATATAAAATCTTCTTTGAAATTGCTCATATATTCCGTTAACACCATCTTCCACATAAAACAGAATTTCATCTGCATGAAGATTAACAACTTCTTCATTTTCAGGCTGCGTTAATCTGTTAATTTTTAGGCGTGCATGGTTTTTCGGATAGTCGTAAACGTAAAAAATTACTTTTATTACCAGTACAGCGTTCAATTCTGTATGTGTCTTTATCCTCTTTTAAAAAAAACACTTATTTCCCTTTCCACGGATAACCTGTCCATTCTCTTTTGGTTTGGGTGAGTTGATTAAAAGGCAGCCTGAAAACACCCACTACCGTTTTCAGGCTGCCTTTGTATCGCGGTTTACTCATTCAACGCACGGGGGAACAAAATGGTGTTTTCCAATTGAATGTGGTCATTCAAATCATCGGCAAAGGTTTTCAAATCGGCATAAAGCTGTTGCCAGTTGCTGCACGCATCGTCGGGCGCGGTGAAATTGTGCGTGGTTTCCATCAACTGCGCCAGCGCAGATTCGTGGTCTTCGTGTTCCATCATCATCACGCGAATCGGCATTCCTGCGTTGCGCCCCATACCGCCTTTTATCATCGGGAACAGCATCCGCTCTTCTTTCATCATGTGGCTGCTCAATTCCGCTTCAATCGCTTGGAGCAAGCCCACCAAATCGGCAGGGAAGTTCTCATGGCGCGCTGCTACTTTTTCTGCCAATTGCACGGCATCGGCAAGCTGGCGGCGGTGCGTGGCGTGGTATCGTTCAAGTACATGATCTACGGTGTTGGGCAGGCTGGCGCTTTGCCAGAGAGATAAATCGGTCATGGTGGTGTCCTTATGTGTGTTGTTTTTGTGGCTGGCGGCGCTGAATGGAGTAGGCTTGGCAAAAGCGTGCACACTCGTTTTCAGGCTGCCTGAAAGGTGCATATTTTAGGAAAGTTTAGTTAAAAAGGCAAAACAGCGTTGCGCTAAAACGGTTTTCAGGCTGCCTTTGGTCGCGCTATGCCAAAAGCAGCCTGAAAACGCCATCCCCATTATTTCGCCATTTCCGCATCCACCACGCGATACAGCTCGGCAAAATCAGGCTCACCCACAAAAGTTTTCAACACTTCGCCCTTTTTGTTAATCAACACGCTGGTGGGATAAAGCTCGGTTTTCAGGAATTTCTTGGCAACGGTTTTATCGCTATCAAACATCACATTAAACGGAATGCCTTGTTTAGCAACATAATTTTTCACTCCATCCAAGTTATCAGCAGGGTTAGACGTTGGCTCGGCGATGCCAAGAATTTGGAAATCTTTGCCCTGATAATCGTGCGCCATTTTAATGAGCTTGGGCATTTCGCTCACGCAGCCTGGGCAGGTGGGAAACCAAAAATTGATGAGCGTAACCTTGCCTTGCAAATTGAGGTTGCCAATGGTTTGGTTTTGCAGATTGGCAAGCTGGAAGCTGGGCGCGGGCTGGCTGGGCTGGCTGGTGAGCGTGAAGGCGGTAAGCGCGATGATGGCGATGGCGGCAAAGGCGGCGATGAGTTTTTTCATGATGATGCGATAAGTTGTTGAAAGGCAGTGAGCAGGTTTTCAGGCAGCCTGAAAACGCGCCCGTGGTTATCGGTAGGCATCAGCGTTACATCCGCTTGCACGCACAATTGCGCGCCCTCGGCAAACACAATGCGCTGCTCAACGATAAACTGGCGCGATTGGGCTTGGGTAAGCTGGCTGTGGATGTGCAAAATGTCGCCCAGCTTGGCAGCGCGGCGGTAGCGAATGTCCATGCGGGCAACCACAAGCTGCGCTTGCCGCAAGCTGTCAAACGGCAGATGCTGCTTGAAATAATGCCAGCGGGCGGCTTCTAGGAATTCCAGATAGCGGGCGTTGTTCACATGGGCATAGCCATCCAGATGATAATTAAGGATTTCTTGGATGTAAGGCATTTGGGTTTAAGGAATAAATGGGCAAATAGGCAGCCTGAAATGAAACGAAATGCGCCGCCGTTGGCATGGCGATAACAAACAAACGAGCGGATATAAAATCCTCCGCGCGGGCAACGCTTAGGCAGCCTGAAAATGGGGAAAACGCATTTTCAGGCTGCCTGATAAGCATGGCTTAGCTTGGCGCATCAGCCGATTTCAATCGCGCTAAACGCTTCGCGCTGCAAGGGCTCGCTGCTTAAATCGGTTACGATGCTGGATAGCTCAATATCAAACCATTCGCGGAAAATATCGGGATGCAAATCGGGCCACAGGCTTTCGTCGTCGCACCAATCGCCCAACTCGGCGGCAAAAATTTCTTCCACGCGGTTTTCAATTTCATCCCACAGCGCGTCGGCGTTGTCGCAAGCGTCCACCAAATAAGAATTGACATCTTCTTGCAAATCTTCAAGCGTGATGTCGGATAAATCGCTATCGGGCAGGCTGTTGAGCCAATACCAAAAAGGTTCGTTGGGGATAACAATGAATACGCTGCGGTTCACTTCATACATAATGCTTACTCCTGCGCTGAGGCGGTTGGGTTTTCAGGCTGCGTGGCGGCGGTGGGCAACGCAATTTGCGGTTCGCTGCTGGCGGGGGCGGCTTCGGGGTCAATTAAGCCATCTTCGGGTTGGATGGCAGCGGCGTTGCCCAGTTGCTTATTACGCAAAGCCATGTAGGCATCGCGCATGGCAACATATTTGTCTAACGCCATTTCGTTGAGCGTGTCGGTGGTGTCCAGCAATTTTTCGCGTCCGTCCACCGCGTTCAACCCTGTGAGCGAATAATTGGCAGCGCGGTCGTGGATAATGGCGCTCTGTGGCGTATAAACCATGCTCACGCCTTCGCCCACCGTATCGCGCACGGTGCTAGGGCCCAGCAGCGGCATCACAAAATAATTGCTGTTTTTCCAGCCCCAAGATGCCAGCGTGTCGCCAAAAGTGGTTTTGTGGTTGGGCATATTAGCTGCGCCTGCAATGTCAATCAGCCCGCCGATGCCAAAGGTGGTGTTCACCGCCACGCGCATAAAATCGCCGCCCGCTTTGCCAATGTGTCCGCGCAGAATGTTGTTGCCCATGCTTTTCACATCGCGCAGATTGTTGAAAAAATTGCCAACGGCAGTGCGGACAGGACGCGGCGTTACTTTGCGATAGCCGCGTGCCACAGGCGCGAACAGATATTGATCGGCTTTGTCGTTGAATTTAAACATGGCGCGGTTGTAGCGCTCGTAGGGATCGGGCGTGCCTTCTACGCGGCTGTGGAAACTGATGGCGAGCAGCAGGCAAGTAAGCCCCATTTTCAGGCGGTTATCCATTCTTCTATCTCGTAAAGTTGTGCCAAATCGCGCACGCTGGGCGGCAGATTGTGGATTTTCAGGCTGCCTTGTTCGCGTTGGCGCAAGGCGGTGAGCAGCAACGATAAGCAAGCGGAATCGGCGCGGGTGATTTGGCTGCAATCTATGGCGTGGATTTCAGGCTGCCCACATTGCCGAACAAACTGCGCGAGCGTGATTTTATCAACCGTTTGCACGCTCACTTCGCCCTGCACATACACAATATTGTCGCGGATTGCGCTTTGCATGTTTAGTTACCGTTTTTGGCTTTTAAATCGGCGATTAAGCCATCAATGCCTTTGCTGTCCAAAATCGGCTTGAATTGCTGTTTTTGGCTTTGCACAAGGGCAAACGCGCCTTCAAACACCACGTTGAACACTTTGTATTTGCCGCCGTCTTGATAGGTGCTGAATACCGCTTCCACAGGCTGCTGACCGGGATTGGCAATGGTGGCGCGCACGTCAATTTGCTCTTTGCTCGGCAGCATGCTGCTGGGCTTGGCGATAGCGTTTTTAACGGTTACTTGGGCATTTTTATAGTTCAACATTTGGCGCGAATAGGTGCGAATCAGCATGGTACGAAATTCGTTTACCAGCATTTGCTTTTGTGCGGCGGTGGCTTTGTTCCACGGCGCACCTACGGATAAGCGCGTCATCAGGTTGAAGTCAAAATAGGGCAAGGCGTAGTTTTCGGCTTGCTTGCGCACGGCGGTGTCGTTTTTGCCATTGGCTTGCTTCAAGATTTTGAGCATTTGCGTGGAGTTTTCTTTGATTTGGTTTGACGCGTCTTGCGGCGCGGCAACCGCCAAATTGATGCTCAATGCGCTGATGGCAAGCGCGGCTAGGATGGGGGATTTTTTCATGTCGTGTCCTTTGTCCTTTGGGGTTTTTAGTCCGATTGTTTTTGGGGGCTGGCAGTTTAGCGGATTGTGGGCGGGCGTGGCAATGCGTGGGATTGTAAAACAAGCTGCGCTTGGCTTTTCGCGTTTTCAGGCTGCCCTACTCTGCTGCGCCCTATTCTGCGCCTGATGTGGCGGGCGCAGGCTGGCTGTCTTTGTTCATAAAATTACTGACGAATTTGTTAATCAGGTTTTCCAATACCACGGCGGATGTGGTCATGGAAAGCGTGTCGCCGTTTTGCAATTTCTGTTCTTCGCCGCCTTGGGTTAAGCCGATGTATTGCTCGCCGAGCAAGCCCGAAGTCAAAATGGCGGCGTTGGCATCCACACTGTATGCGTATTTTTGTTCAATTTGCATGCTGACTTTGGCTTGGAAACTTTGCGGGTCTAGCTGAATATCGCTCACGCGCCCCACCAACACGCCTGCGGATTTAATCGGCGCTTGCACTTTCAGGCTGCCGATGTCGTCAAACTGGGCGTAAACGGTGTAGGTGGCAATGGGCTTGCCAAAGCTGCTGCCGCCGCTGGCAACGCGAAAGGCGAGTATGCCCAACGCGGCAAAGCCGAGTAATACAAACAGTCCGACCCAAAATTCTAGGATGGCTTTTTTCATGGATTATCCTTGGTTAAGGCAGCCTGAAAATGGGCTGCGGTTGAGTTTGGTGGCATGGGGTAAGGCTAAGGCGGCAAAAGTTGTTTTCAGGCTGCCTTAGTCGCCGTGTTCCCATTGTTTGCTTTGGAAATCATAGCGGTAATAATCAAATGCGATATACGGCACTTTGTACACCAAATAAAACTCGCCTGGGCGTTCCGTCTTGCCGTAGCGCGCGTGCAGCATATCTTGTTTGACTTGCGTGCCCGTATCCGCCAGCGTTTCGGGGTATTTGCCATGCTGCGTGTGGTAGCGTTCTATATCGGCGACCACTTGGCGCATATCCTGCTCGGCTTGGCGCACATAATACAGATTGATTGCCAAACACGCCGCCAGCCCAATCAGCCACGCCGCGCCGATGATTTTGTGCCGCCGCCATTTTTCAGGCTGCCTGTAAACAAACAGCGCCTTGACGGGAAACCACAGCAGCGCCATCGCAGCAGGGAAAAACATCATGAAACCAAACATCGGCTGGCTGCAAATCGCGCACCAAATCCAAATTGCCAGTATTACGCCATAGGGGATGTTCTGTTTTTTCATTTTCAGGCTGCCTATGTGAACATAAACGCGGTCAAAATAAAATCCAACGCCAACACGGTAAGCGCGGAAGATACCACCGTGCGCGTGCTGGCGCGCAAAATGCCTTCCGCTGTGGGCGTGCAATGAAAGCCTTGATACACGGCAATCAGCGCGACCGCCGAGCCGAAAATCAGCGATTTGACCAAGCCGTTGATCACGTCATACGACCAGTCGATATTGTTTTGCATATTGGACCAAAACACGCCCGTGTCCAGCCCCAGCCATTGCACGCCCACCAAATAGCCGCCGTAAATCCCCGCCACATTAAAAATACACGCCAACAGCGGCATGGAAACCACGCCCGCCCAAAAGCGCGGTGCCACCACGCGGGCAACAGGGTTCACCGCCATCACATCCATCGCTTCCAGCTGCTCGGTGGTTTTCATCAGCCCGATTTCGCTGGTCATCGCGCCGCCCGCGCTGCTGGCAAACAAAATCGCCGCCAGCACAGGTCCAAGTTCGCGCAGCAACGACGCGGCAACCATAAAGCCCAGCACGTCCGCCGATTTAAACTTTGCCAACTGCGTGTAGCCCTGCAAGCCAATCACCATGCCGACAAACAACCCCGACACGGCAATAATCAACACGGACAACACGCCCGAAAAATACATCTGGCGGATGGTGAGCCGCGCGCGCAGCAGGGTTTGCGGCAACAGCAGCAGGATTTGGAGCAGAAATAAAGCGTTTGCGCCCAGCGTTTGAATAAAGGCTAGGGTTTTCGCGCCTGTGGATTGGATGAAGTTCATGTTTTATTGGGGTGGTTGGGTTTTCAGGCTGCCTTATTTGAATTCCAGCGGCTCGTCATCCGCTGGCGTGGTGGATTGCCGCCCATAGGCAAAGGGGTCTACCGCCGCGCTGTTGTTTTCGCCGCTCTCGGCGTTGCCAAACACAGGCTCATTAAATGGGTCGGCGCTGTTTTCAGGCTGCCCTTGCGGCTGGAATGATGGCTCGTTCACGATAATGGTGTTGCCAGAATCAACAGGATATTCGGCAGGCGTGGCGATGCAATGCTCAATGTATTTTACCAAGCGTTTTAGGATATTCACTTCGCTCTCGTCGGCATCGTGCAGGCGCAAAATGGCTTGCTCGCCATCGCGATTTTTCAACACCAGCTCCGCGCCCTTGCCCACGCTGTTCACCATGAATTTGCTGTTTTTCAAATCAATCGTTTCCGCATCGCGACCGTTTTCAATGTAGCACTCGTTGTCATACAAATCCAACGACACGCTGGTGCCCATCTCGTCTTGATACGACACATACCACAAGCCGCCAAACGCAGCGATAAGAATCAGGCTTACCCACGGCTGCCATGTAAACAGCGACAGGCTCAACACCATCGCCAGCGCAAATACCACATTGGGCAGGCGCATTTGGGTTTTAAACAGCGTGATCGGATACAGCAGCCACGGCAGCGTGCCCACATCGGGCGCGTTGTAGTTCAGCGCCCATTCCATCTCGCGGTCTTCGTTTTGGATGTGGTGTTTGATAACGTTCATGGTCGCATTCCTTTCAATATAAAAAAGGCAGCCTGAAATACTGCCCAATCATTTTATCATAGCAAATTGCACAGCCAAGCCGTCGGTATATTGTGCAAAATCAAGATTATACACCAACAAGCTATTTACCCATGCCACAAATTCAGCAAACATCGGCGCATCCGCATCGCCCAGCTCAAACATCCCGTTATCCTGATGCGAAATTTGAATATGCTGCAACACCGCCGCAAACAGCGCAGGCTGCTGCTGGATTTCGGCTAACGGCACTTGCCGCAGCCGCCGCATCAACGCGCATTGGTCGGCGAAATGAAGAATCGTGGGATGGCTTTGCCATTCGTGATACAGTCGGTTAGCATGGTTTGCGTTCCTTAAAATCCATTTTCAGGCTGCCTAATGCGGTTGAGGCAGCCTGAAAATGCGTTGTACTACATATCCGATTGATAGAAAAACACATACACCAAATGAAAACACACCACCGCCGCAAACCCAAGCTGCACAAAAGATGCAACAAACGCCGCCAAATAATCCACAATCGTTACGCTGGCAAGCGGCAAAAATTCAAAATACACGCCCAAATACATCAAATTCCACAATATAAACCACAAATAAATCGCGCTCACGCCAAAAGGCTTGCCCGAATCCATACGCGGTATTTCAATCGGAAACAAATAGCCAAAAAATTCCTTTTTCTCTTCGACATCTAATTTCATTAACGCCGTCGCGACCGCCCCCATAGCGACAACCAAAGGCGTAAACAAAAACACCGCCGCAAGCGCACTATACATATTCTTTTGCAGCAAAATAAAGCCCATCGCACACAGCAAAAAATGCACCACGCAGGCTATTTTGATTATCGGACGCAGGGTTTTGCCTACATCCGATTCTTTAAACCGTGCCAGTTTGCTTAATTGGCTCATCCATTCCACTCCATACAATACGAAAATCCATTTTCAGGCTGCCTTATCATTTGAGGCAGCCTGAAAATGCGTTGGTGCTTTTCACGATTTTGCCGCCCACAAATCTTGCTGCAAACTCGTTTTCGCGGGATAACGAAACGCCACCGGCCCATTGGGCTCGCCGCGCACAAACTGCCGCACCCAAGCCGAATCGCTGTTTTGCATCTCGCTAGGGCTGCCTGAAAACACAATCTCGCCGTGCGCCAAGAAAATAATCTGATCCACCAAATTGAGCGAATGTCCCACATCATGTGTAACCATAATGCTGGTGGAGCGCAGCGCCTTGGTTACGCGATGAATCAAATGCGCGATCACCCCCAGCGAAATCGGGTCTAGCCCCGTGAACGGCTCGTCAAACAACATCAATTCGGGGTCTAGTGCAATGGTTCGCGCCAACGCCACGCGCCGTGCCATGCCGCCTGATAATTCGGCAGGCATCAACCGTTCCACACCGCGCAAGCCCACCGCGTTCAATTTCAACAACACCAAATCGCGTATCACGCTTTCAGGCAGCCGCGTCAGCTCGCGCATGGGAAACGCCAAATTATCAAACACATTCAAATCGGTAAACAACGCGCCCTGCTGAAACAGCACGCCCATGCGGCGGCGATGCTCGTTTAATTCGTGCGCCGAAAACACACCCAAATCGCGCCCGTTGAGCAAAATTTTGCCCGCGCTGGGGCGCAGTTGCCCCGTAATCAGGCGCATCAGCGTGGTTTTGCCGCTGCCCGAGCCGCCCATAATCGCGGCAAATCGCCCTTGCTCCACCGCAAAACTCACGTTTTGCAAAATCGGGCGCTCGCCATAAGCAAAGGCAACATTTTGAAATTCTATGAAAGGAACGGTCATGATTGGCGTAAAAATTTGAAAAGAAAAAGCGATTGTATGTGCTTTGAAAGATGGGGAAAAGCAGATTTTGGGTTTCAGGCTGCCTCTGCGCTTGGCTACGGTGTGCGCAGCAAAGTTGCACACCTTGCGGATTGTTGCATTTGCCGTTTCAGACTGCCTGATAGGCAAAAAAATAACTCTTTGGGAAAGGAGACCAAAGAGTTATACAGGTTTAAATCAAACCAAAGGATTTACGAAAGGATACATGATGAAACTTGATGAAATTTTTGGCGCGGTGGACGGGGCTCGAACCCGCGACCACCGGCGTGACAGGCCGGTACTCTAACCAACTGAGCTACCACCGCGCATGACAACTGCCGTTAAAGCACCTGCCAAAAAACTGGTGGGTGATGACGGAGTCGAACCGCCGACATTCTGCTTGTAAGGCAGACGCTCTACCAACTGAGCTAATCACCCGCTTCGCCGTGTTGCGGAAGCACGGATTAAACCAGTTTTTCTTAACCCTTGCAAGGGCTTTGCTTGCGAATTTTTTACATTGGTTAATATTCGTTTGTTTATATTAGTAATTTTGTTACAAAGCGCTTTTCAGGCTGCCTGAAAAATTGTGTAAACGTGTAAAGCGATTTTTCCTTGTTTTCAATTATTTGCCCGCAAGGCAAGCGCGTGACTGCTTGGATTTGGCAGGCTTATCCTTTATGATGCGCTGTCTTTATTTTCACGCTATACAAAAATCTATGAAAAAAGTGATTAAATGGTGCGCCGCGTTACTGGTTTTGGGTGGTTTGGGTTGGTTTGGTTATCAAAAAATGCAGCCCAAAGATGAAACGACGTTCATCACCGAAGATGTGAAACGCGGCAAAATCGCGCAAACGGTGTCAGCTACGGGCGAGATTGCGGCGA
>CAUSAG010000016.1:0-49862 GCA_963529665.1 uncultured Kingella sp.
GACACCCTTGCTTGTTGGAAATGTTATTGGGTGTTTCTTATTTTGTTTAACTATAAATTCGGGGTCTTCGTGGTAGATGATTTTCTCGGCGAAAATCGCCCGACTGCCACCCAAATTGATGATGCATTTTTCAAACGGCATCAGACGTAACTCGTCCGGATTCATTACGGCACGACGTTGGTCGGAAACGCTGGTACTGTTGCTGCTGCCCCTGCCGCTGGAACGCGAGGTGGAACGGGCTTTGAAGGTCTCGTAACCAATGATTTTGCTGTACTCTTCGCAGTCATCCTGTTCGCGCGGCGTGTAGAAAATTCGGCAGTTGAAATTGGTAAAAAACGTTTTCATATTGTCGCGGCCATAAACGGCTTCCACTTGGGACGGCGCTTGGATGATGATAAGCAGCCGAAGGCCGTAGCCTGCGATATAGGACACGCCGTGCTGCACGGCGGGAATGGCTCCCAAGGCGGTAAATTCATCCAACAGCAGCAGACACTGGTATTGGAGTTTCGGATTGTTTTCAGGCAGCCCCTGTTGTACGTTCACATCTATCAGCTGGCTGAAAAACAGGTTGAGCAATCGGCTGAACGTGGCTGCTTCGGTGGGGACGACGCCGACATACACCGTCATCAGTTCTTGACGCACTTGATCCAGGCGGAAGTCGTCGTCTGACGTGGCCATTTCCACAACGGGGTCGAGGAATATGCCCAAAGGCGCAGTCATGGAGGCCAAAATATTCATGGCGGTTTCCTGGTCGTTGTTGGCAAACTCCTGCAACAGGGTGCGGCATTGGGATGACAGGTCGGTTTTGGGTTTCATGGCGCGCAGTTTCAGGGTTTGTTTGACCCATTGCGCCAGGCTGCCGCCGTCTTGGGGCGTAGTCAGCTTGAACAGATTGGTCAGCGTGGTACGCCAGCCGTATTCGTCCAGTTTTTCCTCGCGTTCAGCTTCGCGACGGCGTTCTTGTTCGGTTTCAATCAGATACAGTCCGAGCCCGACAAACAGTTTGCGCGCGCTTTCTACAAAAAACATGGTGCTGCCGTCGGCATTGCGCGGTGTGGGAAACAGAATGGTCGCCATATTGGACAGGTCTTTGAAGGTAAAGAGCGGGTTGCGGCGGATATAGGTCATCGGATTCCATTTGTGCGAAACCAACGGCGCATGCGGATTGAGTTCGTGTTCGGGCATTTTGCCGGAGGGGTTGAACAGGAATACCTTGTGGCCATGTTTGGCGCGGAAGCCTGAAGTAATCAGGAAATTTTCCAGTTTCGGGTCATATACAACCAAGCTGTCGCGGTAATTCAAGCAGTTGGGTATTGCAATGCACACGCCTTTACCCGAACGGGTCGGAGCGGCCAAATAGAGAAACTCGTCGCCCTTGTAGTACAGGTATTCGCCTTGGAATTTGCCGATAAGCAGCGCGGGCATGGTTTCCTTGCGGCTTCGGATTTTGTCTTTGCCGGAAGGTTCGGGACGGAACAGCAGCCCAGCCTTTTTCACTTCGTCAAAGGTGGCAAAACGAGATGAACCGTGCAGCTCGCGCCGGGGTTTGGCCAACAGGGCAAACAGCAGTGCCAACGCGGGCAGGAGTGCAACGAATACGGCCAGCGCAGTACAAATTTTGAGCGGCCGGATTAAGTGTACGGGCAGATCGGGGTATTGCCAGTATCGGTACAGAAGCGTAACACTTGCGGTGCTTTTGAGCGATTTCCACACGACAAACAGCTTTGCGCCCAAATATGCGCCGCCGGTACTGCTGACCGGCAACGACAGCAGCAGGAAAACCACAAGAGACAACGGTTTCTTTTTCATGCTTAAATCTCGATAAAATGTGAAAAAAAGCAGCCTGCACGTTCATAAAAAGTGCAGGCTGCTTTTGCGGTTTTGAAAGGATATGGGTTACATGCCGACGTATTCTGGACCTTCCCCGTCATCGTCAAATGGATGGGCATTGGGTACGGCGGCAGGCGGTGCGGCATCTTTGGTGCGGATAATCTGCATTTCATGGGCGTGGACTTCCCAGACCGTCCGCGCGGCACCCGTTTTGTCCGTGAATTGGCGCGACTGGATTTTGCCCCACACCAAAAGCGTGTCGCCCTTGTGCAGGTAGCGACCGACCGTTTCGGCCAGTTTGTTGCGGAACAGTACAGTAAACCACTCGGTACGTTCCTGCTTCTGACCGGTGGTTTTGTCCGTCCACGTCTCACTCACGGCCAGCGAGATTTTGGCGGCGGGCGTGCCGTCGGGGAAGTAGCGGATTTCGGGGTCTTGGCCCAAATTGCCCATCAGTTCTATTTTGTTTACGCTCGGCATGGTATAACCTTTCTGAATTGGATTAAAAAATAAAGGAACCGAATATGGAAAAAGAGAAAAAGGAACGGCAGGAGACGCTCACACCGTTGCAGAAAAAGGGTTTTGCCTTTGTCTACGAAATGCAGCGGCAGAATGAGGAACTGGCGGCGCAGGTGGCGGATTTACAGCAGCAGGTGCGTGCCCTGTCAAAGTTTGCGGAGCAGACGGTGCTGCTGATGCCGCCCGTGCTGGCTTTACTGGACGAACCGCAACGCCGGGAGGCGATAATCGCCCTGTTCGAACAGGCATTTGATCTGAATCGGCAAAACGGTGATTTTTTTGATACAGAGGAGGCGTGGGCGGAGTTTACCGCTGCAGTCAGGCGGATTTATCCCGAAGTCGATATAGATACTCCCTGAGCTGCAGCGCTATCGGGTTTGGTGCGCGGACTGCGGCTTCCGAACCAATGCGTGCAACAGACAGCCTAAACCCTTCCCCTTCCTGCTGCAAGGCGCGCGCCAGCCAGCCCTGCCACAGTGCGGCTTGGATTTCGGGCGGCAGGCTGTCGTTGCCGCTTTCTTCAAGCCAGCCTATAAAACGGGTGTATTCTTGACGGTAGGTGGATGTGTCCATGGGATTTTCCTTTCAGACAATAATCAAACAGAAAAGGCAACCTGCAGTTTGAATGGCAGGCTGCCTGAAAACAAAACCCCGCTTCTTGCGAAACGGGGCGGAGAAAACGGTTTTATTTTCGGAAACGTTGTTTATCCGGCGGCAAGCTTTTCCAGCGTTCCCAGCAATGCAACGGCCTGACGGATTTGGTTATGTGCCCGGGCGGCGGTAAACGGTGCTTCCAAGGCATAATCCGCCATGACGCGGCAATCGCGCATTTGTTTTAATGTTTTGCCGATAGCGCGGTATTGCCGGTTGTCGTGTTCGGTGTAAAACCGAATCAGTTGCGAGTGGTAGCCGCCACGCAGGAACGGACTGAAATCGAATCCTTGCGCTATCGCGTAATCCAAACATGCATGGTATACCGCATAATAGGCGCGGCTGGCGGCACTCCGGTCGGCAGCTTCGGACTGCCCTGCATGCTTTTGTGCGAAGTCTAAAAATTCCCGTGCGTTCATGGCTGCCATTCCTGTATGCCGTGTACGGCAATATCCATATCGGCCGGCAGGCGGTAGCCGTGCGCATCTTCGTAATCCAACAGGAATTCGGTAAAGGCGTCGTTGATTTCGGACAACCTGGCCATATCGGGTTCGTCAATCATCAGCATCAGGCTAAACAGCGCATCGTCAATCATACTGTAAAAAACGCCGCACTGAATCAGCGGACCGGCCTGTCGGTGCACATACGCTTTTGCCGCTAGGAATAGTTCCGTCCAAGCCTCTTCCGGAAAAGAAAACGAGCTTAAAATCCCTGCGGCGTGGGCGATATCCGCTGCTGCCTGCCCTTCGTCCAATAGGCGCAGAATCTGCCCGGTGGTACCGAGCAGGCCGCAGTTCAGTGCGGTCTGCGCCATATAGATCAGGGCTGCCTGTTCATGTGTGTGACGGGTAAAATCCACGGTTTGCAGCAATCGGTTGATTTGTGCGAACTGCCCCGTCTGCAACCAGTAAAATACGCGGTAGCACTGCACGGTCAGCGCGGTATCCGCATATTGTTCCGCCAGCCGGAAATGCTGTTCGGCCAAACCGTCCTGACGCTGTTGTGCGGCCGCAAGGGCGTGTGCCGTTTCGCGTGCCGCAGGGTCTTGAATATATCGGGTAAATTGAGCGAATTGATGCTGCACTCCTTGCAGTAAAGCACGAAAAGGCGGTAGCAGTTGCGCCAATTCTCCAAAAGCGGGGGTGGTGGCAGGAAGGATAGGGATAGACATGTCGATAGGTGGATGCATGGTCAAATTCCTTGTGATTATAGCAAACGGCTTACAGGTAGTGGCTAATCCTGCGCGCTATTGCATGAGACACAAACTTCAAGATAGCGCAGTAAGGCTTTTTCTATCGTTTGTCGATTAACATCTAGGTGGAAAAGAGACTTATATTCGGATGCAATGCCTTTTGCCAGATTGGCAATAAACATCTTGTCATCTTCATCTATATCAACATGGCTGATAAAAGTCGGTTTGGCCAAATTCTTGACAGTGAGATAGGCATTGAATTCTCCAACACTCATATCCGAGGAATAATATTGCAGCTCTATCGGTTTCATTTTTTCTTCGATTTTGGCTTCAATATTCTTCACCGATTCCTGCCGTTCCGCTTCTTTCAGGCAGCCTGAAAAATTGTTTTTCAGTGCCAATGCGTGCAGCAGAGCGTACAGGGCATCGTTACCGGCTGCCGAAAGCGGCGGCACGGATTCGAGCAGTCCGCCGGAGACGGTTTCGGCTGCCGCGCCGTAGCGGCCGTTCTCTTTCGTCAGGCGAATGATGATTTCGTATTCTTGGACAGTTTCCATGTTCATGCTCCCAGTTGTCTTTGTTCAGTCCGTGCCAATGGCGTATCCAGCCGCACTCCGGCGGCGGCATCCTGCCCCGCCCAATAATCGGATACGTCGGTTCTGCCCTTCACATCCCGCGTTTTGGCTTTGCCGAATTCGCCGTATTTTTCGGTACGGTAACGTTCCAGCAATTCGGTTTCTGCTTTGGTTTGGGCAAATGCCTGTACGGTATCGGCGACTTTGGATACCCAGCCCGCGCAAAACAGGTCGGCACGCGCGGTTTTGTTGCGGACAATCCGCACGCGCGATAAGGCGGTTTTGATGTATTCCCTGCGTGCGGTTTTGAGTTGGCGCAGAAGCACTTCGTAAGCATACGCGGCCAGTTCCGGCCGGTCGTTAATACCGCAAAACACAAAACGGCCACCCGAACGGTCGGCAGCGTGCCAGCGGTCGCATCCGAAGGCGCTGCCGCACAGATGCACCAGCCTCCAATGCCAGGACGGTGCCGACTTCGGTGCTTTACCGTATTGTTCGGAGACTTCCGCGAGTTCTACATCCCAACCGGTCAGACCGTATTTGGCCATCAGTGCCTGTGCGTGTTTCAGTGCCTGAGCCGCTTCATGCTCGTTAGCCGAACGGCTCAATGCCAGGCATTTTTTAATTTTTTCCAATGCGGAGGATTTGTCCATATCGATTCCTTTGTTTATTTCAGGCTGCCAGCCCATCCCATACCCAGTATCAGGCCGAGCGCAAACATAACCGCAACCAGATTCAGCAACGTCAGCCACGGCAACGGCTGTTTTTGCAGTGTTTTGTCTGCCGCTTCGGCCAAGAAGGAAAGTGGTGTGCAGACGAAAAACAGGCAGCCTGCAATATTGAGAATGTGCATGGCTGCCGGAGAATCGGGAACGGATGTTTGGGTCACTACGGCCCATAGCACTATCGGCACGGAGACGAGCATAGCGGCTACAGCGGTAATGCCGGAGATTTGATAGATTTTTTTGAGCAGGTTCATGATGTATTCCAATGAAAATAGCCTGAATCGGGCTCCCGTTTCAGGCTATTTGTGATTATTTTTTACCACATTGGCTTCTATATTTTCCATCGATAGATTTAACAGCTTCCAAAAGCTCTTTATTCGTTATGTGCTCGGTCAGCTTATCTTGCGCCGTTTGATATTCTGTTATCAATTTTTTACAAGTTTCATCTTCTATTTTGATGAAGCGATTGCTACCACCCGCATATAGATTAGCCAAAAGAGTCTTTCTATCATCAGATAATTTCAAAGGTATATTGCCTATACCGTGATTTAAAACAAGTTCACCGTTTTGTTCGGAGAGAACATCAGTTCTGTTAGAACGTATCATCACATAATTACCGTTATCTTTTTTAATCTCTATAAATTGCAGCAATTCATTCTCATCACGCTGCCAAGTACCGACATAATCATCGGCACTTTTTCCGCCGCAGGCGGCCAACATTAAAACCATAACCGATAAAGCTATTTTCTTCATTTTCATACTCCGTATTGAGATTGGAAAAATATCCTGTTGCCAGTATATGGGTTTTCTGCGGTTTGTATAGTGAATTTAACGCTATATCGCTTTCAAAAGCAGCCTGCACGTTGGATTTACAACACGTTTGTGCAGGCTGCCTGTATTTTCAGGTACGTTCACACACTCCCGCGCAGAGCCAGGTATTTTTCCACCGGATCGAAGTGCAGTTCGGTCATGTAGGTGCGGTTAAAGAAGCACACGACGTCAATCGTGGTGCGGACGGTATTCAGGATATAGTCGTACGGCATGGATTTACCTGCGGCGGATTCCATGGCGAGCTGGGCAATACGGTAATGCACGCTGCGCGCATCGTTGGCGTGGACAGAAGTCAAACCGCCGGGGTGGCCGGTGTTGAGCGCGGAGAGATAATCCCATGCTTCGTCGCCGCGCAGCTCGGTCAGCAGGATGCGGTCGGGTTTCAGCCGCATACAGGCGGCGATAATCTGCTTGGCCGTAATATGTTCTTTGTAGAACAGGTGGGCATGGTTGGAATGGTGCGGTGTGTCCAACTCGTGCGTATCTTCAATGGTAATCAGCCGTGTGTCGTGCGGAATCATATCCACCAGGGCTTTGGTGAACGTGGTTTTGCCCGAACCGGTGCCGCCGACCATGCAGATGTTGAGCTTGCGGTCGATGGCGATTTGAAAAAAGGTGTTTAAGTCGCGGTTGGCTTTGGCTTCGAGCATTTGGTACTGCCAGTCGGCCAAGGGCACGTCGTGCGGCAGTTTCATTTTGTCGCACACGTCGCGGTAGTGTTTGCCGTCCAGTTCGGTTTCATGACCTCCGGTGTGCAGGCTGCCTGCATTGCCGTATTGCGAATAGTCGGTAAAGCCCTGCAAACGGCCGGTATCGATATAGCCGTCCAATGTGAAGCGTCTGGTGGAGGGTTTGCGGATGGCAAATACGGCAGTACGGTCTTCGCAGCTGGGTGGCAGCATGATATGGCCGCGTTCGCCATCGGGCAGGGTAACGGAATGGATGGGATGTTTGGCCAAATCTTTTCGGTTGTAGATACACAGGGTATTGGCCAGCTGCTGCAATTTTGCCAGCGTCCAGTCGGGTCGTTCTATGTGGTGGCGGCCGTCCGCGTCTTCTAAAAAGACTTCCTGCGGACGGTTTATCATGATTTCGGTCAGGGTGGGATTTTGCAGATATTCGCTGATACCCATGCTGTCAAGAAGGGAACGGGCGGAAGTGGAGTTATCATAATGCGTCATGTGCTTGCCTTTGGGCTGTACTTTCAATCAGCCTGTACCTCGAAACACGGTACAGGCTGTTTTTATTGTAGATTCAAACCGGATGTTATTGTCTGATTCGCGTGCGGATAGGCAGCCTTCTCCTTGGCGGTTGCAGCTGGATGGTTTCGTACACATCGCTAAAATCCACATCCCGTGCCACAAACACGGTAATCTGCGTCCCTTGGTTAACATAGCCGGTTGGCGGAATATTGATGCTGTTTTTTAAGGCTTCGGTAGCCATATCCTGTGCAGATTGTGATGTACTTTCAAAATTGAAAGTCTGTCCGTCGCCGTTCCCGTTTTTACGGTTGGCAGCATAATTCCCTAAATCACCAATCATACTGATAAGGATGGCTCCGCCAAAACGCCGCCAAAAATGGTAATTTACCCGTGCCGGATGGCCGGAAGCCCCAAGCGGGTCTGCGCCCAAGCTGTCCAGCTTCACGACGGCGCCGCCTGGCGTACGTAAATCACTCCATTGTGCGAATACACGTGCCTGCCCCTGCATTAATGCAGATGTCTGCTCTCCAATAATGGTCGAACCGCGCTCAATTAGCAACGTTTTACCGTTGGCTGAATATACATCGCGTGTTACCTGACAGCGCGTCAGACCGGGGAAGGTGGTAACAATTTTGGTCGTCAGTACGCAGGGGATGGCTGTGCCGCGTGCCAGCTGGTAATCTGTCATACCTTGTGCGGCTGCTCTGCTCGGGTTGTATACACCACTTTTAAGGCGGTTTCCCAATACATTGCTGCCTTCCGTACCCCCGTTGTCAGCAGGCATTAGGCTGGAAGGAGGAATCTCTCCGCTGCCGTATACGCTTTCCGGGGCTGCCTCGGCGGCGTGCTGCTGTTCTGACATACCTGTTTGTTCAGTGTTTTCTGTTTCAACAGCTGCTTTCATGATTTCGCCTTCCAGCTTGCGTTTGCGAATTAAATCCTCGGGCGGTTCGCCGGGTGCGGAAGCTTCGTCGGTCTCAGTGTCGTCGGTATCTTTTTCATCATCGCCACCAATAGCGATTTCCGATGCGGCGGGCGGGATTTCGCGCATACCTTCCAAAATTTCATCTTTGTCATTTTGGAAATTTTTTCCACCTGCCGTATTGTCTAAGACTTCTTTCGGCGGTTTTTTGACATCATTACCGCCACCAAAGAAATTCATCATGCCGCCGACAACAACGCCCGTCGCAGCCAAAGCCCCCAGCAAAACCACTACTTTTGCCAATGGGTTTTTCTTTTTGGTTGTTAAATCCAGCGGTTGCCCGTAACCCAAACCTTCTGACGATTGATGGTCTCCGCCTTGGTAGTTGTGTTGGTCGCTCATGGCGTATCTCCCTTGTTGAGACGTACCGTCCCTATTTCGGTCGTCCCGAGTTTGTTGAACTGCCCTTCAGGTTGGAAACCCCGGTTTTCTATGCCTAATACGCTCTTACCCAGCCGCAGTACGAAACGGCGCGCCGTTTCGTGGATAACCAGCGTATCACCATCGATATGGCTGTTTACCGCCGCTTCGCTGCCATCCGTATTAACTCGGAATACGGCAGGCAAATCCTTACTGTTGTTGTAGCGCATGAAGGTAAAGCGCCCGTTGTCGAACATTTCTCCCGGTGCCAATTCCCGGTCTCCCTGTCCCCAGTAATCGTGGTTTTGCTGGATTGTCCCATATGCTTCTGTGCCGTAACGGTTCAGCAATGCCGCGGCCTGTTCAGCTTTCCGCTGCTCTGTGCGGCGTTGCGCCGCTTCTTCTTCGGGATAACGGAAGCGCAGCACATAGGTGGTCGGTTGGCCCTGCTTGGCAGTATGCAGCTTAAATGTGTAAATCCGCCCTTTGGTGCTGGCGACAATTAGGTTGGTATCGGGTTGCTCGGCCCTGGGTTTAAAAAATATGTTGCGACCACGTACGTTCAGATGCCATGCCGCACCGTCACCCATGCCCAATCCGGAATCGCCCTCGTTAGTGACGGTTTCACCCATACCCAGCTGAACCATGCTCACTTCGCCTACGCGCGTACGGATATTGACGACATTGTCGGTGTTGTAGTCCGTATACTGGATGCGGGTATCGTATTTCGTCCCACGCGGAGTTTGTTCGGCAACGGCAGCCTGCATTAAAAAAGCTGCCCCAAAGGCAGCATAGTAAATCGGTTTCACAATGTTCATGCAGTATCATCCTTACGGCGCGGCTTCGGGGTCGACCCGATAACTGGTAACTTGGAAGCCCAATGGATTTATAAGACGATCGGACTCCTCCATCGGTGTCGCTTTAAATTCAAAAGAGATGGTAGCGATAAGTTTTTGCGGTGGTGGAGTTTGATCAGTTGCACCCGATGTCGGCATAATCTGTTTTGTAAAGCGTACCTGTGCCATATCGCCAACAAAGGAAATATTGGTTACTTTGGCTACGACTTTGGTCTGCTGTCTCAAAATTTTATGCGGAGCTTCAGGGCTATTGTAAATTTCTTTGAAGGCAGCCTGTACATCGGGAGCGCTCAATAAATTCGTCGCATCAAAAGTAGACTGGATCGTATTCCAGTCATAACTTTCACGGTAACGTACATATTCTGCCAACCAGTATTTGTTAATCACTTCATCATAATGCATTTGTTTGTCTTTGATGGTGGTAATAATGTCTGTGTGCCCTGTGGTTTCATTGACACGTGCTACATAAGGCACTGCTTCTTTTAATGGAGTCAACCCCATAACAGCACCCACTCCAAGCCCGGCAACAATAAGTGCACCCACACCAAAACGCTTCCAGCTTTTGGCCGACTGCAATGCAATGTCAACGACGGTTTTATCGAAGGCTTCACCCATTTTTAGCATCTGCCATGCGACACGGGTATCAGATTTTTTCTTTTTGGCTTCCTTCTGTTCTGCCGTTAAAGGCTGATCTTTGATTTTCTTTTTAAAAAACATGGTTTTCTGCTTTCTGTATATGATGGCCGTTAATCGGGAATGCTTTGCCGTAGGGTTTCGGCGGCGCGGATGAACAGGCTGCCAAAATCAAGACAGCCGGTAACCAAAACAGGTATTTTTTCATGAGGGATACTCGCTGATAAAATAAAAAAACGCCCGTTCAAACCGAACGGGCACTTGAAACAAAACTATGATAATGGAAAAATTGCCGTAATATTTCAATGGCGTTTTGCGGTAAAAAGGTTGTTGACATTCCCGCCCCATCGATGGCCGTTGTACAAATCTTTGACAGTAATGCGGTTGCCGTACCGGTCTTGAATAAAGATTCGGTAAGAGCGAGTGAACCAGCTGAACATGCTCGGCTGATACAGCACTTGGTCAAAATTTTCCCAACGGACACCGCGTATGCCTTCCGACCATGGAAAGTAACCACTGTAAAACCATACACCTTCGTCATCGGTATAGGCCCGGAAGTGGAACAGGCGGTATAAGCAGTAGAACAGGCACAGCAACGGAGCGGCAATATATGCCGCAACGGACATTACCGTTACCCCGATATCGCCAAACAAGGTTTCCCCTGCCCAAATCAAAGGAATGGAGGCGAACTGGGTTACCAATAAGCCTACCAACAGGAATATAATCACAAAGCGGAGATAGCCAATCCAAGAAACTTTAGCCTGCATACCGAAATCCTTCATGCATAGTTGGTTAAAACAAAACGACGACGCTCTACGAAGCGCGAACACCTTTGGCAATCGAACCGCCTGCCGAATGAGGGCGTGCTGCCGCCTGGCGCATAGAAGACAGTACCGCTGCCCCTGCCCTGCCTATTGCCCCGCCACTCATCGCCAACGAACGTGCGAATCCCTGTACGGCAGCCCCGCCGGTTAATGCCGAGGCTACGCCGGGAATGCCCCAGGCGATTACCAAAAACACAATGGTATCCAAAATAAAGACGGGGATAAGCGCCTCCAAAAAAATGTGGTTTGTCCAATCCCCATTCGATATTTGGTTGACCAATCCTTGGAATACTTCCATTTGAACAACGGTCAACAGTACAAACATGGTGCAGGTAATGATGTGGTTCAGGCACTGCCCGATCCAATTGATGCCGTATTGGCGGGTAGCCGGGAAAATCAGGCAACCTATGAAAAACGCACCCAGCATCAAAACCAAGGCCAATGAAATTTTGGCAATCGTATAATAAGCAAAAGCCACCCCTATTAGCAACATGCCGCAAAGGCTGATGACGATTCTGATTTCAACCAGTGCCAAGTGGTTGCCGATTTGCATCCAAGAGTATTTACTGTGCAGTTCACCGATTCTTATAATGGCATTTTCCAATTCAGTATAGCTGTGGTCTATCGCCGCTACATCGAATTTTGTTCCATTGGTAAACAGCGCGGAAATTTCATCTGGCAGACCGTAAATGGTGTGTGCCAGCTTAGAATACACTGATGGCGAAAATGCTAAGGCAATCAATACTATCCAACCGGCCGAACGTTTGGCAAAATCAATTAAGCTGACTGTACCACTTTGTCCATAATAGGACAAAATGACCATCAATACGTAAATCCCAAAACCTGCTTGAAACAATGGAGCGATTTGATTAATAAATTGCCCAGTCCTGTCTAGCAGGTTATCTCCTAATTGTGCCCCCAATGTGTTGGCCAAATCCGCAAAAAAAGACATAACATCCCCTGAAATAATAGACCGGCAAACCTGTAGAGAAGTTTGCCGGTTTTGTTGTATTAATTACATGGCTTATTTGTTCTACGGATAATGTTTTCCCGCTTGCAGTCCAAATACGCATTTTGTTTTTGAATTTGGATTTTCTCCTGTAAATTCATCATGCGTTCCATCGTATCCAATTCGGTCTGCCTTTGCTGGATTTTGGCCTGTTCCAATGCAATACGGTTCTGCAAATCCTGTGCCGATTTGATATCCTGAGTTTCATTCAGTTTGTTGTACAAGGTTTCGATAGCCTTCAATCCGCGTTGCGAATCTTTTGCGCCGCGCAACAACAAATCCAGATGTTTGACCAAACGGTCCCTATCCGCATCGGCATTATAGCCTTTGGATGTCAGTAAATCGGAACTGCGTGCTGCTTGCTCGAAAGACTGATAAACCGACCGCCATTCATCGGGCAGAGAGGCTTTAAGCGTCTCACGCGCTACATCGCGCCAATTGTTTTGTGAACGCAGGGCATCGATTTGCGCTTTCAATTGGGCAATCTGCTGAATTTGGTTATTAATTTGTTGTGTTGCTTTGCGGACCGACACCCAGTCTACTGTAGGAATTCCTTCGGCAGAGACAGTGGTCGGCATTGCCAACGCCAGACTACTTGAGATCAAAACAGCTGCCAACTTGGTTAATTTCATATGTTTCATATATTTACTCCAAAAGAAAAGCCGCTTAATGCGGCAGGGACAAAACAGGCAACCTGTAAGACCAATCGGGTGGTCATTTTCAGGCTGCCTGCACATTGATATTACATTTTGACTTCTTCTGCTACCGTTTTACGCTCGCGTTTTTTCCGCTTGCTGTGCCCGACGGCTTCGGTAAACGGCCGATACCAGATATCAGGATTTTCACTACCGCATTCTTCCATGATGCGGTGCAGGATTTCCACGTTTTCCATTGTGCCGGACAATACGGCCAGCTCGTCGTCAAAACCGTACAAATCCAACAGGCAGAAGGCGGACTGTTTGGACTGCTTGACCAAGAAGGTGCGGCTTTCGATGGCCTTGGTAATCAGTTCGCTGAACTCCTTGTCGCTCAAGCCGCAGCTTTTATAGCCTTCATATTCGGCATCGGGATTTGGCAGGAAGATTTTGGTCGGGGTCTGCTGCACGATGGCGGAGAATATCGGGCAGCCAATCGCGTCCTCAGGCGACTGGGTGTCCAAAATCATGTATTCGCCCAATTTCCGCCCCGTTTTAAGGGTTTTCTTCATCAGATCGGCCGTTACTTCATAACTGGCGGCATACCAGAATTCTGCCACCACTGTCGCCAGCAAGCTGCCCTGCTCGGCAACACGCTCCGCCATCATCTCTTTCAGATAGAACAGATAAGCCAAAACCGGTCCCGTCGGGGCGTAATCGGGTTTGAGAATGCTGGTTACGTCCAAACCGATGCGGTAAAACTCGTCGGGATTAAATCGGTTGCTGTCATTATCCAAGCACCACGCATAAATACCATCCTCGCTCCTGCACCATCTACCCAAACGTGTCCGCAGGGAATCAGCATCAGCCGAATAGGGAATGTTTTCCAGCAGCACACTGAAATTGCGTTGGGCGAAACCGACGGAAAACAGCGTATCCACCGCGAGTTTGATTTGTCGCATTTCGTCTGCCGTAGCACCGTCCGCGCACTGCTCCACCAGTTTGTAGAGGAACATGCGGTTGGCGGGCGTATCGGGCAGTTGGAAAGGATTGAGTCCGCTTGGTTCGCCTTCGGCGACGGTAAAATACGTTCCGCCCACAGCACGGATAAAAATTTCCAAACCACAGTCCAAGTCCAGTGCGAACAGATACGGGTCAAAACGCATCATGAACGCCAAAATGGCGGTTTCCAGCGTGGTTTTACCCGTACCGGTCGCCCCCATAATCAGCGTATGCCCGGCGATTTGTTCGCCCAAGTTGTTTTGGTCGAGCTTGCTGTAATGCAGGCTGAGGTTAAACAGCGTATTGGACAGGGTTTTGAGCGGCATGACGGGTGAACCGTCGCCAATCGGATTGCCCCAGCTTTTACCCTGCGAATAGGTGTGCATACCGAATACGGTGGCCAGATTCGTGGTGGTTTTCGGAATGATGCGCGGCCGTTGCCGGTAACCCGGCCACTGGCTGAAAAAAGTGGATTTCATGCTGCCGCGTGCCTGCACGAAGCGGTATCCGCCAGAAGTCAGAAAGGCAGTAAACACTTCCGTGCCGTTTTGCTGTGCCCGTTTCGGGCTGTTACCGTATACCGTCAAAGCAGCGGAATAGTCGCCAAACATCATGCGTCCGGCCGCCAGCTCGCCCTTACCCAACCGCAATTCGTCATGCTGGTCTGTGGCAAAATCCAAACCGCCTTCCAATTCGCTGACTTTTTTGTTGATGTCGTGCTGCATTTCGGCATTGTCGGTAAAGACAAAACTTTGTGTGAGCGTGTATTCGCAGGGAAGTGTCAGGATATTGGCAAATACCTTGACCTTGCTTGTGCCAAAGTCTTTCAAATCCCACAGCGTAGCGAATTTGCGTCCTTGCGGATGGCGGATTTCTAGAATATCTGAACCAAAATACAAATCGGCACTGGGAATGGCGATATAGGCGGCAGTTGGGGTAAGCGGGATATGTTCACGGCAGCCGCCGTTAATCAGCGTGCCGAAAAACTGGTAGATTTCCGAATAGACCACGCTATCATCGGCGGCATAACTTTTTTCGGGTTTCCTACTACTTGAAAAATCGTCCGTTTCTTTATCGAGGTATTCACGGTTGTTTTCTGATTCTTGGTTCGGTTGCACAGGCTGCTTGGAAAAAACAGGGATACTTCCATCGTCTTCCATCTGGTACGTCCCCAAAATATGCGGGTCATACATCTGTAAAGACTTCACCATGATATCTACCAAGTCTTTGGCTTCCTGCAAACCGTCGTCAAAGTCTTCATATTTCAGGCAGCCTGAAATATAGAACAGGTTTTCGTAGTAATCACTGGCCGTAAACTGCCGTACGTAATGGTCGGCAAACTGTTGGCAGAAATTTTCTTTGAAGCGGTAGCGGCGTTTCAGTTCGATGCGCTGGCGTTGCAGCGTCGTCCACAAGCCCAGCCGGTTGCCGTACTGTTTGCCGACTGTGTTGAACAGGGTTTTAAGCTGGATAAAGGCATTGATCAGATGGTTGTCGTTCACACCTTCAAACGCGATGCCGTCCAGCCGCAGTACGAAAGCAAAATACCCCTCTTCCAAATGAACGATGTGTTCAGCAACGTGGCGACTGACACGGGGCAAATAGTTCTGCTGTGCGGGCTGCTTTATCAGCGTCTGCCGCAATAATTCGGATATATTCATGATGTTGTCTTCCGTATCTGGTAGCGTAAATGGCAAAAGTGTTATTGTGCAATTTCATATTGCGCTGCTGAAAAAACCAATAGAGTTCCAAACCTAAAATTCGTAAGGCTTGATCATCCTTAGCGGTTACTTCACGCAAAAACCAAAGACAGGGCAATGCCAATAGGACGATTGCCCATGCCCGGTTTTCTAATACAGGCATGGCAAACATGGCAGCCGTAACAAAAAAGATGATAATGAGAACCATCGGTATCATCGGCATACCCAATATCAGCGCACTGCGGTTAATGCCTGCATAGGTCAGGTATTCGGTATTTATATCGACTTCGTTCGTCTCCATGATTGCCATTTCCTTTCACATTAAAATGATGCGCTTTTGCCCCAATCCCACAGAGCCTTGACCAATGCCGAAGATGCCGCCGCAACGACAATCCACCCCATTACGGGAATTAAGTCGCCCCAGCTTTTCATATTCAACATACCCATTGCAGCACACCCCAACAGGGCGAAACCCGCAATAATGGCTACAATGCCGTAAAAACTGGTAAACCAGCTTTTCATGCCGGACTCAATCGATCCCAAACCACCGGCAGCCATCGCCATCTGCGCGCCGAACAGCAGCGTGCACATCAAAAACGCTTTTACCCATGAACGGGTATTGGCATTCATCACTAACGTCATAATTAAATCTCCAAAAAAAGAAACAAAAAAAACCGGCAGCACAATCTACCGGCACGGCTATATCCGAAAGCAGTCTGCTCTTCGTGACTACGTTCGGAAAAAATAGAAACACACCCTGCATTTCCACTTACTGGGTGTGTTTCCTTTAAAACTCGCCAAATACATCCCATGCTTCACGCTTACGTTCGGGCTGCGGCGCGTGTCCGACAGCAGGTTGTGCTTGAAACGGTGCATCATTGTCCGTCCCGACCGATACGGTTTGCGGTTTCGGATTGCCCGAAACCAACACCGCCCGCGCCGGGGCGGGTTTTGAAGGGGGCGCAGGTTTAGATGGGGCGGACACCGTGTGGTTCGGATTCACGGCAGGCACGTTATAGGCCAGAAGCTGGTTTAACGTATTGTCCCGCGCCGCGTGCAGGATTTTGACGACATACGGCGGCTGGCCTTTGAAATCGGCACGGAAACCAGTGCGGAAATTGCCGCTGTAATAGCAGGAGAACGCCTTTTGCAGGTGTTCCTGCGAGCGTCCTCCCGCTCGTTTGAAGCAGTCGGCCAAAATTGCTGCGCCCGCCTGAATGTTCTTGCAGGGATGAAACACGGTTTCGTAATCCAAACCGTATGCTTTCAGGTTGTATCGGTTAACCTGCATCAAGCCCATGCTGAAATTGCGTCCCTGTGCGTGCAGCATTTTGGCGGCGGCAACAGCCTGTTCGTAGGTTTTAGGCTGCCTTTTCAGGGCCCCGCGCACCACGCCGATAGCGTAGGGATTAAACCGGCTCTCCACCCTAGCAACAGCTTGCAGGGTATCGGGGTGAACATCTCGCCCGCACTCAGCTGCAAGTTGGTTAAAAGAAACCCCTTGTCTGGTATAGACAAGGGGTTGTGGAGTGGCAAAAGAATAGGTAGGCATCGATAAGGCTGCCATTAAAAAAAGGGTCATTGTCTGTTTCATCTGCGATACTTCACCATTTGAGTTAAAAACTGAATTTACAAACGCCAAAAGCCATATTGAAAACAGTTTGTCAAAACTGCTTTGAATATGGTTTTTATGTGTGTCCGATTTGTGCCTGTATCAGGCCGTTTCGGGCGGTATTAAGCTGTATAATGCAGGCAATAATCTGATATTTATCAAATGTTTATATTTTAAATTTCTGACTCATAATCCCTTGGTCGTGGGTTCGAAACCCACCCGACCCACCCGACCCACCAAGTTTTTAATCGCGTGAATATCCCGTTCACGCGATTTTTTATCATCTTAGCTTTGCCAACATCATGCGCCGACTATTGCTCACCTTTTTACTCCTGCCCGCATTTGCCCTTGCCGCGCCACCATCGCCCGACGCAGCCGAACGCCCAGCGCCGAAAGAAACCATGCAGCTTATCAAACCCGATGCCAATTTATACCGCGTGGACGACAAACTCTATCGCAGCGAACAGCTTAATCACGACGACATCGCCACGGTGCATCAGCTAGGCATCCGCAGCGTGGTGAATTTGCGCTATTTCAGCCGCAAAAAAGACCAAAAGATTTTTGCCGACAGCCCCGATGTGGCGCTGATTAACCACCCTTTGCTCACTTGGCGCGTGCAGCCGCACGAGATTGCGCAAGTGTTGTGGACGATTGAGCAGCAGCAAAAAACGGGCGCGGTGTTGGTGCATTGCTATCACGGCGCGGATCGCACGGGCGTGATTGTGGCGATGTATCGTATTGTGTACCACGGGATGCCGATTGCAGTGGCGCGCGAAGAAATGATGCACGAGCGCTTTGGTTATCACAGCATTTGGCGCAATTTGGAGCGCTTGTTTACCGAAGAGAATGTAGCGTTGATTCGGGCGGAATTGGCGCGGTTGCGTGGGGTGCAATCGTGAAAAACACAATTTCAGCTATTTTTTTCCCGCATTCATGCCTAGTGTTAAGCATCATCAGCAAGAGCCATCTCACTTCGCAAATTTCCACAATAGAGTAAACATTACGGCAGCCTGAAAAAGGGTGCACTGTTTAACGCATTGCGAGCTTGTTGATTTAGCCCATTGCGTAAACTATACAGCGATTTCCCACCGTTGATTGCTACCAAAAGATTCCTTAAATTCGCCCCAAAGGCAGCCTGAAAACCCATACACACAAGAAAGCTCAACATGGACACCCTACTCAGCATGAAAGTCTTTTGCCAAGTTGTGCAAAGTGGCAGCTTCACCCGCGCCGCCGACTTGCTTGGCATCTCCATCCCCATGGCAAGCAAACACGTTTCCCACCTAGAAAAAACCATCGGCGCACAGCTGCTCTATCGCAACAACCGCAGCCTGAAACTCACCAACCCTGGCACCGCCTACTACCGCGACTGCCAAAACGCGCTAGAACTGCTCGCCCAAGCCGCCGAACACGCCAGCGCAGGCATCCATCGTGCCCAAGGCACGCTGCGCATCGCCGCTCCCGTATGGTTTGCCTGCGACAAATTCGCCCGCATGCTCGCCGAGTATCAACAGCGCCATCCCGATGTAGAACTAGAACTCACCCTCTCCAACCGCCATGTAGATTTAAACAGCGACGGCGAAGATCTCGCCCTGCGCCTATCCGAAACCCTCGCCGAAAACATCATCGCCAAACGCCTCGGCAACATCCCCTTCTACCTCGTCGCCACCCCCACCTACCTCGCCCAACACGGCACGCCCCTCAGCCCCAAAGACCTCACCCAACACCAAGCCATCCTGCCCACCTATGTGGACGTATCCCGCATGAACACCCAATATCAAGGCAAAACTACCGCGCTCGTCTTCCAAGGCAGCAAAATGCGCAGCAACCACACCCAAATGGTTGCCGCGCTTATCCGCGCCCACGTTGGCATCGGTTATATGCCCGCATGGCTTGCCGACGACGACATCACCGCAGGCAAGCTCATCCGCCTCTTGCCCGAATGCCCCATGAACAACCCCCCGTTTTACGCCGTTTATGCCAACCGCCAATACATGAAAGCCACCGTGCGCAGCTTTATAGACTTTATGAGCGAGCAAATGGCAGCCTGAAAGCCGCAGGCTTCAACGAAGTTAAAACGAGCGCAGCGAGTTTCGGCGTAGCCAAAACCGCGCCACCCCCATCCCAAAAACAACCAAAGGCAGCCTAAAAACCCATTTCAGGCTGCCTTTGGTATCACATCATCACCCCCTGCCACATCGCATACACCCCCAGCGCCAACAACATCGCCGCCACCAAATGATAAAACACCGCCTGCGGCAACCGCTGCCGAATCCGCCCGCCCAACCAAACAAACCCCAACGACACCACCATCACCACCCCCAAAAGCGACCAATCCTTCGCCCCAAAACCGCTTAACACAGGAAACAACACCACAATCTGCGTTAATTTCGTAATCAAAATGCTGATGTTGTTCACCATCACCATTTCCGTTTTACTGCGCCCCGTGCCCAGCAAATAAATCATCAAAAACGCCACAATCGCATTGGTAACACCGCCCACAATCCCTGCCACAAAGCCAAACACCAGCATCGTCCCCCGCCCCAAGCCAAAGCGAATACGAAAACGGCTGTATTGCGTTGCCACATAAAACAGCAGCGTAACCCCCAAAAACATTTTCAGCGCAGGCTCAGGAAATACCAGCAGCAGCTTCACCCCAATCAGCCCGCCCACAAAACTGCTCACAAACAACGGCAAAAACGCTCGCCCATATTCCGCCACATTGCGCCAAAAGCCCGCACCCGAGCGCAGCATCACCACATTCATCACAATACACGGCACCACCACCATCGCCACCGCCACTTTCAGCGGATAAAACCCCGCCACTACCGCCGTGCCCACAATCGGATAACCAAAGCCCGTGATGCCGTGCAACAACGCGCCCACCACAAAGAAAAACAAAATAATGTAATCATCCGCCGACCAAGCCATTTGTTTACGCCTTTCGCCTGCTAAAAGCGCGATAGTATAAACAGCGAGCACGCGGCAAATTAGATTGTTTCCTAATATGGTTTAGACGCAAAAAGGCAGCCTGAAAACGAGGTTTACCGTTTTCAGGCTGCCTCTTAACCCAGCACTTGATAACAACTATTATTTGCATCATAATGCACGCCCATAACATTTCTTAATCCTTTTTCACACACGGAGACCCACCCCATGCAAAAAACCACCCTCGCCCTGCTGTTCGCAGGCATCGCCGCCAGCGCATTCGCCGCCGACTTCGCCCAAGAACACACCCTCACCATCAACGGCGCGCCCGCCTATCTCGCCGAAACCTCCGCCCGCGTGCTCGGCAACGCCCAAGGCACCGCCCCCGAGCTGGTGGACGACATCACAGACGGCTTAGGCACACGCAAAATCGCAGGCTACAAAGTGATGATTATGGGGCGCACTTATTCCGTTGCCGCCGAAACCAAGCCGCCTAAGGAAGGTCAAACCCAATGGCGCGAAAAAGCCTATGTGCATCGCGGCGTGAAACTGTTTGTCGGCATTCCCGTGGTAAACGGCAAAATGGACTTAGCTCACGCGCAGCTGCTCAACATCGGCGTGGTGGACGACAACGGCGGCGCATCAGAACACCTGCCCGATGAAAAAATCCGCCCCGTGGGCAAGCAGCTGATGAACCCATCCGCCAAAGTAGAACAGCCACGCCTCAAAATCAGCGCGTTAGACTGGCCCGACATGGCACACAAAGCCACCAACGGCGGCGGCGTGAAACTGGAAGCCGAAGCCGTGATTGACGGCAAACGCATTCACACCAAAATGGACAGCCCCTTCGCCCGCTTCTACACCGCCAAACCCACCAGCAGCGCACCGTTTAAAGCCGATGCCCGCTTTGTGAAATAAGTGGTAGGCAACAATAAAGGCAGCCTGAAAACGTTGTTTGGCGTTTCAGGCTGCCTTTATTTTATGCTTCGTTATTGCCATTGCCGTGTAACAACGTCATCAATGCTTGCTGCTTTTCAGGCGAGAGCGCACGGAAATAATCCAGCAGCAATCGCTCTTGCGCCGACACTTGCCCACAATCATGTGCCACACGCCCATAGCGCAGCCATTCTTCGGTAGTATCCAGCCATTCCGCCAGCGTTTTAATTTTGTCAGGCGTAGGGATAGACCGCCCCGATAACCAATGATGAAATGCCTGTGTACTCACAGGCTGATTGGGGTGGCGCAGATTAAAACGGTTAGCCAAATTTGCGCCCGAAAGCGAATCCAGCCCCGCCAGTTTAAGCGCGGTTTGCAGCCGCTGGCTGAAATCCGCTTTGTCTTGTTCACTATGCATACGGCGGATTATGGCGACCGACTGTTGTAGAATTTAAACTGTTTAGTAGTTAATTTAAACCAAATGATTGACAGTCTTTACAAAATCACACGATAATTAAACAAATCTAAGCAATTAGATTTTCTAGCGAGTTCTCTTCTTTAATCTTGGAAAAAGGAAATTATCATGTCTTTAAAACACATTGGTTCATTAACTGTGGTTGCGCTTTGTTTGGCGGCGTGTAGCAGCAGTGGCAGCGGTAGCTCAAATAGCAATAATCCCAACAATCCAAACACGGATAAGAACCGCCCTAATGCTGGCGTTTCTAAATTAGTTCCCGTTGCTTCTTTAAGAGCTTCTGCTCAAAAAGAGTTGAGCGAAGAAGCTGGTATTGATATCAATCTTTCTTCGTATGCCGTTAAAATTGGCGGTAAAACCTATACCGATGGCAATATTGACCTTGCTACATTAGGTAACGGTTTTAAACGCATTGAAGCTACCGAAACTGCCACAGCTAATGTTGGTGGACGCACCTATTCAGCAAACCGAAACAGCACAATCCATTTATATCAACAACCCTATTCTGTCGTCGCTGCTATACAAAACACAGGTGGAAAAGTTACTGGCAATGGTTTGAATGAAAATCTTGATCGACAAGATTTTGATGTTAACTATGTGCAAGGTGAATTAACCAAAACCTTGCCTAGCACAGGTTCATTCAATTACAAAGGTGTTGCATTTACCGAAACAGAACAAGGTAACTTGGATTACACCATTAACTTTGATACCAAAAAAGGCGCAGGTTCAATTAGCGGTATTAACGAGGCGGGTTTGATTAACTTGCATGAAAGCAATATTACCGATGTTTCGCATACAAATTCTCTTGACGGCTCTTCGCTATCAGGTTTTGGCGTGGCTAATGGCATAGCGACATCAGAAAAAGCGGGCAACGGTACTTATAAATTGGGTATTTTCGGTCCGAATGTAGATGAAATTGCTGGTTCAGTTTTACAGGACGATAACGCTTTAGTCGGCTTCGGTGGCAAAAAACAATAACCCCCTACCCGCTATTTAATCTTAAACAGGCAGCCTGAAAACGCCATTCCCCGTTTCAGGCTGCCTTACTGCGCCAAACACCTCAATCCAAATGAATAAACTCCCTTTGCTGTTGCTGCCCCTTTCCCTGCTTGCCCTTGCCGATACACCCGTCACCCGCGAGCAATCGGCAAACGCCCCCGAGCCGCTTTTTTTTGACGATCGCGAACTCGTTCCCATCCCAACCGAGCAGCCAACCCAGCCCGCCAATCCTGCCGCGCAGCTTGCTGATAACACCAGCGCAGACGACAACACGCTGGAAACGCAAATCAACCGCGCCATCATCGCCCGCGATTGGGCAACGCTGCCCGCGCTGTTGGAGCGTTATCGCGCCGATCCGCAGCACGATCAAACGCTGTATGACTATGCGCTGGGGGCGTTGCGCCGTTCGCAATTGCGCCACAACGAAGCGATTGCGCGCTATCGTCAGATAGTGGCAAGGCAGCCTGAATTGGCTTATCCGCGTTTTGATTTGGGCGTGATGCTGTTTGAAGACAAGCAATACAACGCCGCCCAAGCCGAGCTGGAACGCGCCAAGCCCGATTTATCGCCCGAAATGCAGCAAATTGCCGAGCAATATCTCGCCGCCATCGCGCAAGAGCAAAGTTGGCAGCCTGAAATATCGTTGCAATACGAAGCAACGGATAATGTGAACAACGCTGCCGATGCACGCGAAATTGAAATCAACGGGCGCATTTGGCGCAAAACCGCCGAGAGCTTGCCGCAAAGCGCGCAGGGTTTGCGCTATGGCTTGGGCGTGGAGCGCAAGCGCAATTTGGTGGGGCATCATTTTTTGTATGGGCGCATTAACGGCGATGGCGTGTCGTATTGGGATAAGCATGAATACGATGAGCAAAGCGTGAACCTTTCGCTGGGCTATAAATATTACGCGGTGAAGCGCTCATTTGGCGTGGTGCCGTTTTTTGAACAAAACTGGCTGGGCGGCAGCCGATACAGCCACAATTTTGGCGTGCAAACCGATTTTTCGCAGCAATTGGGCAAACGCTGGCGGGCGGTGTTTAACGCGGGCTATGTTGCCAAGCGCTACGATGAGCCGCATATCGCCAAGCGCTACAACGGCAAAATGCCGTTGCTGGGCGCAACGCTGATGTATCATGCGCCGCATGATTGGCTGCTGTATGGCGGCATGGATTGGTCGCACGATCTCACCCAAGATGCGGAGCAGGCTTCGGTGCGCAAAGGGGTGCGACTGGGCATGGCAAAAACATTTGACAACGGGCTGGGACTGCGCACGCATCTGCGCTACACGCGGCGCACGTTTGACCAAGCAGGCACGCTGGTTTATTTCTATCCGCGCCAAGACGATGAATATCAGGCGAATGTGTCGCTGTGGCACAATAAACTCTCGTGGAAAAACTTTACGCCGCATTTGAATTTCCGCTATCTGGCGATAGACAGCAATATGAAAGGGTTTTATTCGCGCCAAAACGCGCAATGGTTTTTAAGCGTGGAGCGGCAGTTTTAAGGCAGCCTGAAAACAAAAAAAGCAGACCGCAACACAGTCTGCTTTTTTGTTTTCAGGTTTTTGTTTTCGGAACAAAGCTCAGGCTTAATCCAACACGCCGTATTTGCCTTCGTTGAACTCTTGAAAGCTCTCAATCAGCTCTTCGCAGGTGTTCATCACAAAAGGCCCGTGGGCGGCGATGGGCTCGTCAATCGGCACGCCAGAGAGCAGCAGGATTTCGGCTTTGCCGCTGCCCACGTTGCGGATGTGGATTTCGCCATCTTCGCGCTCAAACACGGCAAGCTGGGTTGCGCCCATGTGGCGGCTGCCGTTTAATTCCACTTCACCGTGGCGCACCACGAGGGAGAGATTGTGGCTTTCAGGCAGCCTGAAAACCTGTTCCGCGCCTTCGTTCACGCTCACATCCCACACGTTCAGCTCGGTGAAGGTGTCGGCGGCACCACGTTTGCCGTCAAACTCGCCTGCAATCACGCGCACGCTGCCCGCTTCGGTTTGCACCACGGGGATGCCGTCTGATGGCAGGTGTTGGTAGCGTGGCGGAGTGCGTTTGTGTTCGCGCGGCAGGTTCACCCACAGCTGCGCCATTTCAAACTGACCGCCGCGTTCGGAGAATTCGGGGCTGTGGAATTCTTCGTGCACAATGCCGTTGCCGGCGGTCATCCATTGCACGTCGCCTTGTTTGATTACGCCGCCTCCGCCGCTGCTGTCGCGGTGGGCAACTTCGCCTGCATAGGCAATGGTTACGGTTTCAAAACCACGGTGCGGATGCCCGCCCACGCCGCGCGGTTTGCTGCTGTTGGGCGCAAATTCCATCGGCGCGGCATAGTCAAACATTAAAAACGGGCTGGTTTGTTTGTCCTCGCCCATGTGGGAAAACAGCGGGGAAACTCGGAATCCGTTGCCTACCCAGTGGGTGCTTGGAGCGTTGTAGATATTTTTGATGGTACGCATGGCGTGTCCTTTCTGTGTGTTCGGTTGTGTTTTGGGTTTCTTGGAATTGCCGTATCAGGGCATGTCCATTGCCTGAGCGTCGCGCAGGGCGGCGGGGGTAACGTCGCGGCCTTCGGGGTCAATCACGGTAACGCTTGCCAAATGGGCTTTGAGCTGCCCCGTAATCGCGCCGATGTAGCCTTGGCACAAACGGTCGCGCTCGGCGATTTCTTCGGCGCTTAGTGCGCGGGTTTTGGCGATACGGGTCAATTCGTTGATGCGGTCAAGTTCTGGGATACGCATATCAGAGTCCTTTCTTTTTTAGTTCCTTGTTTAACGGTGTAGTGTATTATGTGGGTTAATTATTTTTCCACAAGTATGCACAATTTTTATACTGTGAAAGGACAACCATGAACGAAACCGAAAACGCCCTACCATCCAGCGATTACACCGAATCCTGCCCCGTCAGCACCATCTTGGATATTATCGGCGGCAAATGGAAAGTGCTGATTTTGTACCATCTGTTCGGCGACACGCGGCGCTTCAACGAATTGCAGCGGCTGATGCCCGCCATCACCCAGCGGATGCTCACCTTGCAGCTGCGCGAATTGGAGCAGGACGGCATCGTCCACCGCGAAGTGTATCCGCAGGTGCCGCCGAAGGTGGAATACTCGCTCACCGACTTTGGGCGCACGCTGCTGCCCGTGATTCAGGCAATGCACGATTGGAGCGAAGCCTACGCGCAGGAATGCGGTAAACATAAAAAGCCGCTTGAAGGCTGAAAAAGGCAGCCTGAAAGCCGAAGGCTTCAACGAAGTTAAAACAGCAGCCCCCTGCGTATCAAAAGGCAGCCTGCGAAGCGAAGCGGAGTTGCGAAGCTAAAACCCATATCCCCATTTTTCAGGCTGCCTCAATCGCAAGCCCGCTTCGCTACACCCCACGCCTTATATATAATAAACACCGAATGCAGTAGCCCTCCCTCATTCCCAAAAAAAGGAAACCCACCATGAGCGAACTCGCCGACCTAGCCCAAGCCCAGCAAGACTACGAAGCCTACACCGCCGCCCAATCTGCGCCCTATCAAAAAATGCTCATCGCCGCGCAACAGCTTGCCGCGCAGCATTATCCGCCCGATGCCAAAACCCACGTTGCGCGCGAGCCCGTGTTACAGCATCTGCTTGCCGCCGCCAAAATGGTGGCCGACATGGATTTGCTGCCCGAAGCCGTTGCCGCCACCGTGTTAGCAGAAATTTCCAGCTATCTGCCCAATTGGCAAGAAATCGTTGCCGAGCAATGCGGCAAAACCGTGGTAACGCTGGTGCAAGGCATAGACGAAGTGCAAAAGCTCACCCATTTTGCCAAAGTGGACGCGCTGGCAACGCCCGAAGAGCGCGCCGCGCAAGCCGAAACCATGCGCAAAATGCTGCTGGCGATGGTGTCCGATATTCGCGTGGTGCTGATTAAGCTGGCGCTGCGCACGCGCACCATGCAGTTTTTAGGGCAAACGCCCGATAGCCCCGAAAAACGCGCCGTTGCCAAAGAAACGCTGGATATTTTCGCCCCGCTTGCTAACCGCTTGGGCGTGTGGCAGCTCAAATGGCAGCTGGAAGACTTGGGCTTTCGCCATCAAAACCCCGAAGAATACAAACGCATCGCCAAGCTGCTGGAAGACAAACGCACCGAACGCTTGGAATACATTGACCATTTTCTCAACATCATTCGCGGCGAAATGGACAAAGTCGGCATTCAATACGATGTAGCAGGCCGCCCCAAACACATCTATTCCATCTACAAAAAAATGGTGAAGAAAAAGCTGGATTTTGAAGGGCTATACGACATCCGCGCCGTGCGGATTTTGGTGAACACCATCCCCGAATGCTATGCCACGCTCGGCATCATCCACAGTCTGTTTCAGCCCATCCCTGGCGAGTTTGACGACTACATCGCCAATCCCAAAGGCAATGGCTATAAATCATTGCACACCGTTATCGTAGGCCCCGAAGACAAAAGCATTGAAGTGCAAATCCGCACCTTTGAAATGCACCAATTCAACGAATTTGGCGTGGCGGCGCATTGGCGCTACAAAGAAGGCGGCAAGGGCGACAGCGCCTATGAGCAAAAAATCGCATGGCTGCGCCAGCTTTTGGATTGGCGCGAAAACATGGCAGAAAGCGGCAAAGAAGACCTTGCCGCCGCGTTTAAAACTGAATTGTTTAACGACACGATTTATGTGTTAACGCCGCATGGCAAAGTGTTGTCGCTGCCTGCGGGCGCAACGCCGATTGATTTTGCCTACGCCTTGCACAGCAGCTTGGGTGATCGCTGCCGTGGCGCGAAAGTAGACGGGCAGATTGTGCCGCTGTCCACACGGCTGGAAAACGGGCAGCGCGTGGAGATTATCGCCGCCAAAGAAGGGCATCCATCGGTAAACTGGTTGCACGAAGGCTGGGTGAAATCGCCGCGCGCCATTAGCAAAATCCGTGCTTATATCCGCGCGCAAAATGCGGAAACGGTGCGCGAAGAAGGCAAAAATCAGCTGGAAAAAATCATCAGCAAAATCAGCCCCAAGCCCAATCAGCAGCATCTTTGCGAAAAGCTGGGCTTCAAGCAGCTGGATGATTTGTTTACCGCGCTGGGGCAAGGCGAAATCACGCCGCGTGCCATCCAAAAAGCCTGCGGTGCATTGGTTGAGCCTGCACCTGCGCCGATTAGCGCCACCAGCATGGTGAAAAAATCCAAAATCCAGTCGGGCGACAAAAACGGTGTGTTGGTGGACGGCGAAAGTGGCTTGCTGACCACGCTGGCAAAATGCTGCAAACCCGCGCCGCCCGATTTAATCATCGGCTTTGTTACCCGCGAGCGCGGCGTGTCCATCCATCGGCAAGGGTGCAGCGATTTTGAGCATTTGGCAAAGCAGTCGCCCGAAAAAGTGTTGCCCGCAAGCTGGGCGGCGTTGGATGCCAACCAAGTGTTTGCGATTGATATTGAAGTGCGCGCCAACGACCGCAGTGGCTTGCTGCGCGATGTGTCGGACGCGCTGGCGCGCTATAAAGTGAACGTTACCGCCGTGCAAATGCAAACGCGCAATTTGGAAGCCAGCATGCGCTTTACGCTGGAAATGAAAAAGGTGGACGAACTGCCGCGCGTGTTGGCGGGCGTGGCGGAAGTGAAAGGCGTGGCGAGCGTGGCGCGGATTTAGCTTGCCAAAGGCAGCCTGAAAACGTATCGGGATAGTGGTTTTAGCCGCGCTGAAACACGCTTCGCTTGTTTTCAGGCTGCCTACTGCATTCAACTCATGTTCAATCATCGGAACAACGTTGCAAAGCCATAGCGATAATTTTTCTGATTAGGCAGCCTGAAAACCAAATCTCTTTTCAGGCTGCCTAATCTCCACCATCATCAGGGCAATGCCCGCATTCATCCAAAGGAAAAACCATGAAACGACTGCTTCTCGCGCTTCTCCCCGCCACCGCACTCGCTGCACCCTTGCAAGGCTTTTACGACAATTTTGACGACTGGGACATCGCCTGCGACAACACGGGTACTTGCCGCATCGCGGGTTATCAAGAAGATTACGGCACGCACCCCATTTCCGTTTTGTTCACCCGCCCAGCGGGGGCAAACGCGCCCGTGCAGGGGCAAATCGCCGTCGCACCCGATTTCACCGACAACGCACCCGATTTGGTATTGGGCAAGCGCACAGAATTGTGGCTCAACGGCAAATCGCTGGGGCGCATAAAATTAGACAAAGATTTTTACGGCACACTCAGCCCCGCGCAAACGCAAGCCCTGCTCGCCGCGCTGCGCCGCCACAGCCGCATCGTATTAACATCGGGCAAGCACCGTTGGCAACTTTCCGACAAGGGCGCGGCGGCGGCCATGCTGAAAGCAGACGAATTTCAACGCCGCCTCAACACGCCTTCCGCGTGGATACGCAAGGGCGACAGCCGCCATGCTGTGCTTGCGCCGCAACCCATGCCAACCATCCGCGCGGTGGCGGTGCCGCAGCGGGGCAGCTATGAATTGAAAGCGGGCACGGACAAGCATCGCGCGGTGTGGACACGGCTGGCAGCAAGCAATCAAGTAAACGATGAACACGATGATTATTGCGCATCGCTGCACCCTCGCGACAACCCCGATGTAAACAAACCGCAAGACATTACCGTTTACCCGCTGAATAATCGGCAAGTATTGGTGGAAACGCTGTGCAGCTTTGGCGCATATCAAGGCACAAATTTGTATGCGGTTATGGATAAGTCGTTGAACAAGGTGGAGCAAGTGTTTGCCAACGACTATGGCGGGCATGCGGGCTTTGACGCGGAAACATCAACGCTGGTAGGCGGCTTTAAATCACGCGGCTTGGGCGATTGCTGGGGCGGGCAAACCGCCGTGTGGAATGGCAAAACGTTTGTGAAAAGCAGTAGAGATACCACGGGATCGTGTCGCGGCTTTATGGGCGGGGCTTGGACGCTGCCGATACAAGTCAGCGACGTGATAAGATAAGGCAGCCTGAAAGCGGGTGTAATGCGTTTCAACCAAGCCAATCATTTCAGGCTGCCTATCCCATCAAGGCAGCCTGAAAATCCGCTTACCCGCTGCAACACAATCAACCCCAAAGGACACCCCCATGCTCACCCCCCTGCGCCAAACCCTCTCCCAACACGCGCTTGCCGCGCTTATCCTCCCCACCGCCGACCCGCATCTCTCCGAATACATCCCCGAGCATTGGCAATCGCGCCAATATTTTTCAGGCTTCACAGGCTCGGCTGGCGTGCTGGTGGTGCAGCCAGATAGCGCGCAACTGTGGACAGACTCGCGCTATTGGACGCAAACCGAAGCCGAATTAGCAGGCAGCGGCATCGTGTTGCAAAAACAAGAAAACGGGCGCAACCACATCGCCCATCTGGCGCAAACGCTGCCTGAAAACGCCGCCGTGGGCATCGCGCCCGATATGCTTTCCGTTGCTGAGCTGCGCCGCATTCAGGCTGCCTTCGCGCCGAAAAACATCGTGCTCAAACACGATTTGGATTACACCGCCGAAGCGTGGGGCAACGCGCGTCCTGCCCTGCCCACCGCGCCCGTGTTCGCGCAAAAAGCCGAGTTTGTGCCGCACACTGCTGCCGAAAAGCTGCACCGCGTGCGCCAAGCCATGCACCAAGCAGGCGCGGATTGGCACTTTATCTCCGCGCTGGACGACATCGCATGGCTCACCAACCTGCGTGGCAGCGACATCGCCTACAACCCCGTGTTCCTGTCGCACCTGCTTATCGGCGCGGATGGTACGGCAACGCTGTTTGTTGCCCCCAGCAAAATCTCGCCCGAAATTCAGGCTGCCTTAAACGCCGCCGCCATCCAAATCCAACCCTATGAACACGCGGCAGATGCGCTGGCGCAGCTTTCAGGCTGCCTGATGTACGACCCCGCCAAGGTTGCCGTGTCCACCGTTTTCAGGCTGCCTGAAAACATGGTTAAACGCGAACAACCCAATCCATCCACCCAATTCAAAGCCGAAAAATCCGCCGCCGAAGTGGCAAACATCCGCCAAGCCATGCTGCAAGACGGCATCGCGCTGTGCGGCTTCTTCGCCGAGCTGGAACAACGCTTGGCGCAGGGCGATTCCATCACCGAATACCAAATCGGCGAAATGCTGCTCGCCCACCGCAGCCAGCGCGATAACTTCGTCTCCGAGAGCTTTGGCACGATTGCGGGTTACAACGCCAACGGCGCGATGCCGCATTATTCCGCCCCAGCCATAGGCAGCCTGAAAATCGCAGGCGACGGCTTATTGCTGATAGACAGCGGCGCGCAATACCACTGCGGCACCACCGACATCACGCGCACCATCCCCATCGGCACGCCCACCGTCGCGCAAATCCGCGATTTCACGCTTGTGTTGCAGGCGCACATCGCCCTTGCCTGCGCCGTGTTCCCCGATGGCATCGCCGCGCCGATGATAGACGCGATTTGCCGCGCGCCACTGTGGCAAGCCCAGCGCGACTACGGGCATGGCACAGGGCATGGCGTGGGCTATTTTTTGAACGTGCACGAACCGCCGCAACGCATTTCCTACTTCGCGCCCAACACGCCCGAATACGCGCTGCGTCAAGGCATGCTCACATCCAATGAGCCTGCGCTGTATCGCCCGAACCAATGGGGCATCCGCATAGAAAGCCTAGTCGTTGCCCTGCCTATTGCTCAGCCGCAAGAAAGCCAGTTTGGCGACTACCTTTGCTTTGAAACGGTAACACTGTGCCCGATTGACACGCGGCTGGTGGATGCCACGCTGCTGCGCCCAGACGAGCGCGATTGGCTCAACGCCTACCACGCCCAAGTACGCGAGCAACTGCTGCCGTTTGTGAGCGGCGCGGCAAAAGATTGGCTCATCGCGCGCACCCAAGCCATTTAATCCGTTTTCAGGCTGCCTAAGCTGCAAAACTAAAACGGTAGCCTAAAAAGCAATCATGCAAGGCAGCCTGAAAATGTCCTACATCCCCGATGGCGTAACCGAATACGACACCCAACCCGCTCAACCAAAACCGCGCCAGCCGCATCCGCTTTGCCGCCGCGTGCCTGCCCTTGTGGATAGGCATAGGCGTGTTGGCAAAGCTGCTTTTTTGGCTACACCAATCCTGCGCCCAAGGCTGCAATTTGTCGTTTGGACCGCGCATTGGCGGCGCGATGGGCGTGGCGGTGCTGGCAACTTTTACGCTGCTGCGTTATCAAAATATCTGGCTGGAACGCCGTTGCAACGATGCCGAGCGCGGTTGGGTGGTGGGCGAATGGTTATTCAAAATCAGCATCGGCTTGGCGTTTATCGGGCTGCTGTCATCCAGAGCCGCCCTGCTGTTGATTGCGCTGGGCTGGGTGCAATTTGTTTACGGCTTGGCGCTGCCTGCCAACCCCTTGCCCAATATCCACGGCTTTCCGCATCCCGACACGCCCACGCTGCGCCATGCCGCATGGGCAGCAACCGTTCTGGCGGCGGTGTTGCCGTTAATCGTATTCGTGTAAACCCCGTTTCAGACTGCCGCTGCCAATCGCAACGCCAAAGGCAGCCTGAAACTCATCTCAACTTAAAAACAGGACACAACCATGCTTTTTCTCGCCTATCTGATTATCGGCGCCATCGCAGGCTTTTTCGCAGGGCTATTCGGCATTGGCGGCGGCACCATCATCGTGCCCATGCTGTTGCTGTTGCTGCCGCAAGCGGGCGTGCCAGACGCGCAGCTGATGGCAATGGCGCTGGGCACATCGTTCGCCACCATCGTGTTCACTTCCATTTCATCGGCGTGGCAACACCATAAATTCGGCAATGTGGATTTGCGCGTGTTCCGCTTTTTTGTGCCCGCGCTGATGATTTCGGTGTTCGTGTTTGGCTACTTGGCATCGGGTTTGCCCAAAGACAAGCTGATGAAAATGTTTGCCGCCATGATGCTGTTTCTCGCCATCAAAATGCTGATTTCCAGCAAACAAAAATCCGCCCCGCCCGCCAAACCGCTCACCGCGCCCGCGCAAATCGCCGCTGGCACAGTTATCGGCGCGCTATCCAGCTTTGCTGGCATTGGCGGCGGCGCGTTTATTGTGCCTTTTTTAAACAGCCGCGGCTTTGAAATGAAACGCGCCATCGGCACATCATCCGCGTGTAGCGTGCTGCTGGCCATCGGCGCGACTATCAGCTTTATGCTCAGCGGCAGCCGTTTTGAGCAAATGCCTGCTTATGCCATCGGCTTTGTGTATTTGCCTGCGTTTATCAGCATCGTTTCCGCCAGCATTCTCACTTCGCGCTTTGGCGTGATGGCGGCAAATCGTCTGTCCGTTCCCGTGTTGAAAAAAGCGTTTGCCCTGTTTTTATGCTGCGTGGCAGTCATGATGCTGTTTAAATGATGCGCACGCTCAAGGCAGCAAACACTCCGTTGCGCGGGTTTTCAGACTTCCTAATTTATTCAAACAAAACATGATGTTAAACACAAAAATTCGCTTTTATCTTTACAATCCGCTATAATTATGCCCAACTGCATTTCAAACAAATAGGCAGCCTGAAAGCCCATCCATTTTCAGGCTGCCTAATCTAATCAACAAGGAATCTCCATTATGATGACACTCTATTCGGGCATCACCTGCCCATTTAGCCACCGTTGCCGCTTTGTGCTGTTTGAAAAAGGCATGGATTTTGAAATCAAAGACATCGACACCTTCAACAAACCCGAAGACCTCGCTGTTATCAACCCCTACAACCAAGTGCCCGTGCTGGTGGAGCGCGATTTAATCCTCTACGAATCCAATATCATCAACGAATACCTAGACGAACGCTTCCCCCATCCGCAGCTCATGCCCGCCGACCCTGTGATGCGCGGGCGCGGACGGCTGGTGCTGTTCCGCTTGGAAAAAGAATTGTTTGCCCACGTTGCCACGCTGGAAAACCCAGCCGCCACCAACAAAGAACAAGCCAAAGCGCGCGAAGCCATCGCCCAAGGCTTAACCATGATCGCCCCTTCGTATGCCAAGAATAAATATGTGTTGGGCGACGATTTCTCTATGATAGACGTTGCCCTTGCGCCGCTGCTGTGGCGCTTGGAGCATTACGACATCAAGCTCGGCAAATCTGCCGCGCCGCTGCTCAAATCTGCTGAGCGCATCTTCCAACGCCCTGCGTTTGCCGAAGCGCTCACCCCCGCCGAAAAAGCCATGCGCAAATAGTTTTCAGGCTGCCTTTTATCCCCCGCCCCTTTGTTTCGCCCCAGCAATGGGCTGGCACACAAAGGGGCTTCGCACAACCGCCCACGGAGTTTCCCATGAGCCAATCCACATCCACCAAACCCTATCTTATCCGCGCCCTATACGAATGGTGCCTAGACAACGGCAACACGCCCTACATCGCCGTATGGGTAAACGAACACACCCGCGTGCCCGCGCAATATGTGCAAGACGACCAAATCGTGCTCAGCATCAGCCCCACCGCCACCAAAGACCTGTTTATTGACAACGAATGGGTGAACTTCCATGCCCGCTTCGGCGGCGTGTCGCACGAAATCTGGATTCCCATTGGGCACGTGATTAGCCTATTTGCCAAAGAAACAGGCGAAGGCATGGGCTTTGAAGTAGAACCCTACACCCCAAGCGCCCACTCAACGCAGCCTGAAAACGCCAACAGCGCAAGCAACACCAGCAGCGAAACAGGCGAGCAGCCCAAAAAGCGCAGCCTGAAACTGGTGAAATAACCCCGCTCATAATCGCCTTGCGCCCTGAAATATTTTCAGGCTGCCGCAAGGTTTCTCCATCCGCCAAAGGCAGCCTGAAAGCCATGCCACGCGTTTTGCCCAATGCAAACGCCGCCATGGTTTCAGGCTGCCTAACACGCTATCTAACCTAACTTAACCCCGCTAAACCTTTGCAAAATCTTGCTTACACAGCCCTACGCCTTGCCGCGCAAATCGGTTAGAATGCCGCTCATTTGTATTTAACCCATCCTCGTTATGACCTATCCCCTTCTTCGTTCTACTGCGCTTGCCCTGCTATTGGCGTATGGCAGCATTGTCCAAGCCGCTCCAAAAGCCAAGCCCGCTCCAAAAGCCGCCACTAGCAAGCCCGCACCCGCCAAATCATCAAGCAAAGAAAAATCCAGCAAAGACACTTCAAAAGACAAATCTAAAACCAAATCAGAACCCCACGGCAAAACCAGCAAAGAAAAACCCAAAGCCAGCGACAACAGCCGCAACGCCAAAAAATCTGACAACAAAAAACCTGAGCCGAAAAAAGCCGACAATAAAAAACCTGAGACCAAAAAAACCGAACCACAAAAACGCGAAAGCAAAAAAGAACCGCGCAAATCATCCAACGACGAAATCGGCAGCATCATCCAGCGCAGCACGCCGCCTGCCACCGCGCAAAATCATTCTTCACACGATGCCATCGGCAGCATCATCCAGCAAAAACAACAGCAACAAGCCCAAGCCACGCCACCCGTTGCCGCCCGCGAAGAGCCATCCAATGCCGAACCGATGGGGCGCGGCGATGCCGACGAACTCATCTCCAACGCCATGGGCTTTATCGGCGTAGCCTACCGCTTTGGCGGCACATCACCCACAGGCTTTGATTGCAGCGGCTTTATGCAATATGTGTTCCGCAAAGCCTTTGCCGTGAACCTGCCGCGCACATCCGCCGCGCAAGCCTCCGTGGGCAGCTATGTGAGCCGCAGCGAATTGCGACCTGGCGACATGGTCTTCTTCCGCACCCACGGCTCGCGCATCTCCCATGTTGGCATGTATATCGGCAACGACCGCTTTATCCATGCCCCACGCACAGGTAAACGCATAGAAATCACCAGCCTATCCAGCAAATATTGGAACGCGCGCTATGCCACCGCCCGCCGCGTGAAGCGTAACAATGCGCAAAACTACATCCGCAATTAGGCAGCCTGAAAAAACTTAGGACAACACACCATGCCACAACCCGAGATGCCCAAATGGTTCAGCGACGACGGCAGCCCCGTCTCCTGCACCGAAAAAATCAAAGTAATGAACCAAAACATGACCGAGCTCTACCAAGCCGCGCAAGATGCATTTGAAGACGCATTGCTCATGGGATGCAGCGAAGCGCAACTGCGCGACTACTTGCAGCAACTCATCGCAGGCGTAGAAAACCCCTATCAACAACCCTAACCCTTTTTCAGGCTGCCTAATCCCCCACATTAGGCAGCCTGAAAACCCAACAAGGCACACAAAATGAATACACCCCATCGCCAAATCATCCTAGACACCGAAACCACAGGCTTTTACCACTCCGCGCCCGAAAACCCAGACCGCCTGATTGAATTCGCAGGGCTAGAAATGGTGAACCGCCAGCTCACCGAAAACAACCTGCATCTCTACATCCACCCCGAGCGCGACATCCCCGCCGAAGCCACTGCCATCCACGGCATCACGCTAGACCAGCTTGCAGGCAAGCCCGTGTTTGCCCAAGTTGCCCAGCAAATTTTTGATTTTCTTAAAGGCGCAGAACTCATCATCCACAACGCCAAATTTGACATCGGCTTTCTCAACGCCGAATTCGCCCGCGTTGGGCTGCCGCCGATAGACAGCGTGTGCAGCGTAATCGACACGCTGGAAATGGCGCGCAACAAATACCCCGGGCAAAAAAACAACCTAGACGCGCTGTGCAACCGCCTAGGCGTGGACAGAAGCCGCCGCGTGCTGCACGGCGCGCTGATAGACTGCGAACTGCTCGGCGGCGTATATCTCGCCATGACGCGCAACCAATTTAGCCTAACCGACGAGCTGGAAGACGAAGACAACACCCCTGCCCGCGCCGCGCAAACCGCCGTGCCCGCACCCACCTTCCGCGCCGATAATCTGATTGTGCTGCACGCCGATGCCGACGAAACCGCCGCCCACGAAGCCTATTTAGACGCCTTGGGCAGCGAATGCGTGTATCGGCAGCCTGAAACCGAGTGAAACGAGTTTCAGCGAAGCTAAAACGAATAACGCACGTTGGATGCCGCAAACCGTTTTCAGGCTGCCGCCAATTTTTTCTGTTGCAGATTTTTAATCAACAAGGAATGGAAAATGAAATTAGATGAATTTGATGAGTATTTTCGCCAATATGTAAACGAGTTGGAAGAGCGTAAAAAATACTTTCAAGCCAAATTAGAAGAAATTGACAAACAATCAAACCAAGCAGACTTTTGGCTGAAAATATGCGCTTTCATTTCCATAGCTTCATGTTTGTTTTCCATTATTACTTTGATTTTAAAATTGAAAGGTTGAGCATGAATAACGTTGAGCTTGAAGCCATCCGCCGCTTGTTTTATCTCTCTGTTGTAGAAGCAGGGCGAAATATCGCCATTGACGAAGAGCATCCTAACGGCGCATCTGGAAGAGCATGGCATAACTGGGAAACAGGAGAAAAACCTATCCCCGAAAGAATTGGGCGGCAATTAAAACTTTTGCTATCGCGCCGTGAAGCCGAAATCCAACGCATCACGCAAAATGCCCAAGCAGGCGCACCATTGTTTGCCTTGTGGTATCACAGCCGCCACGATTGTCCGCCGTTTTTTGAACGCGAAACCTATGAGCCGTCTGTTGTGGACAAGAGACTTAGCCAATCCATCGCTTCCGCCATCGCTGCCCAAGGCGGGCGCGTTGTGCCATTTGATGCAGAAAAATTTAACGCATGGCAAGCGCAAACCCAGTTTTCAGGCTGCCTCCGCTTGGCGCATGAGCACTGGGCAATGGATGAATACTTTAAGGCAGCCTTGCCCCTTTGTCCAAATCTTTGATTTGGGTATTAAGTAAGCATCTAAATCTTTGATTTAGCCATGCGAACTTATGCAAAGCTCAGGGGTATACCGCAGCGCAACGCGCAAGGTTGAAACCGTATAACCCGTTTTCAGGCTGCCTTAATCATTCCATCCAACCTTTTTCAGGCTGCCCTTGCATCATCGACAAAGGCAGCCTGAGACCATGTTTTCGTTTACACATTGACGCAAAACAACGCCCTACTCCCCACTGCTTTTCTTTTTCCTGCGTCGCCGTCTTTTTTTCGCACCCCCCTCATTTGCTGCCGCGCCGCCTTGCTGCTTGGAAGCGTCTGTCATCGCGCGTTTATCCGCATCCGAAGCGTGCTGAAAGCGCGTCCACCAATCCGCCAACGGTTGCAAATCTGCATCCATTTGCGCGCGCAGCAGCAGAAAATCATACGCCGCGCGAAAGCGCGCCTGCGCCAGCAAACGAAACGGACGACCGCCGCGCTGGTGCGCAAACTGCGGCTGCAACAGCCAAATCTCGCGCATGGTTGCCGAATAGCGCTGCGGTACGCCCCAGCCTTGCTCCATATCGTCGCGCAGCTTGTTCACCGCCGTGCCCATAGCCGCGCCTGCCTTGGTGCCACGCGCCATTTCTGCCTGCCAGCGCGTATGCAAATCTTCCCAAAACAGCGCCGCCAGCATAAAGCCCACCGACACCGACTTGCCCGCGTTCAAGCGCGCATCCGTTTGTTGCAACGCCAGCAGCCCAATATGATGCGCGCCGCCATCCGCCGCGCGAAACATCGCCGACATCAAAGGATGCACCGCATCCGCCAAGCCCAGCTGGCGCAGCGCATCCAAGCAGCCCACCGCGTTGCCCGATAGCAAAATTTTCAGCAATTCATCAAACAATCTTGCCACAGGCTCGTGCCGCAACAGTTGCCCCATCTCGCCAATCGGCGCCGCCGTCGCTGCTTCCACCGCAAAGCCCAGCTTGCCCGACAAGCGCACCGCGCGCAGCATCCGCACAGGGTCTTCCTGATAACGTTCCACCGCATCGCCAATCATCACCAAACGCTGCGCCTGCACATCGTCCCAGCCGCCGTGAAAATCCAACACCTGCCGCGCCTGCACATCGTAATACAGCGCATTGCAAGTGAAATCGCGCCGCATCGCATCCTGCTCCAACGAGCCATAAGCGTTATCGCGCATAATCCGCCCGCTGGCGTTTTGCATCACGCGTCCGCCGCTGCGAAACGTGCTCACTTCAATCGTCTCGCTCCCCTGCATCACATGCACAATCTGAAAGCGCCGCCCAATAATGCGGCTGCGGCGAAACAGGCGATGCACTTGCTCGGGCGTGGCGCTGGTTGCCACATCAAAATCCTTCGGCTCAACACCCAGCAGCAAATCACGCACCGCGCCGCCCACCAAATACGCTTCAAACCCCGCCTGATGCAAGCCATCCAACACGCGCAACGCCGCCTGATTGCGCACAGGCAGCTCCACCTCATGGCGCACACAATGCACCTTCGCCGCTGCGCGTTTTTTCGGCAGCATCCGCTTCATCCATTTTTTCAGCATACAAACTTCCTTAAACAAACTAAGGCAGCCTGAAACCATCTTTGCCAAACAGTCTTTTGAACCGCAAAACCACTTGGCAAAGATTTCAGGCAGCCTGAAAACAATCAAAATCCAATATTCGCAGAACACCCCCTGCAAACCATCATCCCGCCCGCGCCATCCAACCCGCAATCTTACCACTTTACGCTCCCGCCCTCCCAACCCAACGAGCAACCCACATTCCAGCCCAGCCCATTTTCAGGCTGCCTCAGCCGTTGGCAAACGCCGCGCGCGCATACAACAAAAGGCTGAATACCCAAAAGTATCCAGCCTTTGTTGATAAGCAAATCAATACAGATTTCGCGTCTTATTTCGCCGCAGAAGCTGCCGCAGCAGACACTTCAGAAGCCGCTTCTTTCACCATAGAAGCGCCAGCTGCCATAGCATCAGAAGCTGCAGCTTTAACACCAGAAGCCGCAGAATCCACCGCAGCTTGCGCGTTAGAAGCTGCTTCAATTGCCGCGCTTTGCGCCGCAGAAGCCGCAGATGCGCCCTCAGCTGCCACAGCAGAAGCTGCCTCTTTTACCGCAGAAGCCGCTTGGTTAGCAGTCGCTTTTTCGTCGCCGCAAGCAGCCAACATCAAAGACAACATCGCAACGGATAGTAGTGATTTTTTCATGTTTAACACCTTTAACTATTTTTATATTGTTGAATCAAAAGCAAAACGAGTGCGCAAAATTCATCATTATCGCGCCCTGCTTGCCGCAAAAGGCGCGCATTGTGCATGAAATTAAACTGCCGCGCAATCTTATTCCCCATTTTGTCCGCGATAAACGCCCCGCCATCCAGCGCGGCCACCGCGCCTATGCTATACTTCGCCACTTTGTAACCGCGAATCCCAATCGCACAACCAACACAAAGGAATCCCCATGAGCATCCAAAAAAACTCCGTTGTATCGCTGCATTATGAAATGTACGACGCCGACAACAATCTCCTAGACAAAACCCAAGAGCCGATTGAATACCTACACGGCGGCTACGACGGCATTTTCCCATTGGTGGAAGAAGCCTTGCACGACAAAAACGTCGGCGACGAAGTGGACATCACCATGCAGCCTGATGACGCATTCGGCGAGCAAGACCCCGAATTGGTGCGCATTGAAGATGTGAAAGTGTTCCCCGTGGAAGTGGAACCTGGCATGATGTTTGAAGCCGACGACCCCGAACACGGCGGCGTGATTATCTACCGCGTAACCGATGTTGCCGATGGCAAAGCCGTGGTGGATGGCAACCACCCATTAGCAGGCATGAAAATCCGCTTTAAAGGCACGGTTGCCGCCGTGCGCGAAGCCACGCAAGAAGAAATCGCCCACGGCCATGTGCACGGCGAGCACGGGCATCATCACCACTAATCAGAAGGCAGCCTGAAAAGCCGTTTTTCGTTTTCAGGCTGCCTTTTATAGTCATCAAAATAACAGCGATACAAGGGTGTAGGGTTTTGCCGCGCACCGTTTATCTAATTGTTCTTCATCTTTTCAGGCTGCCTTTACTCATCCCCCAAGGCAGCCTGAAAACATCTTAACCATGCCCCAGCCCTCCACCTACCGCACCCTATCCGCCCTCGCCGTCGCCGAATTCAAAGACAAAGGCAGCCGCTTCATCGCCTACGCCTATCCCGTGCGCAGCGCCGAAGAAGTCAAAGCCCATGTAGAAGCCCAGCGCCAAGCCCACCACAAAGCCCGCCATTGGTGCTACGCCTACCGCATCGGCACAGACGGCAACCAATTTCGCGCCAACGACGACGGAGAACCCGGCGGCAGCGCAGGCCGCCCCATCCTCGGGCAAATCGATTCGTTTGAACTCACCGACGTGCTGGTCATCGTGGTGCGCTACTTCGGCGGCACGCTGCTGGGCGTGCCCGGCCTCATCCATGCCTACAAAACCGCCAGCCAAATGGCGTTTCAGGCTGCCGCCATCGTGGAAAAAAACATAGAAAAAACCGTTTACCTGCGCTGCGACTACCCCATGCTCAACGAAGCCCTACGCATCGCCAAAAACCACCACGCCAGCATCATCCAACAAGACTTGCAGCTAGATTGCCGCCTTACCCTGCGCATCCCCCTTGCCAATTACGAAGCCTGCCTTGCCGCATGGGCGTTCACACGGCAAATCGACACCGGCGAAGAGCCCTTCGCCTAAACATTCCGCGCATACAAAAGTCAGCCTGAAAACCGTTTCGCCCGTTTTCAGGCTGCCTCTGTTTTATCCGTGCATGAAAAATCCCCAAGAACCGAAATTCTCGGGGATGGAAACCTTGGCGGAGGCGGTGAGATTCGAACTCACGGAGGGCGCAAACCCTCGACGGTTTTCAAGACCGTTGCATTAAACCGCTCTGCCACACCTCCGTCTTGAAGCGGCGAACTATATCAAATTTTCATGCCGGCTGCCAAGCAAATTCGTCCCAACAAAGGCTTGAAAAACACAACATTATGTTTTCAAACAGAACAAATTTCCAACAATTTGAAAATTTACGCTTGTTTTTTGCCGAAGCAGCCCTATATCGTGTGCATTGAATCATGCTTTAAACGATAAACAAAAAAGGAAACGAAAACATGAGATACGACAAATTAACCACCAAATTTCAGGCTGCCTTGCAAGAAGCGCAAAGCCAAGCGATGGCAAACGATAGCGGCTATTTGGAAGCCGTGCACGTTTTGCAGGCGCTGCTGAACGACAACGACAGCGGCGCGGCGGCACTCTTGGTGCAGGCGGGCGGCAACATCACCCAAATCAAACAAGGCGTTCAGGCTGCCTTAAACGCGCTGCCCAAAGTGTCGGGGCAAGGAGGCGAAATGTTCCCCAGCCGCGAACTGCAAAACGCGCTCAACCTGATGGACAAAGCGGCAGTCAAACGCGGCGATGCCTATATCGCCAGCGAGCTGTTTTTGCTGGGCTTGATCCAAGAAAACGGCGCGATGGGCAAGCTCTTGAAAGAAGCGGGCGTAACCGAAGCCAAGCTCAACCAAGCCATTGAAAAACTCAACCAAGGACAAACCGTGGACAATCCAAACGCAGAAGACCAACGCGAGGCGTTGAAAAAATACACCACCGATTTAACCGAACGCGCGCGCAACGGCAAGCTCGACCCCGTTATCGGGCGCGACGACGAAATCCGCCGCGCCATTCAAGTGCTGCAACGGCGCACCAAAAACAACCCCGTGCTCATCGGCGAGCCGGGCGTGGGTAAAACCGCGATTGTGGAAGGCTTGGCGCAGCGCATCGTAAACGGCGAAGTGCCCGACAGCCTGCGCGGCAAACGCCTGCTGGTGCTGGATTTGGCGGCGTTGATTGCGGGCGCGAAATACCGCGGCGAGTTTGAAGAACGCTTGAAAGCGGTGTTGAACGATTTAGCCAAAGACGATGGCAACACGCTGATTTTTATTGATGAAATTCACACGCTGGTGGGCGCGGGCAAAACCGATGGCGCGATGGACGCGGGCAATATGCTCAAACCTGCGCTGGCGCGGGGCGAATTGCACTGCATCGGCGCGACCACGCTGGACGAATATCGCCAATATATTGAAAAAGATGCGGCGTTGGAGCGGCGTTTCCAAAAAGTGTTGGTGAACGAGCCGAGCGTGGAAGACACGATTGCGATTTTGCGCGGCTTGCAGGAGCGTTACGAAATCCACCACGGCGTAGACATCACCGACCCTGCGATTGTGGCGGCGGCAGAATTGTCCAACCGCTACATCACCGACCGCTTCCTGCCCGATAAAGCGATTGATTTGATTGACGAAGCCGCCAGCCGCATCAAAATGGAAATCGACTCCAAACCCGAGCAAATGGACAAGCTGGACCGCCGCATTATCCAGTTGAAAATGGAAAAAATGCACGTTGCCAAAGAAACTGACGACGCGAGCAAAAAACGCTTGGCACTGATTGACGAAGAAATCGCGGGCTTGGAAAAAGAATACGCCGATTTGGACGAAATCTGGAAAGCGGAAAAAGCGTCTTCCGTGAGCATGAGCGATTTGAAAACGCAAATCGACAATCTGAAAACCAGAATCGAGCAAGCCAAACGCGCGGGCAATTATGGCTTGGCTTCCGAGCTGGAATACGGCGAGCTGCCCAAATTAACGCTGCAACTGAAAGACGCGGAGCGTTCAGGCAGCCTGAAAAAAACCAACACGCTGTTCCGCACCGAAGTGGGCGCAGAAGAAATCGCCGAAATCGTGTCGCGCATGACGGGCATTCCCGTGTCCAAAATGATGGAAGGCGAGCGCGAAAAACTGCTGAAAATGGAAGATGTGCTGCACCGCCGCGTGGTGGGGCAGGATGAAGCGGTGCGTGCGGTGTCCGATGCCATCCGCCGCAGCCGCAGCGGTTTGGCCGACCCGAACAAGCCTTACGGCAGCTTTCTGTTTTTAGGTCCAACCGGCGTGGGCAAAACCGAGCTGTGCAAAGCGTTGGCAGGCTTCTTGTTTGACAGCGAAGACCACCTTATCCGCATTGATATGTCGGAATACATGGAAAAACACAGCATCGCGCGTTTAATCGGCGCGCCTCCGGGCTACGTTGGCTACGAAGAAGGCGGCTATCTGACCGAGCAAGTGCGCCGCAAACCATACAGCGTGATTTTGCTCGACGAAGTGGAAAAAGCGCATCCCGATGTGTTCAACATTCTGCTGCAAGTGTTGGACGACGGGCGTTTGACCGACGGGCAAGGCCGCACGGTGGACTTTAAAAACACGGTCATCGTGATGACCAGCAACATCGGCAGCCAAGCGATTCAGGCGATGGGCGACACGTCGGATTACGATGCGGTGAAAGCGGCGGTGATGGAAGATGTGAAAGCGTATTTCCGCCCCGAGCTGATTAACCGTATTGACGAAGTGGTGGTGTTCCACGGCTTGAACGCGGCGAACATCCGCAGCATCGCACAAATCCAATTAGGCAGCCTGAAAAAACGTTTGGCGGAACAAAACCTGCGCTTGGAGGTTTCGGAAGCGGCGTTGGATGTGTTGGCGCAAGCGGGCTTTGACCCTGTTTACGGCGCGCGTCCGCTCAAACGGGCGATTCAGTCGGAAATTGAAAATCCGTTGGCAAAAGCGTTGCTGGAAGGGCGTTACGCGCCTGAAAGCACCATTCACGTTGAAGCGCGTGATGGGGAATTGGTTTTTGACTGATTGGCTGTGATGTAAACAAAGGCAGCCTGAAAACGTGAGATTGCGTTTTCAGGCTGCTTTTTTGTTAAAATCGCGGCGTTTTCAGGCTGCCTGAAAATAGATGGACATTGTCCTGTTACGTTTCCCCTTAATGATAGGAATGAAAAATGAGTTTGTATGTTTTAAAAAAGTTTGTCTATTATCACGATGACATTGATGGTTATCGGATTGACGAATATCACTTTGATTACATTGATGTTTACGATGATAAATCATTAGCCTACCAAGCGTGGGCAGCCCAAGAGCGCGAGGTGCTGGGCGATATTTCAGAAACCGTTTACGAGTTGTATGATGATGAAAAAATTGCTTCTGTTTTAGCATTTGTACAAGAAAAGACGGGGCATTCATTTGAAGATTTCAATGATTTTCACTATTATTTTGAAACCAATCCTGAATTTCTTAATGTAATTATGGCATTGAGTGATGATGATTTGCTGGAATTGTTACAAAAAATGCAAGGCAATCGCTATCAAATTGAAGAAATCAGCGAAGAAGAAGCAAATCGTGCGTATTACACCATTGACATCTATGACAGCGATGAAGATGAATACGCTCCCTATTGCGAAGATAGTCTCTACGTCGATAACCCCAGCGAATTGAGATTTGATGATAAAGAAATGCTGCTCAATGCGGATAAGTTTAATGACTCAAATAATCCCATTAAAAACGCGGTTGGGTTCGATGGCTATGTATTTTATTTTGATAGATTAAACGATCAGGATAAAAACAACGCAGCATTGAAGCAAATTGTGGAACAGCACAGCGCGGTGTTTAACGTGGATTGGGACGCAGGAACGCTTCAATTTAGGCACGATGATTATGGTCATGATTATTCCCAAGACGAAATTGACGCGCTGTTTCAAGTCAATGATTTGTTGCACCAACCCATGTTTTATATTACCGAACATCGGCTGGCAGATATGTTGAATAAGGACAAAGCATAAATAGCAGGCAGCCTGAAAACGTCAAATCGCGTTTTCAGGCTGCTTTTGCTTTAACCGTTCTAATTCTGCTTGGCAAACAAGGCTTGCTCAATTTCCGCGTTCACGCGGGCGAGCAGCTCAGGCTGGTCGGCAAGGGTTTGCCCGTAAGACGGTATCATGGTTTTCAGGCTGCCTTCCCAGTCTTTCAGGCTGCCTGCAAAGCATTTTTGCAGCACTTCCAGCATGATGGCAACGGAAGTGGATGCCCCCGGCGATGCGCCGAGCAGGGCGGCAAGGCTGCCGTCTTGGGCGTGGATGACTTCGGTGCCAAATTGCAGGCTGCCGTGTTCGCTGGCGGTGTCTTTGATGATTTGCACGCGCTGCCCTGCTTGGGCGAGTTCCCAGTCTTCTTCGCGCGCATCGGGGATAAATTCGCGCAATTCTTGGATGCGCTGTGCTTTGCTGAGCATCACTTGCCCAATCAGGTATTGGGTAAGGGTGCGGTTTTTGATGCCTGCGGCGAGCATGGTGCGCAAGTTGTGCGGTTTGAGCGAGGCGGGCAAATCGCAGATGGAGCCGTGTTTCAGGAATTTGGTGGTGAAGCCTGCGAATGGCCCGAACAGCAGGGCTTTTTTGCCGTCAATATAGCGCGTGTCCAAATGGGGAACGGACATCGGCGGCGCGCCCACTTTGGCTTTGCCATACACTTTGGCGTGGTGTTGGGCAATCAGTTCTTCGTTGCGGCACACGAGAAACAAGCCGCTCACGGGGAAGCCGCCGATGTGTTGGCTTTCGGGGATGCCTGTTTTTTGCAGCAAATTCAGGCTGCCGCCGCCCGCGCCGATAAACACAAAATCGGCGGTATGCTGTTGCAATACGCCGTTTTTCAGGCTGGCTATAACCCATTTTTGCTCGGTGGTGCGGTTGATGGCGGTTACTTCGGTGTGGTAGTGGAAGGCGGTTTGCTGCTCGGCAAGGTGGTCAAAAAGCTGGCGGGTGAGTTCGCCAAAATTTACGTCTGTGCCGTGGTCTATGCGGGTGGCGGCAATGGCTTGGCTGCTGGGGCGGTTGTGCATCATCAGCGGCAGCCATTGGCGCAGGGTGGCTGCGTCTTCGCTGTATTGCATCTGGGCAAACAGCGGATGCTGCACCAGCGCGGCATGGCGGGCGCGCAGAAACTGCACGTCGCGCTCGCCTGTTACAAAGCTGATGTGCGGCAGGCGTTGGATAAAGTTTTCAGGCTGCCTAATATAGCCTTGCTTTGCCCAATGCGCCCACAGTTGCAGCGATAGGCTAAATTTTTCGTTGATGGCAACGGCGCGGTTGATGCTGATGCTGCCGTCCGCGCTTTGCGGTGTGTAGTTCAGCTCGCACAGCGCGGCGTGCCCTGTGCCTGCATTGTTACTTTCTTGCGAGCTTTCCAGCGCGGGCGCGCCCAGCCGTTCAAACACGGTGATGCTTTTTTCGAGCGCAAGCTGTTTGAGCAGCGTGCCGAGTGTGGCGCTCATGATGCCCGCGCCAATCAGGGCAACATGGGTGTGGGGAATGGATGAAGTGGTCATGATGATTTCCTTTGTGGGGGATTATGGATAGCTGGTTAAAATAAAAACGCCGTGTCGTATCATCTTTATTTTAAACAACGATACATTTCAGGCTGCCTAATAAAGATGCAATTAGGCAGCCTGAAAATCATATTTTAAAGAAAGCAAAGAGCTGCGGCAGGTTAATTCAAGCCCTTGCCCTTGCGTTGCGCGCCCAAATCCGCCGCTGCGGTAAACAGCACGTCGGTGGATGAATTCAGCGCGGTTTCCGCCGAATCCTGAATCACGCCAATCACAAAGCCCACGCCCACCACTTGCATGGCAACATCGTTCGGAATATTAAACAAGCTGCACGCCACGGGAATCAGCAGCAGCGAGCCGCCTGCCACGCCCGAAGCACCACACGCGCTCACCGTCGCCACCAAGCTCAGCAGCAACGCCGTGCCAAAATCCACCGCAATGCCTTGCGTGTGCGCAGCGGCGAGTGCCAACACAGTAATCGTAATCGCCGCGCCTGCCATGTTAATCGTTGCGCCCAGCGGAATGGACATGGCGTAAGTGTCTTCATGCAAGCCCAATTTTTTCGCCAACGCCATGTTCACAGGAATATTGGCGGCAGACGAGCGCGTGAAAAACGCAGGAATGCCGCTTTCGCGCAAGCAAGTCAATACCAAAGGAAACGGATCGCGGCGAATTTTCCACCACACAATCAACGGATTAAACACAAACGCTACCACAGCCATGCAGCCAAGCAGCACCAAAATCAAACGCCCATATTCATGCGCCATGCGCACAAAGCCCGTTTCTGCCACGGTAACGGCAACCAAGCCCATGATGCCCAGCGGCGCAAATTTAATCACGCCGCGCACAATCATAGAAACCGCTTCCGCCAAATCGCCAATCACTTTATGCGTGGCTTCGTTGGCATTGCGCAGCGCAAAACCCAGCATCAGCGCCCAAGCCAAAATGCCGATGTAGTTGCCACTGGATAACGCGCTAATCGGGTTGGAAACCAAATTCATCAACACGTTTTTCAACACTTCGGAAACGCCTGATGGCGGCGCAAGATCGGTATCGGGCGCAGCAACCAGCGTGAGCGTGCTGGGGAACATAAAACTGCCTGCCACGGCAATCACCGCCGCGCCAAACGTGCCGATTAAATACAGCAGCAAAATTGGGCGCATATGCGTTTGCGCGCCTTCGTTGTGTTGGGCAATCGCCGCGGTTACCAAAATAAACACCAAAAACGGCGCAACGGCTTTAAGCGCGCCCACAAATAGGCTGCCTAAAATGCCGATGGTAGGCACGATAGATGGGATCAATTGTCCGATAAGTGTGCCAATAATCAAGCCGATAATGATTTGCCAAATTAAGCTGATGCGGTTATGCCACGCGGGTTTTGCTGCTGGTTGGTTCATACGATGCTCCTTGAAATGTAAAGATTTAAGCGAGATTTGTTAAGAGTGGTTTGCATTGTAGGGGAAATTAAAATGATTGGGCAATGGAAAATTGCGCCAGATGGTTTTCAGGCTGCCTATATGGCTCAAAGGCAGCTTGAAAACCCTGTGCTGCGTAAAGATGATTGCGCCCTATTTTACAGATGTTTACAATGCCATTACCGTAATCGCTTTGGCTTTGGCGATTGTTGTAGCTTGAAGCGATTGCCCCGCTGCAAGCGGACAGCAGCACCGCCCGTTTGCTTATTCCAACTTAATACAGGAGTAAACACAAATGAAAGCAGCACGTTTCCACAACAAAGGCGACATTCGCATTGAAGACATTCCAGAACCCACCGTTGCGCCAGGCACAGTCGGCATCAACGTGGCATGGTGCGGCATTTGCGGCACCGATTTGCATGAATTCATGGAAGGTCCGATTTTCATTCCACCTTGCGGTCATCCCCACCCTATTTCGGGCGAATCCGCTCCCGTAACCATGGGGCATGAATTCTCTGGCGTGGTGTATGCCGTAGGCGAAGGCGTTACCGATATTCAAGTGGGGCAACACGTTGTGGTTGAGCCCTACATCATCCGCGACGACGTGCCAACAGGCGAAGGCAGCAATTATCATCTATCCAAAGACATGAACTTTATCGGCTTGGGCGGCTGCGGTGGCGGTTTGGCAGAAAAAATCGCAGTAAAACGCCGTTGGGTGCATCCGATTTCCGACTCCATCCCGCTAGACGAAGCCGCGTTGATTGAACCGCTTTCTGTGGGGCATCATGCTTATGTGCGCTCAGGCGCAAAAGAAGGCGACATCGCTTTGGTGGGCGGCGCAGGGCCAATTGGCTTGCTCACTTCTGCCATTTTGAAAGCCAAAGGCATCAAAGTCATCATCACCGAATTGAGCAAAGCGCGCAAAGACAAAGCACGCGAATCAGGCGTGGCAGATTTCATTCTTGACCCCAGCGAAGTGGATGTGGTTGAAGAAGTAATGAAAATCACCAACGGCAACGGCGTGGACGTGGCGTTTGAATGTTCCAGCGTAAACAAAGTGTTGGATACTTTGGTTGCCGCCATGAAGCCAACAGGCAAAGTGGTAATTGTGTCTATTTGGAGCAAACCTGCTACCGTGAACGTGCACAGCGTGGTGATGAAAGAGCTGGATGTACGCGGCACAATCGCTTACTGCAACGACCATGCGGAAACCATCAAGCTGGTGGAATCAGGCAAAATCAACCTGAAACCATTTATCACGCAGCGTATTAAGTTGAACGAATTGATTTCCGAAGGCTTTGAGCGTTTGATTCACAACAACGAATCTGCCGTGAAAATTATCGTGAATCCTAATCTATAATCCAGATTGAAAAGGCAGCCTGAAAAACCCTTATCCGTTTTTCAGGCTGCCTTATTGGCTGGCTTAGTGATCACACGCAGTGCGGTTCAGCGCGCCATATCGTCCCACAATGCTTTGCAACTCGCCCGCTTCGTCGTTGCTCACCGACATAAACATAATGTTCATGCGCGCAGATGTTTGGCTGTCGCCTTCGCCACCACCTTGCACCACTTGGCGCGATGCCGCGTGCGGAAATTTGCCCAGCAAGCCTTTGATGCGATGGTAATCGTCTTCGGGAATGCTCACGCGGGCGGAGCAAGCGCGGTATTTGGCGCGCGGTTCAGCCGCAGCGGCTTGGGCGGCGGCTCGGCTGTTGCCCATTGGCGAACCGCCTGCGTTGCCTGCATTGGCATTACGTTGTGGGCGCACGGTGTTGGCGGTTCTGCCCACAATCTTGCCGATGGCGCTGCCCGCTGGCACACCGTTGGTGGTTACTGTGCCATTAGTGGAAACAGTGGTGGGCGTACCGTTGCCCGTGTTAATAATAATTTGTTGCGGCGCTTGGGGCTGCTGTTGCGGCACTTGCACAACTTGCGGCTGTTGTTTTTTCGGATTCATGATTTTGTTGCCAACAAATCCCGCAAACACGATGAGATTAAGCGCCACCAGCGTGGCAAATA
>CAUSAG010000017.1:0-49754 GCA_963529665.1 uncultured Kingella sp.
TAGGTGTGGTTATGATAGGTTGTGCGGGTGGTTTCTATTTTATTTTACTATACATGCCAAATAGCATCACCACGGCAATCACCGAAAAGCGCAATGCCGCCATATCCATATCGCTGTTCACAAATTTGCTGAATAGTGCTTTCATTTTTTTCTCCATTTTTTCTCTTTGTTGCTAAAAATCAAAAAATAATTCAAGCGGGTTTTGAACAATTGCAACCTAGGGCGATTTGCAAGGAGCGGACAGGGGGATGAAATCTAGCTGCTGCGCTGCTCAATGCAAATCCATCCTACCCATTAGACGCACGGTGGCTGAATTTCTTACAACGGATTTTGCAGGATTTCATAGGGATTTGTTTTTTTGTTTTTGATGGTTAAGTTATTTTCAGGCTGCCTCAAATCCCCACGCCATTTCAAGCTCCCTTTATTCACATGCTAAAATCCCACCCATTCCAACCCCTTCCCCACGCAGCCTGAAAATGACCCCCATCCCCCTTCGTGCCCACTCCGAATTCTCCATCACCGACAGCATCATCCGCATCAGCGACTACGTTGCCGCCGCCCGCGCCGCGCATTATCCCGCGCTCGCGCTCACCGACCTGATGAACACCTTTGGGCTGCTCAAATTCTACAAAGCCTGTCGCAAAGCAGGCATTAAGCCCATTTGTGGCGCAGACATGCGCATAGAAAACCCCGAGCAGCCAGAAAACCCCTATCGCGCCGTGCTGCTGATTCGCAACGAGCAAGGCTACATCCGCCTCAACGAACTGCTCACCGCTGCCTTTGAAGCCGACGACCGCAACAAACACACGCCGCAAATCAACCAAGCATGGCTCGCCCAAGGCGACAACAGCGGCTTGCTGTGCCTATCGGGCGCGCACATGGGCGAAGTGGGCAGCCATTTAATGCTGGGCAACGAAGACAAAGCTCGCGCCGCCGCGCAAAAATACGCCGCATGGTTTCCCAACGTCTTTTATTTGGAACTGCAACGCCTGCCCGAAAAACCCGACTGGGAAACCAGCGTTTCAGACAGCCTGAAAATCGCCCAAGCCCTGCAACTGCCCGTGGTTGCCACCCATCCCACCCAATTTTTGCAACCAGACGACTACAAAGCCCACGATGCTCGCGTGTGCATCGCAGGCGGCTGGACGCTCATTGACCCCAAACGCCCGCACGACTTCACCCCCAGTCAGCATTTTCTCGCCCCCGATGAATTTGCCGCCCGCTTCACCGACATCCCCGAAGCCCTAGCCAACAGCCAAGAAATCGCCAAACGCTGCAATCTCACGCTCACGCTGGGCAAAAACTTTCTGCCGCTGTTCCCCACGCCCGATGGCATGGATTTAAACGACTACCTGCGCCATCTTGCCAACGAAGGGCTGCAAGAACGCCTAGCCGTGCTGTATCCCAACGCAGCCGAGCGCGCCCAAAGGCAGCCTGAATACCAAGCGCGGCTGGATTTTGAGCTAGACATCATCATCAAAATGCAGTTCCCTGGGTATTTTCTCATCGTGCAAGACTTCATCAACTGGGCAAAAAACCACGGCTGCCCCGTTGGGCCGGGGCGCGGCTCGGGCGCAGGCTCGCTGGTGGCGTATTCGCTCAAAATCACCGACCTAGACCCGCTTAAATACGCGCTGCTGTTTGAACGTTTTTTGAACCCCGAGCGCGTGTCCATGCCCGACTTTGATATTGACTTTTGCCAAGCCAACCGCGGGCGCGTGATTGAATATGTGCGCGAAAAATACGGCAAACAAGCCGTCAGCCAAATCGTAACCTTTGGCGCGATGTCGTCCAAAGCCGTGATACGCGATGTGGGGCGCGTGTTGCAACTGCCGTTTGCGCTGTGCGACCGTTTGTCCAAACTTATCCCGCTGGAAGCCAACAAGCCGCTGCATCTGAAAGACGCGCTCGCCGCCGAGCCTGAGATTGAACAAATCATCCGCGAAGAAGAAGCCGATGAGCTGCTGAACCTTGCCATGAAGCTGGAAGATTTAACCCGCAATTTGGGGATGCACGCGGGCGGCGTGTTGATTGCGCCGAGCAAAATTTCCGATTTTTGCGGCGTGTATCAAGCCGATGAAAACGCCTCGCCCGTGTCTATGTTTGACAAGGGCGATGTGGAAGAAATTGGGCTGGTGAAATTTGACTTTTTGGGGCTGCGCAACTTAACCATTATTGAAATGGCGCAAAACTTCATCCACCAAACCACAGGCGAGCACGTGGATGTGAGCCATATCCCGCTGGACGACCAAGTTGCCTACAAAATCTTCCGCGATGCCAACACCACCGCCGTGTTTCAGTTTGAATCCAGCGGCATGAAAAAAATGCTGGCGCAAGCCAACACCACCAATTTGGAAGAAATCATCGCCTTTGTGTCGCTGTATCGCCCCGGTCCCATGGATTTGATTCCCGACTTTATTGAACGGATGAAAGGCGCGAAGTTTGAATACATGCACCCGCTGCTGGAACCTGTGTTAGAGCCGACCTACGGCATCATGGTGTATCAAGAGCAAGTGATGCAGGCAGCGCAAGTCATCGGCGGCTATTCGCTGGGCGGCGCGGATTTGCTGCGCCGCGCGATGGGCAAGAAAAAGCCCGAAGAGATGGTAAAGCACCGCGAAATCTTCGCTAAGGGCGCGGCAGAACAAGGCATCAGCCGCGCCAAAGCCGATGAAATTTTTGACTACATGGAAAAATTTGCGGGCTACGGCTTCAACAAATCGCACGCCGCCGCCTATGCCTATGTGTCGTATCAAACCGCGTGGCTCAAAGCGCATTATCCCGCCGAATTTATGGCGGCAACCATGTCGTCCGAATTGGACAACACCGACCAGCTCAAAGTGTTTTTTGACGACGCGCAAAGCAAGCTCAACGGCATCCGCTTTTTGCCGCCCGATGTAAACGAATCGTTTTACCGCTTTATCCCCAACGCGCAAAAACAAATCCGCTACGCGCTGGGCGCAATCAAAGGCACAGGCGAAGCGGCGGTGAACGCCATTGTTGCCGCGCGAGAAAGCGGCGGCAAATTCAAAGATTTGTTTGATTTTTGCGAACGCGTGGGCAAGCAACACGCCAATCGCCGCGTGCTGGAAGCCCTGATTCGCGGCGGCGCGTTTGACAGCATAGAGCCCAACCGCGCCATGCTGCTGGGCAATATTGACCTTGCCATTGCCCAAGCCGAGCAAAAAGCCGACAACGCCAACCAAGGCGGCTTGTTTGATATGGTGGAAGACGCGCTGGCAGATGTGCCGCTGCAATACATTGAGCCGTGGAACGAAGCCACCAAGCTCGCCGAAGAAAAGCAAGCCATTGGTTTTTATTTAAGCGGGCATCCCTTTGCGCCCTATGCCAGCGAAGTGCGCGCCTTTGCGCCCACGCCATTAGGCAGCCTGAAAGCCAAAGACGGCACACAACGGCTGGCAGGCTTTGCCACATCCATCCGCAGCATCATGACCAAAAACGGCAAAATGATTGCCCTGCTGCTGGAAGACGACACCGCCAAGCAAGAAGTCATCATCCGTGGCGATTTGCTAGACGGCATCCCCAAAGAAACGCTAAAAGCCGACCAAATCTTGATTTGCGATTGCACCGTGCGCGAAGACCGCTTTAACCCCGATGGCGGCTTGCGCGTGAACGTTTCCAACATCGGCAGCGAAGAGCAAAAACAAGCAGGCATCCACAGGCTTAACGAAGCCCGCTCCCGCTTTGCCATCAGCCTAACGCTCAACCTGCGTCCCGAACACGACATCGCCGCCCTTGCCCAACTGCTGCGCCCGCACACCCAAGCCAACGGCAACAAAATCCCGCTGATTTTGACCTACGCCAACGAACGCGCCCACGGCACGCTGCTGCCCAACGCCAAATGGCGGCTGGTGTTGAGCAACGAATTGCTGGATGGCTTGGTGGCGATGCTGGGCGAGCGAGCCGTAGCAACACGGTTTAGGTAGAGCAGGGCGGGGCGCAAGCGGTTTCAGGCTGCCTAATGGGTTTCAGGCTGCCTATGTTGCTTACCTGTTTGCCTATAAAGGCAGCCTGAAAACGAGTGGACGGTGTTCTAAAAAGTATGCTGACGTTATTGTTGCGAACGGCAAGCCATTCAGTCATCTGTTCCTTCCCCCGCGGGCGGGAAAAGGCTAGGATGGGGTGGCAGGTTAAACAGCCCCCCGCCATAACTTCACTCACGCCGTTATTTAAACATCCGCCCCCCATTCTTAGCGTACAATCCCCGTAACGCTCCCCAAACGAAAGACAGCCATGAACATCAAACAAAACATACTCGCCCAATGCCGCGCCCAAAATGTTCAAATCACCCCACTGCGCGAACACGTTTTAGACATCGTATTGCAGCTAGACGGCGTGATTAAAGCCTACACCGTGCTGGCGCAAATGCAGCGCGAAAGCGACAACGTACTCGCCCCGCCCACCGCCTACCGCGCCCTAGACTTCTGGGCAGAGCAAGGCGTGCTGCACAAAATCCCCGCCGTAAACGGCTATATCCTGTGCAGCCACGTGCAACACGAATGCAACAGCCATTGTCACAGCGATGCCCACAGCCACAACAGCAGCTTTATTCTTGTTTGCACCCAATGCGGCACGGTGGACGAGCAAAGCCTAAACCGCGAATGGCAAGCCCTGCACCAAGCCGTAGAACAAACAGGCTTCGCGCTCAACGAAGAACACGTTGTGCTCACAGGCGTATGCGGCAAATGCCGCGCGTAATCGTTTGCGCCACGATGCTAAACCCATTTTCAGGCTGCCTTAGGATGGATGAAATACCCCGCCCAAGGCAGCCTGCGTAGCGTAGCGGAGTTTCGGAGCTAAACACAAAACCGTTTGCTATTGCATCAAACGGTTTTTTTGCTGGATGAATTGCCTTTCAGGCTGCCTCAATGGAGTGGCAACAGCTCATCGCCAAATACCAACATCGTAGGGTGGGCAACTTGTTGCCCACCATGATTGCCAAACATTGCAGATGGGCAACGAATTGCCCACCCTATCGCACTGCCAAGCAGTTTTTTTGTTAGGTAGATTGGTTTTCAGGCTGCCTAATCTATCGCAACTGGTTGATACTGTTGCTCACTCCCCTACGTCCAGCCGAACGGAGCATCCTTTTTTCGGGAAAAAGTGTGCGCTTGTCCGACGACGCACGAAGTGCGGCTAGTTCGCACGCGCCGAAAAAAGGATGCGTAGTGAGGGAAGTCTGCGAAGCAGACCTGCACGTCGGGGTCGCCTTTCTTTGCTTACTTTCTTTGGCGAAGCAAAGAAAGTAAGTCGCCCGCGCCGCGATAAGGCGCAAAGGTTAATCCATCAGAAACATCAAACGAAGCACAGCCAACGCTGTTTAGAACCTGTATTCACTATTTCCATAGACATCTTTTATGCCCTAAAAACGCGGCTACCGCGTTAAAAATGCTCGCAAGGTGTCCAACTTTGCTGCGCTTTTTGCCTTGTATCCGCGCTTTTATGTCATCAAATCTACCTATGGAAATAGTGAATACAGGTTCTTAGTTTTGCTAACCCTTTTTCAGGCTGCCCCCACCATCTCATCATTAAAATAATTCATACCAACGCAACAAATATTTCACTTGTATTCATGCAAAAGCAAGCGCAATATGCGTGCTTTCCTGTTTTCAATGGTTTCTTAACCCCAAACCTCTATACGGAGACCCAATCATGACCACCTTCCACCTATCAGGTTATCCCCGCATTGGCGGCAAACGCGAGCTGAAATTCGCCACCGAATCCTTCTGGAAAGGCGCAACCAGCGAAGCCGAGCTGCAAAACGTTGCCGCCGAAATCCGCCGCACCAACTGGGCAACGCAACGCGCAGCAGGCGCGGATTTGTTGCCCGTGGGCGATTTTTCGTTTTACGACCATGTGCTTGATTTGCTGTGCGCGGTGGGCGCGATTCCTGCGCGATTTGGTTTTCAGGCTGCCGAGCTGACCTTGCCGCAATATTTTGAATTGGCGCGCGGCAATGCCACCCAGTTCGCCATGGAAATGACCAAATGGTTTGACACCAACTATCACTACATCGTGCCCGAATGGCATGCCGACACCCAATTCTCTGCTCACCCCGAGCGCATCGTTGCGCAAATTCGCGAAGCCAAAGCGCAAGGATACGCCGTTAAACCCACATTGGTTGGACCGCTCACCCTGCTGTGGTTGGGCAAGAAAAAAGAAGATTTTGGCTGCCGCATCCAAACGCTGATGCCCAAGTTGTTGCCTGTTTACCAACAATTGCTGCAAGCCATCGCCGCAGAAGGCGTGGAATACGTGCAAATTGACGAGCCGATTTTGGCGGTGGATGCGGGCAAACCTTGGCTGGAAGCCTTCCCCAGCGTGTATCAAGCATTGGCGCAAACGCCAGTGCGCATTATCTTGGGCACTTACTTTGCCAGCGTTGCCGAACACGCGGCGTTGTTAAACAGCTTGCCGATTAGCGGTGTGCACATTGATTGCGTGCGCGCGCCCGAGCAATTGGCGGTGTTTGTGGAAAAACTGGGCAGCGACAAGATTCTGTCCGCAGGCGTGATAGATGGGCGCAATGTGTGGCGTGCCAACTTGCGCCAAGTGATTGCCAACTTGCAAGCGGCAAAAGCCAAATTTGGCGATAACTTGTGGATTGCGCCCAGCTGCTCTTTGCTGCACAGCCCGCAAGACCTTGCGTTGGAAGAAAAACTAGATCCCGAAATCAAATCTTGGATGGCGTTTGCCGCGCAAAAATTGGTAGAACTGGGCAATATCAAACAAGCCTTGCAACAAGGCGAAAGCAGCGTTCAGGCTGCCTTAGAAGCATCCGATGCCGCCGCTGCCGACCGCGCCAGCAACAGCAAAATCCACAATGCCGCCGTGCAAGCGCGCATCGCCAATCTGCCCAAAGGCGCAGACCAACGCGGCGCACCGTTTGCCGAGCGCATCAAAGCGCAGCAAGCTCAGCTGCATTTGCCGCTGCTACCCACCACCACCATCGGCTCATTCCCGCAAACCACCGAAATCCGCCAAGCCCGCGCCGCGTTTAAAAAAGGCGAGCTTTCCGCTGCTGATTACGATGCGGCGATGAAAAAAGAAATCGCCTATTGTGTTGCCGAGCAAGAAAAATTGGGCATTGATGTGTTGGTGCATGGCGAAGCCGAGCGTAACGACATGGTGGAATACTTTGGCGAGCAGCTTTCAGGCTATTGTTTCAGCCAGTTCGGCTGGGTGCAAAGCTACGGCAGCCGCTGCGTGAAACCGCCCATCATCTACGGCGATGTATCGCGCCCCAACCCGATGACGGTTTATTGGTCTAGCTACGCGCAAAGCCTAACCAAGCGCCCAATGAAAGGGATGCTGACTGGCCCTGTTACCATGTTTAAATGGTCTTTTGTGCGCGACGATGTGCCGCTGTCGCAAGTGTGCAAACAAATCGCGTTGGCGCTGAACGATGAAGTGTTGGATTTGGAACGCGCGGGCATCACGGTTATCCAAATTGACGAGCCTGCCATCCGCGAAGCGATGCCGTTGAAGAAAAACCAATGGGATGAATACCTTGCATGGGCTTGCGAGAGCTTCCGCCTAACCAGCACAGGCACGGCAAACAGTACGCAAATCCACACTCATATGTGTTACAGCGAGTTCAACGACATCTTGCCCGCCATCGCCAGCATGGATGCCGATGTAATCACCATTGAAACTTCGCGCTCCGACATGGATTTGCTAACCGCGTTTGGCGAGTTCAAATACCCCAACGACATCGGCCCGGGCGTGTACGACATCCACAGCCCGCGCGTGCCAACCGAAGCCGAAGTGGAACATTTGTTGCGCAAAGCCATCAGCGTAGTGCCGCTGGAACGCTTGTGGGTGAACCCCGATTGCGGTTTGAAAACGCGCGGCTGGGCAGAAACGCTTGAGCAATTGCGCGTGATGATGAATGTAACCAACAAGCTGCGCGGCGAGTTTGGCGCGAAATAATCCGCGCATGATGCAATAGGGCGGGCTTGCTGCCTACCCTGTTGCCTTTCTGCTCGCGTCAAAGGCAGCCTGAAAATGGTTTTACCCCGTTTCAGGCTGCCTCATTTCCATCGCAAATCATTATGGCTGCTGGCTCAACACAAAGGCAGCCTGAAAACACCTTAGCAAAGCCACCCACAAAGGAATCAACATGACCTCCATTTCCCGCAACATCAGCTTTGAATTTTTCCCCACCCGCACCCCCGAAGGGCGCGCCAAGCAAATTCTCGTGCGCCAAGAGCTCAAACAATTCAACCCCCAGTTTTTCTCCTGCACATCAGGCGCAGGCGGCTCCACGCGCGATGGCACGCTGCAAACCGTGCGTGATATTTTGAACGAGCAAACCCCCGCCGCCCCCCATTTGCCCTGCATCGGCATGCTGGAAAACGAAATTGTTGAATTGCTGCAACAATACAAAGACATCGGCGTAAACCGCCTGATTGCCCTGCGCGGCGACATCCCATCGGGTACAGGCTTTGGCATGGAAGGCTTGCGCTACGCCAACGAACTCGTTGCCCTAGTCAAGCAAAAATTTGGCGACCACTTTCACACCATTGTCGCCGCCTATCCCGAATACCACCCGCAAGCGCAAAACGCCGCCGACGATTTGCGCTACTTCGTGCAAAAAGTGAACGCAGGCGCGGACAGCGCCATCACCCAATATTTTTTCAACGCCGATGCCTATTTCAACTTTGTGGACGATGCCCAACGCGCAGGCGTGGACATCCCCATCATCCCCGGCATCATCCCCGTGGACAGCTTTACCAAGCTGGTGCGCTTTTCCGATATGTGCGGCGCGGAAATCCCGCGCTGGCTGCGGCTCAAACTGTATTCCTACGCCGACGATGCCGAATCCATCCGCGCCTTTGCGCTGGACGTGGTAACGCACATGTGCGAACGCCTGCTGCAAGGCGGTGCACCGGGGCTGCATTTTTACACGCTCAACCGCGCCGATTTGTCGGCAGAGATTTGCAAACGGATTTACGGCGCACCCGCGAAGTGAGGCAGCCTGAAAACGAGCAAAGCGAGTTTTAGCGAAGCTAAAACGGTAGCCGAGCTGTTAGGCAAACAGTTTCATCATCCCCAGATAACCCAAAGGCAGCCTGAAAAACGGGTTTTCCGTTTTTCAGGCTGCCTTATTTTTTTGCTTGATGGATTGAGTTGGGTTGAGTTGGATTGAATGGGCGAATGGCTTGTGGTTTACAGCTTGGCTTGTTGCGCCGATTTTTGCGTGAGATTTTGTAGGCAGATTATCAGCAAAACAAACAGAGGCAGCCTGAAAATCCATTCCTGTTTTTAGCTTCGCTGAAACTCGCTTTGCTCGTTTTCAGGCTGCCTTTTTGCCATCACCGTCGGCGCCGAACAAACGCAGCTGCCAATCTTCGCATTCCCCCGTTTCCAGCCGCCGCGAAAACAAGCGCGCCCAACTTTCGGGCAAAGGCAGTTGCAGCACCGCCCGCATCGTTTCCGCATCGCAGCAGCGGCTGTCAATCAGCGCCAACACCCGCGCCACCGACCATTCGGGAAACGGGCGCGATAGCAAAAACACTTCATCGCCCGCCGCCACTTCGCCTGCCGCCAACACACGCAGATACCAGCCGCAGCGCAAACTCTGCTGCACGCGCAGCGACATATCTGCCACGCCGAACCGCTCGTTCAGCTTCCAACACGGTTGCCGCCCCTGGCTCACGGCAAAACGCGCCGTGCCGATCTGCCATTCGTCGCCGATGCACACCGAGTGTTCATCCGCGCCATCCAGACAAAAATTCTCGCCAAAGCCGCCTGCGTGCATATTTTGCGCCGCAGGCAGCTCGCGCCGCCAAGTGTCGTAATGGTGCAGCGCATAAACGTGCACCGCCTTGTCCGCGCCGCCGTGAAAACGCGGATCTCCCACGCTATCGCCCGCCAAACCGCTGGGCGTAACGGCGGTTTTGCCGCTGACAGGCTGCTTGTTAATCGCGCTTTGTTGGTTGCGGGCAAAGTTTTCAGGCTGCCCGATGCGGATTTGTCGGATTTGGGCGATGGGGGTCATTATGGATTCCTTATTGATTACTGCGTTAAAAGGCAGCCTGAAAAACACTTTCAGGCTGCCTCCCCGTCAATCGTTCAGCTTCACCGAATGCTCGCGCGTTTCGTGGAACACGATGTCTGGCCAGCGCTCCTGCGTTAAATTCAGGTTCACGCGGTTGGGGGCGAGATAGGCGAGGTTGCCGCCTGCGTCCACCGCCAGATTGCCCGCGTTGGCCTTTTCAAACTCCGCCAGCTTTTTCTTATCCTCGCACGACACCCAGCGCGCCGACCAGATGGATGCGTTGTCAAACACCGCTTCCACGCCGTACTCATTCGCCAGCCGCGAGGTTACCACTTCAAACTGCAACACGCCCACCGCGCCCAAAATCAAATCCGCGCCACTCATCGGCTTGAAGACTTGAACCGCGCCTTCTTCGCCGAGCTGTTGCAAACCTTTTTGCAGTTGCTTGATTTTCAGCGGGTTTTTAATGCGTACACTGCGGAATAGCTCGGGCGCGAAAAACGGAATGCCGGTAAACGCCAGCACTTCGCCTTCGGAAAAACTGTCGCCGATTTGGATATTGCCGTGGTTGGGGATGCCGATGATGTCGCCCGCGTATGCCTCTTCCACCAGCTCGCGGTCGTGCGACATAAAGGTAACCACGCTGCTGGCGGCGATTTCGCGGTTGATGCGCAGGTGCTTCATCTTCATGCCGCGCTCGAATTTGCCCGAACACACGCGCAAAAAGGCGATGCGGTCGCGGTGTTTCGGGTCCATATTGGCTTGGATTTTGAATACAAATCCCGAAAACTTGGCTTCATCGGGCGCAACTTGGCGCACGGTGGCATCGCGCGGCTGCGGCGCGGGTGCCCAGTCAATCAGCGAGTTCAAAATTTCCTGAATGCCGAAGTTGTTAATCGCCGAGCCGAAGAACACGGGGGTGAGTTCGCCCGCCAAAAATTCTGCCAAATCAAACTCATTGGAGGCAGCCTGAACCAGCTCAATCTCGTCGCGCAGCTGCTGGATTTCCAGCGGGAAGCGTTGTTCCAACTCGGGGTTGTTGATGCCTTTGATGATGTCAAACTCGTGCGGCAGCCGCTCGCCGCCCGCTTCAAACAGGTAAATCTCATCGTTGAGAATGTGGTACACGCCCTTGAAGTTTTTGCCCATGCCGATGGGCCAAGTTACGGGGGTGCAGCGGATTTGCAGGATATTTTCCACTTCGTCGAGCAGCTCCAGCGAATCGCGCACCTCACGGTCGTATTTGTTCATAAAGGTAATAATCGGCGTGTTGCGCAGGCGGCAGACGTTGAGCAATTTGATGGTTTGCGCTTCCACGCCTTTTGCCGCGTCGATAACCATCAGCGCACTGTCCACGGCGGTGAGCACGCGGTAGGTGTCTTCCGAGAAGTCTTGGTGTCCGGGGGTGTCGAGCAGATTGACGGTGTGGTCTTTATAATCAAACTGCATCACGCTGGAAGCCACCGAAATGCCACGCTGCTTCTCGATTTCCATCCAGTCGGAGGTGGCGAATTTGCCGGTTTTCTTGCCTTTTACCGTACCCGCGCTCTGAATCGCACCTGAAAACAGCAAGAGCTTTTCGGTCAGCGTGGTTTTACCCGCGTCGGGGTGGGAGATGATGGCAAACGTGCGGCGGCGGCGCACTTGGTCTAGGATTTCTTGGGACATGGGGGAACTCGTTGGGGTTAATGGGTTGGTTAAATGGGTTAAAAACGGTTTTCAGGCTGCCTTTGGCGTTTGAGGCAGCCTGAAAAGGGTAGGGGGCGTATTGTAAACGTTTTTTGGTTTGCGCTTGGGGTTTTGCTGTTGGTTTGGCAACGACATGGTGTGTTGCAGGCTATCTGGTAAACAGGGAGAGGCAGCCTGAAAATAGTTTTCAGGCTGCCTTGGGGGTTATTGAGGGTGGTAGAAAGGGCGGTTGAGCAGTTCAATCATCGCTTTGCCGTGTTCAGCGATTTTTTCTTCATCCCATTCTTGGCTTTCGTCTGTGATGCCTTGCATCATCACAAACTGTTGCAGGCTGGGAATATTGCCTGTTCTTCCCATTAGTGCCTTTTTAGCCTGCGGCGGCGAATTGCTGAGTTTGGAGTTGTCGCTGTGGCTGAGCAGGCAGAGGTTGCCGAAATGGTTGAGGGCATCGCCTGCGGGGTTGGCTTCATTTTGGTTGAGGTCGGTTTGCGGCTGGAAGTGTTCTACTGAATTGCGGAAGGCGAAGTAGAACTCGTCCGCTTTTTTCAAGGGGATACCAAACTCTTTATGATGTTTCCACAAGGCGTATTCCAAGCGGGTGAACACAAAATGCGGTGTGCCTGTTCCGTTGTTCCAAAATACGTTTTCAGGCTGCTGCCAATTGGCGGACTTGGTAAGGGTTTTATGGCTACCTAAAATCAAATTCAAAAAATCCAAAGGATTTTCGCCGTATCTGCCGAAATAGAATTTGTCGCTTAATTTATTGAGAAAATTTTCAAATGGTTTAGCAGAAATTTTCTCTTGATGGCGAAACAATGCACGCAACACGGCATACAGCCAGTTTTTATAAATACGGGACGGCTGCGATACATGAAACATGGCTTGCAGCATGATGATGGTTTTGTTGTCTTCTTCGTTTTCAAAACTGTTGTTGTAACTCATGCTGCTTTTGTCTTGCGGTTTGGCATACAGCAAACTCCACGAGCCGTCTTCTTTTTGCAGGTCGCTTTTGATGACATAGCGGTCAAACAGCAGGCGGCATTGCAGCAGCACGGTTAAAAATTTCCGTACGCTGTCGGGATTGTTGATGAGCGGGCGTTGGCACTCTGGTTTGCTTGGTTGGAAGGTATCAAGCAGGTTTTTTTCGTCCAACTGGATTTCTTCCAAAATCTCCCTTTTGTTGGCAGCTTCTTTATTGTCGGCTTCGCCGTAAATCCGATAGACGTGCATCAGGAAGTTGGGGAAATCGATAACCGACTCAAAGCGGCTGTCTGTTTCGTTGTCTTTGTCTTTCTGATTTTGCGTGGTAGCGACGGGTTGGGGGCGGGCTAACAGTTGGCTCAGGGTGAGTTTGGCATCTTCGGTATCTGACTTGTCTGCTGTATCTTTGTCCTTGTTGGTGTGTTGGTCAGCTTGGGCTTGGGTGAAGGCTGTCCTGATTTGGTCAAAATTTTGCGGAATGTATTCCCAGCTTTTAATGATTTCCCAGTTTTTGGAAAACAGTTTTTTGCGCACAGACGCTTCAATCCCCATCACGGCATACCGCTGCATATCCGAGCAGGCATCCCACACGGCGGCGAAGGCGTGGCGGTCTTCTTGTGGCAGCAGCGCCATCATCTTCGATTTCAATACTTCATGCTTTTCCAACTGCTCGCCACGGTTGTTCATAATCTCAAAATAGTGGTTGAGGTCGGTGTCGGCGGGCACTTCGGTGCGGATGATGCAGACGTTCTCCATCAGAAAATTTTTAAATTCTTCTGTTTCCCCGTTGTGTTCTTTTAAGGCTGTACTCATTAGTTCAAAACCGCGTTCAATGCTGCTGTTTTTTTCAGGCTTGAAGTTGGCTGTTCGGATTCTTGCCAACGCGGCATCGGATTCGGTGCGGTGTTCAAAGCTCAGCTTGATGCTTTGGCTGCTGTTTAATGCTGCCAGCAAAATGCTTAATGTGGTCAGCCGCTGTTGCCCGTCGATGGCTTCATAGCTGCCGTTGTGGCGTTTGTACACAACCAAGCTGCCGATGTAGTAGTTCTGCTCGGCGTTGCGCTGCTGCGCGGTGCTGATGTCTTGCACTAGCGCGTCGATTTCGTCTTTGCCCCAAGCGTAGTTGCGCTGGTAAATCGGCACGATGTAGCGGGTTTGGTTGTCGGCGAGTTCGCGGATGGTCATGGGGATGGGTTGGTCGGATGATTGGGTACTCATTGTTGGGCATCCTTTGGAAAAAGTTTTTTCATGTTGTCGCTGATGTTGGCGTTGATGGTTACGGCATCGGGCAGAAAGCGCAGTACGTCTTGCGGCTGTTCGGCAAATTCCATCACGCGCAGCAGGCTGTTGGGGCTGAGGGCGGCTTTTTCTATGGTGCGCCAGTCCACTCGTTGATTGATGGCGCGTAAGGTGTATGCCCAGCGCAGGCAGAGCAGGGCGGCTTCGGGCAGGTATTCGCTGCCGAATTTGTCGGCATAGAGCAGCACGGCGCAGTAGAACAGATTGCGCACATAGCGGTCGCCCGTGCGGTGGGCGTGTTGGTCTTTATTGACGAAATCCCATAGGTTTTGCTTTGTTTCGGGCACGATGATGGTTTTCAGGCTGCCTATATCGCTGCTAAACAGACTGCGGTAAAGCTCGCGGTAGCGTTGTATGTAGTCAAAAAACCGTTGTCCGTTAAACAGGGTTTGGTTGATTTGATACGGCGGCTCGGTAAACTGCGCGAACATCATCGGGTTGGTTGAGGCAGCCTGAAACATGGCTTGCTCTGCGCGTTGCGCGGTGAGATAGGGATAAACCGCCCGCTCGGACACGCCTTTGAAAATGCCGATGTCGCCGCCTTTGAACACTTCGGCATCCAGATTGCGGTGCCAGCGGCGCAGGCGGAACAGGGTTTTGCTTATCACGGTTTCCAGATTTTCTTCGCTGCTGGCATTGACTGCGGCTTCCCAGTTTTCCACGCAGCGGTGGATGGTTTCGTGGGCGGCGTGCGTGGGCATTTCGCGCAGGTGGTAGGCTTTGAGCAGGTCGTAGGGCGCGAGGCTTTTGCCGCGTGCGTTTTGCGAGTCAAAAAACTGGAAGGCTTCTTCTAGGTTGTCCAATTCAATGCAGACCAGCTCGCATTGGTTGAGAACGTAGTCGGCAAAGGCGGATTTTTTATCGCCCAGTTTGGTTACAAAGTTTTGAATAGACTGGTGGTTGCGGGCGATATTCTGATGGCTGATGGTGTGCGGATAGGTTTGTGTGCCGAGGGCGCAGCCTGCGGGGATTTTGTTCAAAGCGTGCAGCAGTAGGTAAAGCGTGGTTAGGCGTTGTTGCCCATCCACGATGTTTCGTTTGCTGTTTTCGCGGTGCAATACCAAAGTGCCCAATCGGTAACATTGGCGGCGTTGGAGAAAATGGTCTTGCAAATCGTCTAAAAGCTGGTGCACATGGAATGCCTGCCATTTGTAGGGGCGTTGGTAGTCGGGGATGTGCAGCGGCAGGGTGAAGATTGGGGCAACGGTTTGCACGCTGCATTCGGGGTGGTGGGTGGTCATGGTGTGGGTTTCCATTGAGGTGGGTTAGGGGAGGAGGCAGCCTGAAAATCACTTCGCCGCAGCATGAATCGCGCGATGCCGCTTGCGCAGCAGTTTGACTACGATGCCGCTTTGCGCGCCAAACAGCACGGAAAGCAAATACCACACGCCGCAAAATAGGATGATGGTTGGACCCGATGGCAGGTTGGCGGGATGGTGGTACGACAGCAGCAGCCCCGCATAACCGCACAGCAACGCGCTTACGGCGGAAACCAGCATCAACGCGCCGATGCTTTTCACCCACAGCCGCGCGGCGATGGCGGGCAGCATCATCAAGCCCACCGACATCAGCGTGCCCAATGCCTGAAAGCCCGCCACCAAATTCATCACCACCAAAATCAAAAAAGCAACGTGCCACAAGCCGCCGCGCCCGTTTACCGAGCGCAGAAACAGCGGGTCTATGCTTTCCAGCAGCAGCGGGCGGAACATCACCGCCAGCGCGAGGATGGTGCAGCTTGCCACGCCGCCCATCAGCCGCAACGAGCCCAAATCCACCGCCAGCACCGAGCCAAACAGCAAATGCAAAAGCTCTACGCTGTTGTTGCCGAGGCTCACCAGCAGCACGCCAATGGCAAGGCTGGTGAGGTAGAACGCGGCAAAGTTGGCATCTTCTTTAAGCTCGGTGAAGCGGCTCACAATGCCCGCGAAAAACGCCATCAGCATCCCCGCGATAAAGCCCCCCAAGCCCATGGCGGGCAGGCTCAGCCCCGCAATCATGTAGCCAATCGCCGCCCCGGGGAGCACGGCGTGGCTGAGCGCGTCGCCAATCAGGCTCATGCGGCGCATCACCAAAAACACGCCCACGGGCGCGGCGGAGAGGGCAAGAAAAACAACCGACGCTAGGGCGTAGCGCATAAAGGAAAATTCGGCAAAGGGGGCGATGAATAAGTCGTACATGGTTTGGGGATGTGGGAGTGGGTGTAGTGGGGGGAGGTGGAGGCAGCCTGAAAAGGGGCGACGGTGTTGTGGATAGGGGAATGCGGTTTTCAGGCTGCCTTTTGGCGTGTAAACAAAGTGGCGCAATATAGTTTCAGGCTCCTAAACCTTGCACCATTGCGCTTCGTCTTCCGCCTTTTGCGCCAGCGCGTTGGCTTGCAGCAGCAGCGCATCGGTGAGCACGGCTTCGGTTTTGCCGTTGGCGACTTTTTCGCGCGCCAGCAAAAACGTGTGCGGAAAATAAGCGCGCACCTGTTCGTAATCATGCAGCACGGCGATGACGGCCCGCCCCGCTTGGTTTTCTTGGCGCAGCAAATCCAGCAGCGCGTAAGTGGTTTTGGCATCCACCGCGTTAAACGGCTCATCCAGCAGCAAAAATTGCGCATTTTGCACCAGCATCCGCGCAAACAACACGCGCTGGAATTGCCCGTTGGATAAATCGCTGATGTGGCGCTGGGCAAAATCCGCCATGTCCACTCGCGCAAGGGCGTGGTAAACCCGTTCACGCTGGGCAGCGGTCAAACGCCGAAAAAAGCCGATTTCGTACCACAGCCCCATCGCCGTTAGCTCAAACACGGTTAAGGGCTGGCTGCGGTCAATGTCCGATTGCTGCGGCAAATAAGCGATGTCGCGGCGCGACAGGTTTTGCCATTCTACGCTGCCCGTGTGTTTAATCAGCCCCATCATCGCTTTGAGCAGCGTGGATTTACCCGCGCCGTTGGGGCCAAAAATGGCATACATGCAATTATTGGCAAAGGTCATGTCCACATGATGCACCGCTGGGCGCGATTGATAGCTTACGGTCAGATTTTGAATCACAATGCTCATGCCGACACCGCCCAGTAATACACGCTCCAAATAATCAGCAGCACGGCGGCGGCAATGGCAAGACGTTGGGAAAGGCTGGCGAGCAGCAGGGAAAAGGGAGATTTCATAAAAAGCACTTTCAGGCTGCCTGAATAGGGGTGATATTGTATAACAGGAGTGCGGGGTGCGTTAAGAAATGTGAAGGGATGGTGGATTAGGTTGGGTGTGGTTGGTGGTTTTTGTGAATGGTTAAGCTGTTTTCAGGCTGTTTCAAACCTTTAGCACCAGCTTGCGATAAACCACTCCCCTGCAAACAACGCCCCTACCTTCACGCCGCCCAAGCAGGCAATTTTATCCGCTGTTTGCCGCCGCCTTGTCGCTGGATGCGGGCGGACAAACGGTAGTGGGCTGGTGTTACGAATACCAACACGAACACCGCTGCACCGCAGAAGGCAGCGTTTGGCTGCTGCTGGAACACGGCGCGGAACACAACGCAAAACAGGGCGCAACAATGCGTGTGCGGCAGAATAGGGCGACAACGAACAGCAAAAGCGCACGGGCGGATGGCTATTATTGGCAGGCCGTATGCGATGAACTGGCAAGGCAGCCTGAAAACGAGCGCGTGCTGCAAGCGGGTGATTGGGAGTTGTTGATTGATGCAGCGGATTGGGAGTACGTGCAGGAAACAATAGGGCTGGATTAGCAAAAAGGCAGCCTGAAACAGCGTCCGTAAATAAACTAGGTGAGCCAAAATGCTCACCTTTTGATTTGCCGCTGCTTGATGCGTTTTCAGGCTGCCTGTTGCCTTTCAGACGGCATTTAGAGGCAGTCTGAAAAATAGTTTGTAGCTGGTGGCGGTATCCGCAATCGGCAAATATTCAAGGCAGCCTGAAAACCCAGCAAACGGATTTTTAGGCTGCCTTTCGTCATTATCTAATCAATACCAGCCGCGGAATTTCATGGCTTTTTCCAAGCGGCGGATGCTCATCATGTAGGATGCGGTGCGCATATCGATGTCAAATTCTTGCGCCAAGTTCCAAATATCGTTAAACGCGCGGCGCAGGACAACGGTTTGTTTTTCCTGCACTTCGTCAAATTCCCAGTAGTAGCCTTGCAGGTTTTGCACCCACTCGAAGTAGGAAACGACCACGCCGCCGCAGTTGGCGAGAATATCGGGCACGACCAGCACGCCGTTTTGGCGCATGATGGCGTCGGCTTCGGGCGTGGTCGGACCGTTCGCACCTTCGACGACGATTTTGGCGCGCACTTTACCCGCGTTCTCAGAAGTGAGCTGGTTTTCCAGCGCGCAAGGGGCGAGCACGTCCACATCCAGCGCCAAGAGTTCGGCGTTGCTGATTTCTTTGCCGTAGCCCGCTTGGTTGGTAACAAAGCCGTTGGCGCGGAATTCTTTGATAATGGCGTCCATGTCCAGCCCGTTTTCGTTGTAGATGGCGACATCGACGGTGGAGACGGCAACGACTTTCGCGCCCGATTGGTGGGCGTACAGCCCTGTGTGAAAGCCGACGTTGCCGAAGCCTTGAATGGCGTAGGTTGCGCCTTTTACGTCTTTGCCGAGTTTGGCGAGGGCTTGCACGGCGGCAAGGTTCACGCCGTAGCCGGTGGCTTCGTTGCGGGCGAGCGAGCCGCCAAATTCTACGGGTTTGCCAGTGAACACGCCGGGGGCGGATTTTTTGACGATGCTTTCGTATTCGTCCACCATCCACGACATGATTTTGCCGTTGGTGTTTACATCGGGCGCGGGGATGTCAATTTTTTCGCCGATCAGCGGCTCAATGGCGTTGGCGTAGCCGCGTGCGATGCGTTCGAGTTCGGCTTCGGAATATTGTTTGGGGTCGATAATCACGCCGCCTTTGCCGCCGCCGTAGGGCACGCCGGCGACGCAGCATTTGATGGTCATCCAGATGGAAAGGGCTTTGACTTCGTCAAAATTGACATTGGGGTGGAAGCGCACGCCACCTTTGTATGGCCCGACGGCGTTGTTGTGCTGGGCGCGGTAGCCCGTGAAGGTTTTGACCGTGCCGTTGTCCAGCTTCACGGGGAAGGTTACTTCCAGCGCGCGCATGGGGTTTTTGAGGATTTCGTAGACTGTGGGGTCGGCGTTGAGGCGGTCGCAGGCGGTTTTGACCTGTTTGCGGGCGATTTCAAAGGGGTTGAGAGTTTCTTTTGCCGATGTGGACATAGCTTTTCCTTTGCTTGTGGTGGGTAAGTTAACAACTACGACAGATAACGCTACTATACCTAAATTTACACAAAATGTAGTCATGTGTAGTCGCAAAATTTGTGATTTTTTTGCTGTCGTCCCCATTTTGCGTGGCACATTGTTGCGCGGCATCAGCAAAACGCGTTTATCCGTTTCAGGCTGCCTAAATGGTGTAAACAAAACAAACGAAAAATTGGATGATTACCCCGAAAGACCAGACCAAAAGGCAGCCTGAAAACCAAATTTCAGGCTGCCTTTTAACCATCCAAACAACAATGGCTACACGCCATTACACTTGGTTATCAGGGTCTAATATTTTCAGGCTGCCGCGCACGCGCTGCCATGCCAAGGCTTGATGCTCGTACACCGCGTTCCAAATCGCGTCTTCTGATAACACGCTGTATTCGCCTTCGGTGCGCGTGTCCAGCGGTTCGCCGTTTTCTTCGCGCTGGCGCAAATCCGCATACGCGCCGTTGAAATAGAACACTTGCAGTTGGCGCATGATTTCCGCGCTGCGCTGCCACGTTTGCTCGGCAGCTTCCAATTCAGGCTGCAATTTCAGCCATTCGCGGTACAACGCTTGGGCTTGGGACAAGGTTTCTTGCGGGGTCATGCGGTTCTCCTGTGGCAAAATGATGGTGGATTCAATCCAAATCATTGCGGCAGCTTGGCGCTCAAATAAGCAAATACCGCCGCCATGTAATCAATCGCGCAAAACAAAGGCAGCCTGAAAAATGGGTTTCAGGCTGCCTTTGCCTTTATTCGCGCACCGTTCTCACTTCCAGCGAATTGGTGCTGCCTGTTTCGCGCATACGCCGCCCGCTGGTAATCACATATTGCTCACCCGCTTGGAACACGCCACGCTCGCGCAGCAAGGCTTCCACTTCGGTGAACGCTGTTTCGTGGTCTTTGCTGGTGGTTAATTTGAGCGGGCGCACCCCGCGATACATCGCCATGCGGCGTTGCGCTTTTTCGCTGGGCGTGAGTGCGTAAATCGGAATCAAAATGCCATAACGGCTCACATGAAACGCCGACGAACCGCTCTCGGTGAGTGCCACAATCGCCTTGGCGCGCACTTGTTTGGCAACGTGCACCGCCGCGCTGGCCACCGCATGGGTGATTTCGCCCGAATGGCTCACCGCGTGTTCGTCCACGCCCACCAGCGTATCCTGTTCTTTTTCCGCCGCCGCGCAAATCAGCGACATCTGGCGCACAGTTTCAAACGGATACGCGCCCACTGCCGTTTCGGCGGAACACATCACCGCGTCGGTACCGTCCAACACCGCATTCGCCACATCGCTCACTTCGGCGCGCGTGGGCACGGGGTTGGTAATCATGGATTCCATCATTTGCGTTGCCGTGATGCTGAAACGGCGCAATTCGCGCGCGCGCTTAATCATGCGTTTTTGCAGCGCAGGCACGGCGGCATTGCCCACTTCTACCGCCAAATCGCCACGCGCCACCATAATGCCATCGGATGCCAAAATGATTTCGTCCAAGTTTTCAATCGCTTCAATGCGCTCAATTTTGGAAACCAAACCAGGCTGCATCGCAACGCCCAATTTTTCGCATTCTTCGGCAACGGCGCGGCGGGCGATGTGCATGTCTTCGGCGTTTTTCACAAAGCTCACCGCCAAATAATCGCAGCCGATTTTCACCGCTGTTTTCAAATCGCGGAAATCTTTTTCGGTGAACGCGCCTGCGGACAAGCCGCCGCCTTGTTTGTTGATGCCCTTGTTGGATTTGAGCGTGTGGCTGTTGTTGCAAATGGTGTGGATTTCGCTGCCGACCACTTTTTCTACGGTAACGGTGAGCAAGCCATCATCCAGCAGCAACACATCGCCTGCTTGCACGTCGTTGGGCAATTCGCGGTAATCCAAGCCTATGCGCTCGCGCGTGCCTTCGCCTTCCAGCGCCGCGTCAAACAGCAATTTTTCGCCCGCTTCCACCTGAATGCTGCCGCCTGCAATTTTAGACACGCGAATTTTTGGGCCTTGCAAATCCGCCATAATCGCCACTTCCAATTTCGCTTGCCGCGCCGCTTCGCGCACGATGCGAGCATTTTCTTCGTGGAACTCAGGCGTGCCGTGGCTAAAATTGAAACGCACCACATGCAAACCGCCGATGCTAATCATATCGCGCAACAAATCAACGTTGTTGCTACCGGGCCCTAGCGTTGCCACAATTTTGGTGTTGTGGCGAATGCGTGTTAAATCGCGATGGATGGCAGACATAATGAATTCCTTGTTTTGCTTTGGGAAAGTGGCGATTATACCGTGTTTTAAATAGGATTTTTGAAAGATTGCTACAAATGCTTTTCAGGCTGCCTTAGCGGATAACCAAAGGCAGCCTGAAACCGCTTACGACACTTGCAGCCAAAAAGTAACAGGCCCATCGTTCACCAGCGAAACCTGCATATCCGCCGCAAACACACCCGTTTGCGTGGCAATGTGCGCGGCAGATTGGGCGCAAAAGTAGTCATACAATTCCCGCGCCGCATCGGGTTTCGCCGCGCCCGCAAAATCGGGGCGCAAGCCTTTTTGCGTGTGCGCGGCGAGCGTGAACTGCGACACAATCAAAAGCTGCCCGCCCGCTTGCTGCACGTTCAAATTCATGCGCTGCGCCTCGTCGGCAAACACGCGGTAATGCAAAACCTTGTGCAACAGCTTATCGGCGATGGCTTGCGTGTCGCCGTGTTCAACACCCAGCAACACCAGCAAGCCTTGCTGGATGGCGCCAACGGTTTCGCCTGCAACGGCAACGCTGGCTTGGGACACTCTTTGGATTAGGGCAATCATGGTTGGGCATCATCAAAATGGTTTTTCAGGCTGTCTATTATAGCGGGAATGATTAGGCAGCCTGAAAACGAGCGAAGCGAGTTTCAGCGAAGCTAAAACAACATCTTAAAAATCGTTTTCAGGCTGCCTCAATGCAAAAAAGGTTGCTCGGGCAGCTTAACTCTTGCCATAAGATTTAAGCTGCCCGAACAACCTAACGGAGAGAGCTATTCGGGGGGCACGCCAGAAAAGGAGGAGAAAACTGTCGTGCCGCTTAAAGGTTAATCCAGCAAAAGCAGATTATTTAGCGAAATACGCTTCCAAATCGTCGCTGCCACCGATGTATTTGCCGCCGATAAACACTTGTGGCGCAGTAGCTTTGCCAGTAATCGCACGAACAGAAGTGATAGAAGCATCACGACCCAACACGATTTCTTCAAACGCATAGCCTTTTTCTTTCAACAACGCTTTGGCTTTAGCGCAGAATGGGCAGCCGGGTTTGGTGATGATGGAAACAGACTCGTGTGGTTCCCATTTGGGGTCAATGTATTTGAGCATGGTGTCGGCATCGGATACTTCAAATGGGTCGCCGTCTTTTACTGGCTCAATAAACATTTTTTCAATTTTGCCGTCTTTCACCAGCATAGAATAACGCCAAGAACGGTTACCAAAGCCCAATTGTTCTTTGCCCACCAGCATGCCCATGCCTTTGGTGAATTCGCCGTTGCCATCGGGCACCACGGTGATGTTTTCCGCATCTTGGTCTGCCAACCAAGCGTTCATCACAAATGTATCATTTACAGAGATGCACACAATGCTGTCCACGCCGCGTTTTTTGAACTCGGCTGCCAATTCGTTGTAGCGAGGCAAGTGAGTAGATGAGCAAGTGGGCGTGAACGCGCCTGGCAATGAGAACACGGCAACAGTTTTGCCTTTGAACAAGTCATCGGTAGAAACATCCACCCAAGCATCGTCTTGGCGAGTGTGGAATACAACTGATGGTACGTTTTTGCCTTCTAATTCGGCAGCAGTTTTGATTTGTACTGACATTTCAAACTCCAAAAAGTTTCGGTTGATAAATTTGATTTATTGACGCGGCCAATTATATATTTTTTTTTGAAGACGCTGCAATTTATAATCACAATAACAAAAATTATGAGAAGCTATTTTTGGCTATCGCTTTACAAACTTTTTTCAGGCCGCATCTGAGCCATACACAAACGGCAGCCTGAAAACGCCGCGCCGTTGTCGCAAAAATGCTTTGACACTATCCTTAATAATCGTTACATTCTTTGACCCTTATTTAACACTACACCGATTTGACACAGCTTGCGGGTGCAAACAGCTAAACGTGTAAACATTTCAGGCAGCCTGAAAATTCTTTCGCCCGTTGTGCCGTTGTGTACATCGGGCTTTCATCTTTCACGAGAACAACAAAATGATTACGTTGAACAACGTTTCCAAAAAATACCAAACGCGCGACAAAGGCTGGTTCACCGCCGTTGAACCCACCAGCCTGCACATCAACCAAGGCGAGATTTTTGGGCTGATGGGCTACTCGGGCGCGGGCAAATCCACGCTGTTGCGCCTGATTAACCTGTTGGAACGCCCCGACACAGGCAAAGTGTTGATTGACAACCAAGACTTAACCGCCATGAGCGAAGCGCAACTGCGCCAAGCGCGGCAAAACATCGGCATGGTGTTCCAACAATTCAACCTGTTGAGCAACCGCACCGTTGCCGAAAACGTGGCGTTTCCACTGGAAATTGCGGGCTGGGACGCGGCAAAAATCGCCCAGCGCGTGCAAGAATGCTTGGAAATTGTGGATTTAACCGAGCGCGCCCAGCATTATCCCGCGCAGCTTTCGGGCGGGCAAAAACAGCGTGTCGGCATCGCCCGCGCGCTTGCGCCTAATCCCAAAGTGATTTTGGCGGACGAACCGACTTCCGCGCTAGACCCGATTACCACGCGCAGCGTGTTGGGCTGTCTGCAAGACATCAACAGGCGGTTTAACGTAACCATCGTCATCGTTACCCACGAAATGAGCGTCATCCGCAAGCTGTGCCACCGCACCGCGCTGCTGCATTTAGGCAAGCTATTGGAAGTGGCGGATGTAAAAGACGGCGTGATTTTGGCGCAGTCGGAAATTGGGCGCGAATTGTTGCGCGATGATTAGCGCGGTGAGCCAATCATTGTTTCAGGCTGCCTCTGGCGATACCGATTAGGCAGCCTGAAACGCTGTTCACAAACCCAACCCCAATGGCACGCCCTACCCTTTTTCAGGCTGCCTATCCTGTAAACCACAAGAGACACAACCATGACCTCCTCCCTAGACAACCTAAAATCCCTGCTCCCCGAGTTCTACCAAGCCATCGGCGAAACGCTGATTATGGTGGGCGTATCGTCTGCCGTGGGCATCATCGTGGGCGGGCTGCTCGGCATCTGGCTTTACACCACGGCATATGGGCAAATTTTCGCCAACCGCCCTGTGCACCGCATTCTTGGCACGCTGGTGAGCTTTATGCGCTCGTTTCCATTTGTGATTTTGATGATTGTGGTGATGCCGCTCACGCGCTTGATTGTTGGCACATCGTTTGGACCGTTCGCCGCCAGCGTGTCGCTGAGTATTGCCGCCAGCTTTTATTTTGCGCGGCTGGTGGAACAAAACCTGAAAGAAGTGCCGCGCGGTGTGGTGGAAGCGGCGCAAGCCATGGGCGCATCGCCGCGCACGATTATTTTTAAAGTGTTGCTGTCCGAAGCGCGCTCGGGCTTGGTGCTGAGCGTTACCATTTTGATGATTGCCATCTTGGGCGAAAGCGCGGCTTCGGGCTTAATCGGCGGCGGCGGCATCGGCAATCTGGGCATTCGCTATGGGCATCAACGTTATATGGCGGATGTGATGGCGGCGGTGGTGGTGCTGCTTACCGTGATGGTGGTCATCATTCAAAGCGTGGGCAACTGGCTATCGGCGAAGTTGAACAAACGGTAACGGCGCAGCAATAGGCAGCCTGAAAACGCACGAGAATACGTTTTCAGGCTGCCTATTTGAGTAAACATAAGGAGTAACCAAATGACAGCCCAGCAGCCTGAAAACGAAATTCAAGCCGATGCCACTTGGCATCAAATCATGCAGCAGCCCATCCGCAGCGCAGCCATCCCCGCCACGCCATCGCCCTACGCGCTGGCTGCGCCCTTGCCCGCGCAAGCCACGCACAACCTGATTTTAGACGGCGAGCCCAGCATCCGCTATTACACCAGCATGACTTGGATGATGGCGGTTTTGGGCTGGGAGACTTGCCGCCAACATCGTTGGCTGGTTAATCATATTGAGTGCTGGAACAACCCTTTTGCCGACCCATCCATTTTTGATGGTGCAGAATTGGAACGTTTGCTGCGCGAACGCCCGCATCAACAATACATTTGGGGCGTGTTTTCCGCCTTTGCACCTGATGCCGAAATTGATTTGGGCATTTTACCCGATGCCGAAAGCCCCACCTTTTGGGCGTTAAATGCCCAGCCGCAGCATCCGCAAGCCTTGTTTGAAATCGTCTGCTGGGACAGCACTTGCACGCTGTTGATTGGTTTACCCGATAAGCTGGCACAGCGCGTGGTTGCCGAATTTTCCGAGTGCCGCACGCTGGATAAGAAAATAGACGATGCAGCTTGAAAACCCAAATGGAACGGCGACGGCTCATCGCCAAATCGTTATGCAACATAGTTTGGTTGGTTGGCAAGATGTCGGCGAGCCGCCGACGCTCCATTTTGAATTTCAGGCTGCCTATTTTGACGGCGGCTTTAAACCAATGGCGAACAATGCTGCGCATTAAGGCAGCCTGAAATGGATTAAACCCGTTTTCAGGCTGCCTTTCGCATGGCAATTTACTCTGCGTTTTCCAGCAGCCAAGCCACATAGCGTTCTACGCCTTGTTCTACGGTGTAAAAATCGGCGGTGTAGCCTGCGGCGCGCAGTTTTGTGGTGTCGGCTTGGGTGAAAGATTGGTATTTGCCAACCAAATCTTCGGGGAAGGGGATGTAGCGGATAAGCTGTTGTTCTACCAGTTTTTCTAATGATAATTGGGGCTTGCCTTCGGCGGCGCGGCAGGCGTTTACGGTGGCGGCGGCAAGGTCGTTAAACGGCTGGCTGCGCCCTGTGCCTAAATTGAAAATGCCTGATTTTTCGGGGTTGTCCAAAAAATAGAGATTGACTTTGGCAACGTCTTCCACGCTGACGAAATCGCGGCTGTGCTCGCCGTTGCCGTAGTTTTCGTATGCGCCAAATAGGTTTACATAGCCTTGGTTGCGGTATTGGTTGAAATGGTGGAAGGCGACGGATGCCATGCGCCCTTTGTGTTGCTCGCGCATGCCGTAAACGTTGAAATAGCGAAAGCCAACGATTTGGCTGCGGTTGCCTTGTGCGATGCGCCCTCGTACCACTTGGTCAAACAGGAATTTGGAGTAGCCATAAACGTTGAGCGGTTTTTCTAGCGCGCGCTCTTCGCGGAAGGTTTCGCCTTTGCCATACACGGCGGCGCTACTGGCGTATAAAAAGGGGATGGCTTCGTCTTGGCACCAGTCCAGCAGGTCTAGGCTGTATTGGTAGTTGTTGTCCATCATGTATTTGCCGTCGTGGTTCATGGTGTCGGAACACGCGCCCTCGTGGAACACGGCGCGGATGTTGTCAAAAGGGAAGATGTGTTCGCGCACTTGGCGGATGAATTCGTGCTTGTCTAGATAATGAGCGATGTCACAATCGGCGAGATTTTTGAATTTGTCGCCGCGCGTTAGGTTGTCCACGGCGATGATGTTGGTTTCGCCGCGCTGGTTCAGGGCTTTGACGATGTTGCTGCCGATAAAGCCTGCTGCGCCTGTTACGATGATGGTCATGGGATTACTCCTTGATATGAAATGGGAAATGGGTTTTCAGGCTGCCTTGGCTGTTTTAAAAGGCAGCCTGAAATTTTGGCAAAATGCTTGAAACGTTGGTTGTGCTTGGGTTGATGGCGGTGGGCGAAAGCGTTGGTCAGCCTGAAAGCCATGTTGTTCAACAAAAAAATCGTTTGGCGCAATACTGTAAACAGTTTTTCAGGCTGCCTCGTTTGTCTCAAAGGCAGCCAGAAACGACCAATCCCGTTTTCAGGCTGCCTTATTGATGCGCGATTAACGCCAGCCCGCTAAGCGTAAGCACCACGCCCAACGCCTTGTGCCAAGAAAACGGCTCGCCAAACAGCAACACGCCCGCTGACGCAAGCATCAACGCCGCCATGCCCGCCACCGCCGCGCCAGACCATTGCACCGCGCCGCCCGATTGATACGCCAGCACAAAACCCAGCTCAATAATCATCGTGCCGCCTGCCACCAGCCAAATTTTCCAACTACCTGCCAGCGCGGCGGCATCGGCAACAGATGCCTTGCCAAATAGCGGCATCAGCAGCAGCGTGAGCAGCCATGCCGCGCCGTAAATCAGATTCAGCATCAGCAGGGGATTGGCGTGTGTGTTGTTGAGCGATTTTTGCCCGATGTGATACGCGCAGTTGCCCAGCGCGGACATCAATAAAAACAAATATGCAGGTTTCATGGTGGGTTTGGTTTTCAGGCTGCCTGAAATCAGAAAAATTATGCGCCCAAGGCGTGTTCCAATTCGCCAAACGAGCACACCGCCGTGCCCAGCTTGGCAACGACCACGCCCGCCGCTGCGTTTGCCGTGTGCATGGCTTCGGGCAGCGTGTAGCCAGCGGCAAGGCATAGCCCCATTGCGGCGATTACCGTGTCGCCCGCGCCCGATACGTCATACACTTCTTGCGCGCGGGTGGGCTGGTGGGTTTGCCCTTCGGCGCGGTAAAGCGTCATGCCTTCTTCGCTGCGCGTTACCAACAGCGCGTCCAAGCCCAGCGTTTCGCGCAAGCTTTGCGCCTTGGCGGTTAAGCCTGCTTCGTTGTCCCAGCCGCCTGCGGCTTCGCGCAATTCGGCGCGATTGGGCGTGAGCAGCGTTGCGCCTGAATATTTGGCGTAGTCCGCGCCTTTGGGGTCAATCAACACAGGCTTGCCTGCGGCGCGGGCGGCGGCAATCATGGTGGCAACTTCGTGCAACACACCCTTGCCGTAGTCCGACAAAATCACGGCATCGTATTGGGCAACCAGAGCGGCGTAGCGTTGCTGCACGGTTTTCAGGCTGCCTAAATCGGGCGTTTTTTCAAAATCCAAACGAATAAGCTGTTGATTGCGCGACAAAACGCGCAATTTAAGCGTGGTGTTGGCAAATTCGCTGCGGATAAGGTGGTCGGCGATATTGTCTTGCGCCAGCAGATTGGAGAGCGTGTTGGCGGCATCGTCTTCGCCCACCACCGACAACAGCGTAACCTGCCCGCCCAGCGCGGCAATATTGCGCGCCACATTGGCGGCGCCGCCCGCGCGGTGTTCGGTTTCTGTAATCTTGGCAACGGGCACGGGCGCTTCGGGCGAGATGCGCGACACATCGCCAAACCAATAGCGATCAAGCATCACATCGCCTGCCACCAACACTTTGGCAGCCTGAAAATGGGGTAGCGTGGGCATGAAATTGGGCATTTTTTGCTCCGTGTGGGATATGGGGTGGCGATTGTACCGCGCGGGGTAGGGGCGGGCAAAGGTTAAGGCAGCCTGAAAACGGGGTTATTTGTTTTCAGGCTGCCCCAAAGTTTTGTAAAGGTTTCAACTTTGCGCGTTGCGCTGCGCTATCCCTTTAGTTTTGCATATATCCACACAGCTAATAGGCAAAGGGGTAAGGCGACCTTATGCCATTGGCAGCCTGAAACCCCATCCCTAAGCTATTTCCCGCGTCTGCCCGTCGCCCAGCGCTCCGCCCATTCCAACGCCAGCAAGCCCAGCAACACCGCCGCGCGATGCTTCCATTTGGCAGGCAGCATCGCCAGCTTCAAGCCATCGGTATGCCGCGCCACATCGCTGGCAGCATTCACCAATTGCCAAGTCATGTGCCCAACCTGCGCGCAACCGTTTAAATTCAAGCCACTTAATGCGTTTCAGGCTGCCCAATCTTAAGGCAGCCTGAAAATCGCATTGCTTATTTGCGGTTCAGCAACACGCCTACCACCAAGCCCGCCAACGCGGCAAAGCCCATGGCGTAATACGGTTTTTCGTTGATGTATTCATCCACGCGTTGCGCTTGTTGTTTCACTTGCTCCACTGCGTGGGTTTCCAATTTTTGCAATTTGTTTTGTGCCACGCCCAAGCTCTTCTGCAAACGTTTTTTCAATTCCTGCGTTTCTTCCTCGGTGCGCTCTGCGCCCTCTTGGTACAAGTCTTTCACTTCGTCCAACACGGTGCGGATTTCGCCCAACAAGGCTTGTTTTTGTGCTTCAAAATCGTTTTTCATGGGACAGCTCCTTATCATAAAGGGGTATGCGCCTCCAAATGGCGACGCTGTTTACATATTAATTAGCCGAAAATCGGCAATCGCAACACCCTTTTTACACAAATCCATCGTGCAAAGTTTCGGATAATATGTGGATAAGTCGCTTAAATATTTCACAGAAAAACACTTTTTCATTTTGCTTAAAAATTCAGCACAATCCAACAAAGGCAGCCTGAAAGCCGAAGGCTTCAACGGAGTTAAAACAGCTTTAAACATTTGTTTCGCCAAGCCAAAAGCTGCATCAACCCTTTTCAGGCTGCCTTAATCGCCCCATGTTCCTTTTGCGTTTTAAACTTCCGCTTCATCACCGCCAGCACTTCCTTATCGCAAAACCACACGTTTTCAGGCAGCCAAACCGCGCCGCTGTCGCACAACAGCGCAACTTCCTGCCCCGATAACCCATCGCGCTCCACCACGTTCACGCGCGGCGCACGCCCCCAATCCATCAGCGGCAAAAACGGCAACGCCGCCTGCACCGCTAAATTATGCGCGGCAACGTCCCCCGTTTCGCACGCCTGTGAGCATTTGCCCAGTAGCGAAACAGGGCAGGGCGCGCCCTTGGGCAACTCATCGGGCAAAATGCCCAACAGCGTAGGGCAAAGCCCAAATTTTTTCGCCCAAGCCGCCAGCGCGCGTTTTGCTGCCTTGGGGTTGGCAAACAAACCATGCGGCGGTTCGTTCAAAAAGCCTGCTTTCAACGGGCGCACCCGCGCTTTCAGGCAGCCTGAAACATCATCCAGCTTAATCGTATGGCGAACAATGCCATCCGTTGGCAGCAACTGATTGCGGTAAAACACGCTGCCTTTCACTGCCGCGCTATGCAATTCGCCCAGCGTCGGCACAAATTCCAAACGCACCGCCTGCGCCACTGCACCCTTGTCGCCGCGCAACAACGCCGCCACTTCCCGATACGCCTGAACGTGCGTTTTCACCGCCACCACATCATCCGCCGCATTGCGCCAAATAGACACACCATGCTCATCGGGCAAGGCAGAGGCAGCCTGAAAAATCGCGGCAGGCAGGTTTTCAGGCAGCATCGGCGGGTTGGCTAACTGCTGCATCAGTTGCCCCAGCATCGGCGCGCCTTTCTCGCGCAACGCCAGTTGCAAATATTCCGCCACTGCCCACACATCGCTCATCGCCCGATGGCGGCTCGCCACCGCCAAGCCATGCCGTTCAATGATGCTGTCCAAATTATGCTTAAAAAACTCAGGATACAGCTTGCGCGACAACTGCACGCTACATAGCCCCGCCGTGGCAAACGTTAAACCATTGCGGCGGCACTCATGGCGCAAAAACGTGTAGTCAAACCGACTATTATGCGCAATCAGCAAACTGCCGCGCAGTAGCGGCAACACCTGCGGCGCAAATTCAGCAAACGTTGGCTTGCCCAGCAGCATCTCATCCGAAATGCCCGTTAAATCGCGCACAAAATCGCTAATCGGCACATTGGGCTGAATCAGCTGCTGCACCGCCGTAATCTTGCCCTGCCAAAAATGCAAAAACGCCATTTCCGTGATGCGGTCGGCATAAAAATGCCCGCCTGTGGTTTCCAAATCCAAAATCACAACAGGCATGGGCAGCGTGCGAAAAAAATCCGCCAGCGGAGAAAAAGCAGCGTAAGGCATCGGTTTACTCGTTTACAAAATAGCCGCGATTATACAATTTTCGCAAAAATTTCGGCGAAACAGCTTGACGAGTTACCGCAATCTGCATACAATCCGCGTCTTTGTTGCACCCGTAGCTCAGTTGGATAGAGTATCTGGCTACGAACCAGAGGGTCGGGCGTTCGAATCGCTCCGGGTGCGCCAAAAATACTATCCGCGCCCATCGTCTAGCGGTTAGGACATCGCCCTTTCACGGCGGTAACGGGGGTTCGATTCCCCCTGGGCGTGCTAATGTTTAACCCCTTGCTTGATTGAGCAAGGGGTTAAGCGTTTATGGGCAGCCTGAAAATAGGATAGGGCAAATAGACAGGATTATTGTTTTTCAGGCTGCCTTATATTGTTGATTATTGGGCGGATAATTGTTGCGCTTGATACATTTTGGCAGCCTGAAAACGCCGCCCATCTCATCCAAAGGAGTTGCATTATGACCACCATCGCCGTGCTCACAGGCGCGGGCATCAGCGCCGAAAGCGGGCTCGCCACCTTTCGCGACAGCAATGGCTTGTGGGCAAACCACCGCATTGAAGACGTGTGCACGCCCGAAGCATGGCAGCGCAATCCGCAGCTGGTGCTGGATTTTTACAACCAACGCCGTGCCCAAGCTGCTGCCGCGTCGCCCAACGCCGCCCACATCGCGCTTGCCCAGTTGCAACAGCATTTTCCTGTGCACATCATCACGCAAAATGTGGACGATTTGCACGAGCGCGCAGGTAGCCGCAACGTGTTGCATTTGCATGGGCAGCTCAACCAAGCGCGCAGCAGCGTTGACCCTGATTACATCGTCCCCTGCACGCAAGACCAAACGCTGCAAGACAAAGACCCACACGGCAACCCCATGCGCCCGCATATTGTGTGGTTTGGCGAGAGCGTACCGCTGCTGGACGATGCCGCCGCCATCGTGCGCCAAGCTGATGTGTTTCTGATTATCGGCACGTCGCTGCAAGTTTATCCCGCCAACACGCTGGCGTATTACGCCAAGCCCGATGCGCGGATTATTGTGCTAGACCCCAATCCGCAAAACACCCAATCGGCGCAGGTGGAAATCATCCGCCAAACCGCAGCAGCAGGCGTGCCAGCGTTGTGCCAATATCTGATAGAACATTATGGCTAATGCGTTTTCAGGCTGCCTTAACCCTTTCCTATGCAGCCTGAAAACCATTAAAATCCCATTTTTCATCCACTCAACCACGAAAGCATCCCATGATTGCCAAACAACTTTTTGAAGAAGCCGCCAGCAAAATCAGCGAAACCCTTGCCAACAGCCCCGCCAAAGATTTTGAAAAAAACGCCAAAGCCATGCTCGGCAGCGCGTTTAACAAAATGGATTTGGTAACACGCGAAGAGTACGACATTCAACAGCAAATTCTAATCAAAACTCGCGTTAAACTCGGCGAATTGGAAGCCCGTTTAGCCCAGCTAGAAGCGCAGCTTGCCACCGCCAACAGCCCCGCCGAAAGCAGCGAATAATTCCCAAAAAAACAACAAACAAACACACTTGCTTAGGCAGCCTGAAACCCATTTTTCAGGCTGCCTAAACCTTTGCTCGCCGAGCGCAAAAGGCAGCCTGAAAACCCATCGCCCCGCTTTACACAAACAACCCCACATTTTTCCTTGCCCCTCGCGCCCCACTCCACTACAATCGCGCGTTTTTTCAAAAAATTACCCAACTTCTGCTGCCCGAACGCCGCTAAACAGCTCCAAAGCCTGTCCAAAGCAATCAAACAGCCTGTTTCTCTTATCAAACGGAGTATTGCTCATGACCAGCACCCAACCCTATCTACAAATCAAAGGCTTGGTAAAAAGATTTGGCGACAACCTCGCTGTAAACTATCTCAATCTTGACATCCAAAAACACGAAATCTTCGCCCTGCTTGGCAGCTCAGGCAGCGGTAAATCCACTCTATTGCGTATGCTCGCAGGCATGGAAACCCCATCCGAAGGGCAAATCATTCTAGACGGGCAAGACATCACCAAACTCGCACCGTATGACCGCCCCATCAACATGATGTTCCAAAGCTACGCCCTATTCCCACACATGACAGTAGAACAAAACATCGCGTTTGGCTTAAAACAAGACAAATTGCCCAAAGACGAAGTGCAAGCACGTGTGGATGAAATGCTGCGCTTGGTGCAAATGCCGCAATATGCCAAGCGCAAGCCCCATCAGCTATCAGGCGGACAACAGCAGCGCGTGGCATTGGCGCGCTCGCTGGCAAAGCGTCCCAAACTGTTGTTGCTGGACGAACCCCTTGGCGCGCTAGACAAAAAACTGCGCCAGCAAACGCAGTTTGAACTGGTGAACACGCTGGAAAAAGTGGGCGTAACCTGCATTATGGTAACGCACGACCAAGAAGAAGCCATGACCATGGCCAGCCGCGTAGCGATTATGTCGCACGGCGAATTGCAACAAGTGGGCACGCCAGCCGATGTGTACGACTACCCCAACAGCCGCTTCACCGCCGAATTTATCGGCGAAACCAATATTTTTGAAGGCAAACTGGTGCACAAAGACGAAGCACACGCGCTGATAGACTGCCCCGAATTACCCGCCAAGGTTTACACCGACCAAAAATTTGAAGCGGAAAACGGGCAAACCATCTGGATTTCCATTCGTCCAGAAGACATTGATTTGCATAAAGAAAAACCTGCCCACCGCGACACGCATAACTGGGCGCGCGGCAAGGTAAAAGAAATCGCCTATTTGGGCAGCTTCGCCATTTACCATGTGCAAATGGAAAACGGGCGCATCATCAAAAGCCAAGTGCCCGCGCCGTATTGGTATGTGCGCGGCATTGAACCACCCACATGGGGCGACGAAGTGTATTTGGATTGGCCCGAAAACCAGCCTACCCCATTAACCCGTTAAAAAGGCAGCCTGAAAATGTCTTCCGTAAACATCAAACGCCGTATGCGCCCAGGGGCGCGATTTGTCATCGGTGTGCCGTTCACATGGCTGTTTGTGTTGGTTTTGCTCACCTTTGCCATCGTGTTCAAAATCAGCTTCGCCGACCAAACCTACACCATCCCCCCGTTCACGCCCTTATTTGACGAAAAAGGCGCGCTGCAAGTCTTCACCAAAAACTACCAAGAAATTTTCGTGGATTTTTGGCCCTCCTTGCTGGACATCATCAACCCCCTGTCGGGCGATTCCGGCGGCAACATTTATGTGCTGACTTATTGGCTGTCGATTAAAACCGCGCTTTTAACCACGCTGATTTGCTTGCTGATTGGCTATCCGATGGCTTATGCCATTTCGCGCGCCAATCCTTCCATTCGCAATACCTTGCTGCTGATGATTATGCTGCCTTTTTGGACATCATTCTTGCTGCGCGTGTACGCATGGATGGGGCTGCTCAGCACCAACGGCATCATCAACACCTATCTGCTCAAATGGGGCATCATCAGCGAGCCATTGGAATTGTTTTACAACAGCTTCTCGCTGGTGTTGGTGATGGTTTACGCCTATTTGCCGTTTATGATTCTGCCGCTTTACACCCAGCTGGTAAAACTGGATAACCGCTTGCTGGAAGCCGCCGCCGATTTGGGCGCGCATCCTGTCAAAGCCTTTTTCACGGTAACGCTGCCGCTGTCCAAATCGGGCATCATCGCAGGTTCCATGCTGGTATTCATCCCGTCTATGGGTGAATATGTGATTCCCGAACTGGTGGGCGGCCCTGACAACCTGATGATTGGTAAAGTGTTGTGGCAGGCGTTCTCCGACCAAGCCAACTGGCCGCTTGCCGCTGCGATTGCGGTGGTGATGGTGTTGGTGTTGGTGGTGCCGATTGCGCTGGAACAATATTTCACCAACCGTGAAAACGCAAAAGGAAGCAAATAATGAATAACAAAATTTCTCCTTTTTTGAAGCTGGCGCTGGTTGCGGGCTTGCTGTTTTTGTATATTCCCTTGTTTATCTTGGTGATTTATTCGTTTAACGATTCCAAGCTGGTAACCGTGTGGGGCGGCTTCTCCACCAAATGGTATAGCCGCCTGCTGCAAGACCAGCAAATTTTGAGCGCGGCTTGGCTGTCGTTGAAAATCGCCGTTTGCGCTTCGTTTGCGGCGGTAACGCTCGGCACGATGGCGGGCTACGCGATGGCGCGGATTAAACGCTTTCGTGGCAGCACGCTGTTTGCGGGCTTGATTTCCGCGCCGATGGTGATGCCTGATGTGATTACGGGCTTGTCGATGCTGCTGCTGATTATTCAAGTGCAAACCATGCTGCAAGGCTGGCTGCACAGCGATGTAACGTGGCTAGACCGTGGATTTTTTACCATTTTCTTGGGGCATACCACGCTGTGCATGGCGTACATCACCGTGGTCATCCGCTCGCGCTTGGCGGAGCTGGATCAATCGCTGGAAGAGGCGGCGATGGATTTGGGTGCGCGCCCGATGAAAATCTTTTTTGTGATTACCTTGCCGCTGATTGCGCCTGCTATTGCTTCGGGCTTTTTGCTGGGCGTTACGCTGTCGCTGGATGATGTGGTGATTACGTCGTTCTTGTCGGGACCGGGGTCGTCCACGCTGCCGCAGGTGATTTTCTCCAAAATCCGCTTGGGGCTAGACCCGAAAATGAACGTGTTGGCCACCATCTTTATCGCGGTGATTGGTACGCTGGTGATTGTGGTGAATTATTTTATGCTGCGCCAAGCCACCAAGCGCGAGCGTGAAATGCAAGTGGCGTATAAGGCAGAACAGAAAGCGTTGGAAAGCGCGTAGGCTTTGTAAACGATTAAAGGCAGCCTGAAAACGGAAAAACACGTTTTCAGGCTGCCTTTTGTGTGTGGCTGGGCGATGGGTTATTTTTTGCTGTTGCCGTCGCCTTTATCGCCTGCATTCAGCGCAGGCAGGGCGTTCCATTCTTTGGTTAGCTGCGGGAAGGCTTGCTCAAAATCCACGGTGTTGGCATCGCTGGCTTGCAGGGTGAACTGCGGCGTGCGGGTGTAGTGGTTATAGGCTTCCATTTTGATGCGCAAGCCGTGTCCCATCAAGCCGCCGAGGTTTTCCAGTTGCATGGTGGCGAAATATGCCAACAGCCTGCCTTTGCCGTCGTAGTAAAACTCGTATTCAACGGGCGGCTGTTTATCCGCGATGGCGGTAGTCATGCCTTGCACCGCGCTGCTGATGGCGTCTAGGTTGGCAACAAAGCGGTCGTAATCGGCTTGGCTGATGTTGGTGTTGCTGGGTTTGCCTTGCTCGCGTAGTTGCTGTTGCAGGCTTTGGAATAACACTTTGGTGCTTTCCACGCTTTGCTTGCTGTTGGAATGCAACGCGATGCGATGGCGCGCGCCAATTTTGCGGGCGGTGTCGTTTAGGGGTAGGGTGGTAAAGGCATCATCGCCCAATGCTTTGGTACTTTCGTCCACGGCTTTGGGCAGCGCGTGCCATACATCGGCAAAGGGGATTTTGTTTTGCCATTGCTTAGGCAGCCTGAAACGCACAATCGGCTTGTCGGCAGACAACGCCGAATCGGCGAGCGGTAGGCTGGGCTCAAACGCGCCCAAGTCCGCATACGCCGCTTGCGCTTTGATGTCTAGTTGCATCGGTATTTTCAGGCTGCCTAATGCGTTACGCGTTTCGTAGTGCAACTCGGGCACAAATTCTATTTTGCCGCGTGGCAAATCCACCGCGCCTGTGTAGTGAACCGAGACGGCGTTAAACAGCGTGTAAGCTATTTTGTCGCTTCTTGCTCGCTCTTTTTGCGATTTTTGGCGAATTTCGTTTTGTTCTGCCGCGCTTAATGGTTTTTTGTCGTGCGTTGCTGCCCAGTCCGCGCTCCATTTCACGTCGCGCTCAATGCGTTCATGGCGCATCTGGCGCGATTGCTCGGTTTCATACAGTGCAAAAGTCGCCTTGCCCGATAGGTTGTATTGCGTGTCTTGCTTAAATTGCCGCTGCATACCGTGGCGATACAAATCGGCAGGCTTGCTTGGCGCAGCCTGCATATTGCCACATGCGCTTAACGCCAGCGCAACCGCGCCCGCCAATGCGCTTTTCAGGATGATTTTCATGCCGTTAAACCTTTCTTAACAATAAAAAGAGCTATCTTAACGCTTTTCAGGCAGCCTGAAAATAAGCCACCGCCCGCGCCTATTCCCGACAATATCACTCAACAATGCTAAAATTGCGGCTCTTCATCACACGCATAAGGAACACAACATCATGGCACTTTTGCAAATTGCCGAGCCCAATCTTTCCGCCGCGCCGCACCAGCACCGCCTTGCCGTGGGCATCGATTTGGGCACCACCAACAGCCTTGTCGCCACCGTTCGCAGCGGCTCCGCCGAATGCCTGCCCGATGAAACGGGCGTGGTGTCGCTGCCATCGGTGGTGCGCTATTTGGCATCGGGCGGTGTTCAAACGGGGCGCGAAGCCCTTGCCAATCAAAAAAGCGATCCGCTCAACACCATCTCTTCTGCCAAACGCCTGATCGGGCGCAATCTTGCCGATATAGACACCGCGCATCTGCCTTATCGTTTTGGCGACGACAACAAAATCATCAAACTCATCACCGCGCAAGGCGAAAAAACGCCGATTGACATTTCCGCCGAGATTTTAGGCAGCCTGAAAAGCCGCGCCGAAGCCAGCTTGGGCGGCGAACTGGTGGGCGCAGTCATCACCGTGCCCGCCTATTTTGATGACGCGCAACGCCAAGCCACCAAAGACGCGGCGCGGCTGGCAGGGCTGAACGTCTTGCGCCTGCTCAACGAGCCCACCGCCGCCGCCATTGCCTACGGCTTGGACAACGGCGCGGAAGGCACGTTTGTAGTGTACGACTTGGGCGGCGGCACGTTTGACGTATCCATCTTGCAGTTAAGCAAAGGGCTGTTTCAAGTGAAAGCCACAGGCGGCAACTCCGCGCTGGGCGGCGACGATTTTGACCGCAGTCTGTTGCGCCACATCATCGCACGCGAGCAATTAACGCTCACCGATGAGCGCGATGTGCAACAGCTTTTCGCCGCCGTGCGCCAAGCCAAAGAAACATTAAGCGGGCAGCCTGAAACCCATTTTCAGGCTGCCTTGCAAGACGGAACCACATTAAACATCGCCCTAAGCCGCGACGAATTTCACGCGCTCACCCAGCATTTGGTGGACGAAACCATCGCCCCCGTCAAACAAGCCCTGCGCGATGCAGGCGTAAGCAAAAGCGCGGTAAACGGCGTGATTATGGTGGGCGGCGCAACGCGGATGCAGCACATTCAGCAAACCGTTGCCGATTTTTTTGAACAAGCGCCGCTCAACAATCTCAACCCCGACCAAGTGGTCGCGCTGGGCGCAGCGATGCAGGCGAACGTGTTGGCAGGCAACAAAACCGACAGCGAATGGCTGCTGCTGGACGTAACCCCGCTGTCGCTGGGCTTGGAAACCTACGGCGGCTTGGCGGAAAAAATCATCCCGCGTAATTCCACGCTGCCCACCGCCCGCGCGCAAGATTTCACCACCTTTAAAGACGGGCAAACCGCCATGACCATTCATGTGGTGCAAGGCGAGCGCGAACTGGTTGCCGATTGCCGCAGCTTGGCAAAATTCACCCTGCGCGGCATTCCGCCGATGGTGGCAGGCGCGGCGCGCATCCGCGTAACCTTTCAAGTGGACGCGGATGGTTTGCTTTCCGTATCCGCCCGCGAGCAAACCACTGGCGTGCAGGCGCAAATTGAAGTGAAACCATCCTACGGCTTGGACGACGACACCATCACCCAAATGCTGCGCGAGAGCATGGCAAACGCCCAAGACGATGCCGCCGCCCGCGCCCGCGCCGAAGCCCGCGTGGAAGCGCAAAGCCTGATTGACGCGGTGGAAGCCGCGCTGGAACTGGACGGCGACTTGCTTACTGCCGAGCAAACCGCGCAAATCCGCGCCCAAATGGACGCGCTCGCCGCGCTGATGCCCAACGCCGAAGCCGCCGACATCCGCGCCGCCGTGCAAACCCTGTCGCAAGGCACGGACGAATTCGCCGCCCAGCGCATGAACCGCAATATCCAACGCGCTTTGCAGGGCGTGAACGTGGAAAATCTGTAAAGCACAAGGCAGCCTGAAAGATTGTTTTCAGGCTGCCTTTTGATATTTTTTCCAACAGCGCACGGCTTGCTCGCAAGCCGTAGGAGCGCGGTTTGCCGTTTCAGGCTGCTTTTGCATTCGCCCCCGCGTTTAGGCAGCCTGAAAATTCGTTGCTAAACCGCCGTGCGGTTAAAACCAACTTAAATACACGTTTTAGCTTCGCCGAAACTCCGTTGAAGCCTGCGGCTTTCAGGCTGCCTTGCCATGCAATAAAGGCAGCCTGAAAACATTGTTCGCGTAAAAAATCGTTTGCTATCAATAGCGCACCAGCATCGCCCCCCAAGCGAAGCCGCCACCGATGCCTTCCATCATCAGATGTTGCCCGCGCTTAATGCGCCCATCTTTAATGCCTGTATCCAGCGCCAGCGGAATGGAAGCGGCGGAAGTGTTGGCATGTTCTTGCACGGTGAGAATGATTTTTTCGGGCGGCAAGCCCAGATGCTTGGCGGTGGAGTCAATGATGCGTTTGTTGGCTTGATGCGGCACCAGCCAATCCACTTGCTCGGCGGTGTAGCCCGCTTCTTGCAACACTTCGTCGGCAACAGCGGCAAGCTGTTTAACGGCGAATTTGAATACGCCTTGCCCGTCCATTTGCAAAAAGGGTGTGCCGCAGACTGCGCCGTTGGCGATTTGCGCAGGCGTGTTCAGCAGCGAAAGATAGCTGCCATCGGCGTGCAATTTGCTGTGGATGATGCCCACTTCGTCGCTTGCGCCCAGCACCACCGCGCCTGCGCCGTCGCCAAAGAGCACGCAAGTGCGGCGGTCGCTCCAATCCATGATGCGGCTGAACGTGTCCGCGCCAATCACCAACGCTTTTTGTGCCATGCCGCTTTTGATGTAGGCATCGGCGGTTGCCATCGCGTACACAAAGCCCGCGCACACGGCTTGCACGTCAAAAGCAGGGCAGCCTGAAACGCTGAGTTTTTGTTGCACCATGGTGGCGGCGGATGGGAACTGCATATCGGGCGTGGCGGTGGCAACGATGATTAAATCAATCTCGCTGGCGGTAACGCCTGCATCATCCAGCGCGACAACGGCGGCGGCGTGTGCCAAATCGCTGGTTTTTTCGTGTTCCGCGGCGATGTGGCGGGCTTTGATGCCTGTGCGCGTGGTAATCCATTCGTCTGATGTATCAACGCGTTGGGCAAGTTCATCGTTGGTAACGCGTTGGACGGGCAGATAGCTGCCTGTGCCGAGGATTTTGGCGTGTTTCATGGCGGTTCTCGTGAGGGAAAAAATGGCGGCATTGTATGCAATCTTGCGGGTTTACTCAATTTAGTTTGCCTATGTTTGCACACAAAATGCGGCAGCCTGAAAAAAGGGATAGGCTTGGGCGGATTTTTGGCGGAGCAAAACGCGTTTTAGTCACGCTGAACTTCGTTTCAGGCTGCCGCGCGCGTATAATTTGCCTTTTGCCAACTCATCAACAAAGGAAATCTGATGCAATTTACTTTTTCCCACAACGCGCCAGCCGAAGCTGCGCAATTGTTTATTTGCACCGAAGCTGCCCAATTGCACGACGAAACCGCGCAACTTTTGTGCAATAGCTTGGAAGAACACGACAGCTTTGCCGAAACCAAACTGCCCGTTTCAGGCAGCCTGAAAAGCATCGCTGTGCTGCGCTTTGCCGATTTGGACACCGAAACCTTGCAAAAAGCCGCCAAAGAAGCCGCCGCATGGGCGCAAAAGCAAAAAACGCTGGCGATTGATTTAAACCCCTTGTGCGCCGAAAACGCGCCACGCGCCGTTGCCGCATTGGTTGCCGCGATTGGCGAAGCCGTTTACCGCTTTGACCGCTTCAAAAAAGAAGCCAGCCCTGCCAAATTGGCGCAGGTGCAGTTTGTGCACGCGCAGCATGGTGATGAAATTCAGGCTGCCTTAAACCGCGCCGAAGCCTTGTTATACGGCGTGAATCTGTGCAAAGACTTGGGCAACACAGGCTCCAATGTTTGCACGCCCACTTATCTTGCCGAAACCGCCGCGCGCGAAGCGCAAGCCTTGGGCGCAGAAGCCAAAATTTTGGGCGGCGATTACATCCGCGAAAATATGCCGTCGTTTTGGGGTGTGGCAAAGGGCAGCAAGGAAGAGCCCAAGCTGGTGGAATTGCGCTATTTTGGCGCGGCAGATAAATCCGCAGCGCCCATTGTGCTGGTGGGCAAGGGCTTAACTTTTGACAGCGGCGGCATTTCGTTGAAACCAGGGGAAGGCATGGACGAGATGAAATACGATATGTGCGGCGCGGCGGCGATGATTGGCACGTTTGTCGCTGCGGCAAAAGCCAAGCTGCCGATTAACTTGGTAACCGTGGTCGCCACTTGCGAAAATATGCCCGATGGCGGCGCGTCCAAACCGGGCGACGTGGTCAAAGCCATGAACGGCACCACCATTGAAAACCTGAACACCGATGCCGAAGGGCGGCTGGTGCTGTGCGACGCGCTCACTTATGTAGAACAAAACTTCAAACCGCAAGCCGTGATTGATGCCGCCACGCTCACAGGCGCGTGCATCATTGCGCTGGGACACGTTGCCAGCGGCGTGATGGGCAACGACCAAGATTTGGTGGACGCGCTGCTGGCCGCCGCCCGCGAAAGCAACGACAAAGCATGGCAACTGCCGCTGTTCCCTGAATACAAAGAGCAGCTCAAATCCAATTTTGCCGATTTGCAAAACATCGGCGGCCGCCCCGCTGGCACCATCACCGCCGCCACCTTCTTGGCGCACTTTGCCGAAAACTACAAATGGGCGCATTTGGACATCGCAGGCACGGCATGGAAGTCGGGCGCGCAAAAAGGCGCGACAGGGCGACCTGTGGCGCTGCTGTTGCAGTATTTGAGTAATCAGGCGAAATAAGCCAGCTAAGCGCAAACGCCGCCGCGCCGTTCCGTTAAACGACACAACACGCGGCGGCGATTCATTAAAAGGCAGCCTGAAAATGGGTTTGACTCATTTGCACCGCGCCCAATCCATTTTCAGGCTGCCTTCATCCCACCCATCATCCCAAGCATAACCATGACTCATCTAGACCTTGCGGCATTGTTTATTCTCATCGCCATTCCGCTGCTTGCCGTTGCCGCACTGTGGCAGCTTTACATCATGCTCAGCGAAACCTACACGCTCAACCACTACCAAAACCGACCACGCCAAATGCTGTGGATTGCCATCACGCTGTTTTTCACATTCAGCCTAAGCGTGTATTGGTATTGCTCCAACGCGCGCAAAAAGGGCGTGCTATTCGCGCTATTGAGCAGCGCAGGCATAGTGTGTTACGCGCTGGGCATGTGGTATAAAAATCATCCCTAAAAGGCAGCCTGAAAACGGAAAACCGCGTTTCAGGCTGTCTTATTTGTAAACCCATGTAAAGCAAGCCGCAGGCAAAAAGCGTACAATCCCGCATCGCATTCCCACCCCCCAAAGGAAAAACAACCATGGCACAAATCTCTCCCATCCCCGAAATCATCGCCGACATCAAAGCAGGCAAAATGGTAATCATCACCGATGCCGAAGACCGCGAAAACGAAGGCGACTTGGTCATCGCCGCCCAATTCGTTACCCCCGAAGCCATCAACTTTATGATTAAACACGCGCGCGGCTTGGTGTGCCTGCCGATGGAAAACGCCCTAGTGGACAAGCTCGGCTTGCCGATGATGACCCAGCAAAACGGCACGCAATACGGCACCAACTTCACCGTTTCCATAGAAGCCGCGCAGGGCACCACCACAGGCATTTCCGCCGCCGACCGCGCCCTCACCATCCAAACCGCCGTGTCGCCCAATGTGCAGCCGCAAGACATCGTGCAACCGGGGCATATTTTCCCGCTGCGCGCGCAAAAAGGCGGCGTGCTGATCCGCGCAGGGCACACCGAAGCCGCCGTAGATTTAGCCAACATGGCAGGGCTAATTGGCGCAGGCGTGATTTGCGAAATTTTGAATGATGACGGCACCATGGCGCGGATGCCCGAGCTGCTGCAATTTGCCGAACAACACGGGCTAAAAATCGGCACGATTGCCGACTTGATTGAATATCGCAGCCGCACCGAAAGCCTGCTGGAAGAAATGGGCGACACGCTGGTGCACACGCCTTGGGGCGATTTTCGCCAACACGTTTATGTGGACAAGCTCAACGGCGACACCCACCTTGCGCTGGTGAAAGGGCAGCCTGAAAACGCCGCCGAGACCGTAGTGCGCGTGCACGAACCCTTTTCCGCGCTGGATTTTATCCAACCCGACCCCAACCATTCATGGTCGCTGCCGCAAGCCCTAGCCCGCGTTCAGGCTGCCCCAAGCGGCGTGATTATCCTGCTGCACCGCACCGAAGATGGCGCAGCCCTGCTGGAACGCACCCTGCCTAAAAACAGCCAGCTCGTGCAAAAATGGGACAGAAAAACCTACGGCATCGGCGCGCAAATGCTCGCCAGCCTCAACGTGAAAAAAATGCGCGTGCTGGGCAAGCCCTCGGTGATGAACGGGCTGACCGGGTTTGGCTTGGAAGTGGTGGCGTTTGAAGAACAGCCCAGCGTGTAGAGCGTAATAGGGCAGGGTGTTTACAGTCATCTGCCTTGTTGTAACCATAAAAAGGCAGCCTGAAAACGAGAAATGGCGTTTTCAGGCTGCCTAATGGTTGCTGGGATTAAATCGCCATCAAATCTTCTTCTTTGGCGGCTAAAATTTTATCCACTTCGGCAATCACTTTATCGGTCAATTTTTGGATCGCTTCTTCGCCACGGCGTGCTTCGTCTTCCGAAATTTCCTTGTCTTTCAACAATTTTTTGATGTGATCGTTAGCATCGCGGCGCACATTGCGGATGGACACGCGCCCATCTTCCGCTTCGCCACGCACCACTTTAATCAAATCCTTGCGGCGTTCTTCCGTAAGCATGGGCATCGGCACGCGAATCACATCGCCCATGGCGGCAGGGTTTAAGCCGAGATTGGAATCGCGGATGGCTTTTTCTACTGCTGCTGCCATATTGCTTTCATACACTTTAACGCCGATGGTGCGCGCATCCAGCAAGGTTACATTTGCCACTTGGCTCACAGGTACGGCGCTGCCGTAGTAGTCCACTTCCACTTGGTCTAGCAAGCCAGTATGGGCGCGTCCAGTGCGCACTTTGGCTAGGTTTTCTTTCAACACTTCAAGCGAGCGTTGCATTTTGCTGTCGGCAGATTTTTGGATGTCGTTAATCATATTGTGTTCTCGTAGGGAGTTGAATAAAGGGCGGATTATAGCAGAGTTGATTTATTGCTTTCAGGCTGCCTTCTCCTTAAATGGATGGGGCAGCCTGAAAATCAGTTATGCACCAGCGTGCCTTCATCTTCGCCCAAAATCACGCGTTTGAGCGCGCCTTCTTTGTGGATGCTGAACACGACGATGTTCAAATTGCGCTCTTGGCACAGCGTGAACGCGGTGGTGTCCATCACTTTTAATTTTTTGGCGATGGCTTCGTTAAAGGTTACGCTCTTATAGCGCGTGGCGGCGGGGTCTTTTTTCGGGTCGGCGGTGTACACGCCATCCACATTGGTGGCTTTGAGCATCACTTCGCAACCCATTTCGGCACCGCGCAGGGCGGCGGCGGTGTCGGTGGTGAAAAATGGATTGCCCGTGCCAGCGGCGAAGATCACGATTTTGTTTTCTTCAAGGTATTGGATGGCTTTGGGGCGGGCATAGGTTTCGGCGATTTGTTGCATGGAAAGCGCGGATTGCACGCGGGCTTTGGTGCCAATGCTTTCAAACGCATCTTTTAATGCCAGCGCGTTCATCACGGTTGCCATCATGCCCATGTAGTCGGCGGTGGCTCTGTCCATGCTGCCTGCTTGGGCGGATACGCCGCGGAAAATGTTGCCGCCGCCTACCACAATGCCTACTTGCACGCCTAAATCGGCGATTTCTTTCACTTGGCGCACAATCGCCATGATGGTGTCGCGGTTGATGCCAAAGGGGTCGTTGCCCATTAACGATTCGCCTGAGAGTTTGAGCAAAATGCGTTTGTATTTGGTTGCCATGTTGATTGCCTTATTTTGGAGAGATTTTGAGAGAGAAGATGTTTGACTGAAAACCTTGTATGCTGCTTGCCATAAGATAACCTAACGGTTTGGCGGATGCGGTAAAACGGATGATGGGGCGCTGCCGTTGGTTAGGTGATAGGGCTGGGAGATCGTCAAACGGGCGAATTATACGCGTTTTCTACAAGCTATTAAAATAAGCCCCTGCCATAGGAAGCATAGTAATCAACAGCATAGAAAGCAGTAACTCCAATTCAAGCTGCTGTGTAGCCGATTGCATCACTTCAGTTATCTCTAGTTTTTAAAATTTTCATAATTGGAAGCAGATAAGCAGCCTGAAAAATCATTCCGTTTTTCAGGCTGCTTTTAGTGAACTACGGCTTTGTACCCGTATCTAAAACACAGCTACTAAAAACTACCTTGCAATTTTTGTAACCTTTTTTCTTGCAAACAGCAAAGCCTTGGTCTATGGCATCAGTAGTAGTAGCAACCCAAAATTCATATTTTTTATTGTTATAACCCTGAATGCCAGTAGCGCAAGTGTCGGTATAGGATGCAATTATTCTACAAGGTGTTTTTGTTTTATTCTCACATTTTTCTTTTGCATCGTTTTCTGCCATTTTTTTACTTGTATTCCATTCGGAATAAGCAAAACTTTCTCGCACTTTTGATTCCTTACTATCACTAAATGCTACTGCCCCCCAGTTTGGCACATACGGAACAGGAGTATAAGTTGTCGGCGGGAAGAAACCTCCACCTGTGGAATATCCACCGTTGGAATATCCATTATCATATTTAGTTGGATTGTAAGTGTTCCCAGACCAACCTTGATTGCCGCAAGCTCCTGAACCGCCATCTTGACAGGCGAGTGCAATAGAGTTAACGAGTAGAAATAATACTAATAAATATTTTTTAGTCATTTTTATCTTCCTTTTTGGGTCTAGCAGCTCCAACCAAAGTAGTGCTGGGTGGAGCAACTTTACCATTAGATGCATTACTTGGTGTTCTAAACGCTAAATTATGAGTATTATAATTTGAAGTGTTTACATTATTTGTCCTTTCTCTATTGTTTATTAGCTATAAAACAAAAAAGCAGCCTGAAAATCAATTCAGCTTTTCAGGCTGCCTAGCTGTACCTAAATTGCAAAAGAACATTCCGTATTCATAGCTAAATGACAGTTTTTATAACCTGCATTTTTGCATTTTTGCATAACATTTTGTTCCGAAATATTTTTAGTTTCTCCTGTGGCAGTAAAAAATTCAGAGTTACTTTTATTGAATGCAGCAACGGCAACTGATGCACAAAAATTAGCATAAACCTGAATTAACTTACATGAAGATTTAGCGCGATATTGGCAGTTCTTAATAGCATTTTTTTCTGCATTATTTTGCGATTGCTGATTTTTGCTACTACCCAAAACAGAACTTGTATCACTTATTGCAATAGCTCCCCACCTATGAAGGTAAATTGTCTCTCTTGCTGATGGTGAATTATTTTGACAATTTGGGTTGTATCCATAGGTGCATAGGTCTGGGTGGTTTTGCAATGTCCCATTATGAATATCAAAAGTGTTGCTAGGTGGCGTAGCATAAGAAAAAAATGAAATAAATAATAATGTAAATAATATTTTACGCATTGTTATCCCCTTGTTTGTCTTTATTTGGACGAATAATTCCACTATTTGTCCAATTATTATTCGGTTGAGTTCGGGTATTAGAATTGGTTGGACGAATAATTCTGTTTAAATCTGAGGAATAGCTATTTGAATTATTAGTTGCATTGACATTAATACCACGTCCATTCGCCACACTCGGAGGCAATCCTGTATTAGCAGTATTAGGATTAGAATTATTCCACCCAGTAAACACCGAATAAGGACTATAAGCTGCCATCAGTCCATTAAAATAAGCCCCCGCCATTGGTGGCACAGTAATCAACAGCATAGAAAGCAGTAACTCCAATTCAAGTGCTGTGTAGCCGATTGCATCACTTCAGTTATCTCTAGTTTTTAAAATTTTCATAATTGGAAGCAGATAAGCAGCCTGAAAAATCATTCCGTTTTTCAGGCTGCTTTTAGTTGGTATCTAAAAAGCACAACTATTAAAAACAACCTTGCAATTTTTGTAGCCTTTTTTCTTGCAAGCAGCAAAGCCTTGGTCTATGGCATCAGGAGTAGTGGCAACAAACAAAACATCACTTTTATTGTCATAACCCTGAATGCCCGTAGCACAAGTTTTAGTATAGGATGCGATTACTTTACAAGGTGTTTTTGTTTTATTTTCACATTTTTCTTTTGCATCGTTTTCTGCCATTTTTTTACTCGTATTCCATTTAGAATAAGCAAAACTTTCTATCATTTTTGATGTATCACTATATGCCACCGCGCCCCAGTTTTGCACACGCGGAACATCTGGGGTATAGGATGTTGGAGGAAAGAAACCTCCGCCAGTGGAATACCCGCCAGTAGATTGCCCACAATTAGGGTTGTACCCATAAGCACACAAACTTGGGTCATTCTGTAATGCACCTTTTGTTACATCATAAGACATAACTTGCTTGGATAACGATAAAAATATGATTGTGATTAATAATTTGTACATTTCTGTTTCCTTATCTTTTTTTCCCAACACCTACAATGCTACTGGAATGTGTTTGGGGTTGAACGTCATTCTGTGAAGGGATAGTGACTCTTGCGCCCATCGTTGATATATGGGTAGATGTATTAGAAGCGCTATTATGTTGAGTGGTATCACTGTTATTTACACCTCTTCCATTCGCCACACTCGGCGGCAATACCGCATTAGCAGCAGTGTTAGAATTAGAATTATTCCATCCCGCAAACACCGAATAAGGGCTATAAGCTGCCATTAATCCATTGAAATAAGCTCCTGCCATAGGTGGTACGGTAACCAGCAGTATGGACAGTAATAGCCCCAATCCTAGCTGTTGCGTAGCTGATTGCATGATTCCCGTCATCCCTGCTTTAAGCGATTCCATACCCAAAACATCCGCTATTTCCGCCACAGCGCCCACAATGCTTACATTAGCCACCAAGTCCATGCAAATGTCTGCCATCACGCCTAGCATTACACCCGAAAACAGTGTTGCCAAGCCATAATTCAGCCATTTATGGAACAGTGGTTCAGTTTTTTTTAAACAGCAAGCACAGGATAAAAATAGGACCAAAGCCGTTAAACATTGCCAAACTAATGCGGAAAATAATTAGCATGCCACCTGCCACAATGGCAGGACCTGCTGTGCCTATGCCTGAAAACCAACGTGCTTCGGTAATTTTCTTTTCTAGATATTCATCATTTGCATGGCGCGGTCAAAGGCACTGGATATGTCGTAAACAGGCAAGCCTGCTCCTGGTTTAGGAGTGAGAACAGGAGGAACAGCGGTGCTGTTTGCATTGCTGGCTACCAGCAATGCGCTTATGCTGACAACGATAATATGGCGTTTTAAGTGATGGGCTTTTTTCATGCGATTACCTTTGTTGCTAAGTGTTTAGATGTGTATATAATCGTTAATTTTATTTTACTATTTTCTTTTTTGTCAATGAATTATGTATTTTATAGGGGTGGATGTTGGCTAAATTTAGACGAAAAGATGTGAATTTTTTGGGAAATTATGTTATGAATGGTGAATAAAGAAGTAGTGTTTATTTAACGTGTATTGGCAGCCTGAAATAAATGATAACGGCGGTTTCAGGCTGCCTTTTAATGATAAGCAGAAAGCAAATATGAATTTATTAGCAGTTTTGGCGCGGCTCAGCAGCATGACTATGCTCTCGCGCATCATGGGATTTATCCGCGACGCAATTGTGGCGCGCTATTTTGGCGCAGGGGCGGCGATGGATGCGTTTGTGGTGGCGTTCAGGCTGCCCAATTTGCTGCGCCGTATTTTTGCCGAAGGCGCGTTTTCGCAGGCGTTTGTGCCGATGCTGGCGGATTATAAGCAAAACAAATCGGATGCCGAAACGCGATTGTTTGTGCAACACGTTGCGGGGATGCTGACGTTTGCGCTGTTTATCATCACCGCCATCGGCGTGTTTGCCGCGCCTGCGATTATTTTGGCAACGGCAAGCGGCTTTGCCCAAGATGGCACGCGCTTTGAGATTGCGGTGAAGCTGTTGCCGATTATTTTTCCGTATATCTTGTTGATTTCGCTGTCGTCGTTTGTTGGCAGCATTTTGAATACGTATAACAAATTTTCCATCCCTGCCTTCACGCCCGTGTTGCTGAATGTGTCGTTTATTGTGTTTGCGCTGTTTTTAACGCCGTTTTTTCAACCGCCGATTATGGCGCTGGGCTGGGCGGTGTTGGTGGGCGGGCTGCTGCAATTGGGCTTTCAGCTGCCGTGGTTATTCAAGCTGGGCTTTTTCAGGCTGCCTAAGCTGCGCTTTGGCGATGCGGCGGTGAGCCGTGTGATGCGGCAGATGTTGCCGTCTATTATCGGCTCTTCGGTGGCGCAGATTTCGCTGGTGATTAACACCACTTTTGCGTCTTATCTGGCGGTGGGCAGCGTGTCGTGGCTGTATTATTCCGATCGCTTGATTGAGCTGCCTTCGGGCGTGGTGGGCGCGGCGTTGGGGACGATTTTGCTGC
>CAUSAG010000018.1:0-45826 GCA_963529665.1 uncultured Kingella sp.
CCGCTGCCGCCATCGCAGGGCTGACGAGATGGGTGCGGCCGCCGTTGCCCTGCCGCCCTTCAAAATTGCGGTTGGATGTGGATGCGCAGCGCTGTTGCGGCTGCAAGCGGTCGGCGTTCATGGCGAGACACATTGAGCAGCCCGGTTCGCGCCATTCAAAGCCCGCGTCCATAAAAATTTTGTCCAAGCCTTCGGCTTCGGCTTGGCGTTTCACCAAACCCGAACCGGGCACGATGAGCACACGCTGCACGTTGTCCGCCTTTTTGCGCCCTTTGGCGATGGCGGCGGCTTCGCGCAAATCTTCGATGCGGCTGTTGGTGCACGAGCCGATGAACACGATGTCCACAGGGATTTCGGTGAGCGGCGTGCCTGCGGTTAAGCCCATGTATTCTAGGGCGCGTTCCATGCCGCTGCGTTTGACTGCGCCGGCTTCATCGGCGGGGTTGGGCACTTTGCCGTTCACGTCCAGCACCATCGCGAGGGTGGGCAGGTTTGCGGCAGTTGCAGGAACAGGCGCGAGCCGTCGGAGATGGTTTCGTTCAATAGAGGGCGGTTTGTCATTTGGTCCTTAATAGTCTGCCCCGAATGCCGCGTCTATCCTTGCCTGCGCTTCGGCATATTCTATGCCGTGATAAAAGTCGCGTACCAGCGGATGTTCGCTGCCTTGATGCAGTTGCAGCAGGGGACGTCGGTTGTCGGACTGGGTAACGACATTGCAGTGCAGGCCGAAGGTGTCGGATTCGTAAGGGGGCAGCCGGTTACAGATCATGCCGAAATAAACGGCGTTTTCAGAGTTGCAGAAAAATCGTCAGCTTGCTGCACCCACAGCAAAACCCGATGGATTTGTATTTGGTCGATGTGATTTATCCACAAAAGTTTGATATTCCTAAACGCCCAATTGGTCCTTTATTTTTAGAGGATGGTTTATTAAATCGTACTTGAAATAAAGCGTAATTTAATCCTTTAAATAACCATATCTGTAAAAAAAGACTGCACTTTAAAAAGTGCGGTCAATTTTAAGTGAATTTTATATTAATTTTGATATTCCATAGTTCACTAAAAATCCACCAACCACTAGCCATAAATAAGTTAGTGTTCCTAAAACAAGTGGTTTTAATCCTGCCTTTTTGATTGCGCTTGCTTGCGTCGTTAAGCCAAGCGCAGCCATCGCTGAAATTAATAAGAAAGAATCGATTTCAACGAATAATTTCACGAGTTCTTCTGGTAATAAATCAAAAGAATTAAAAATGGCAACGCCAATAAAAAGTACAGCAAACCAAGGAATTGCAATTTTGTGTGATGTATTTTCTGATACTCCATTACTACGTGTTAATAACCAAGAAAGCATTAATAAAAATGGGGCGAGCATCATCACTCGGATCATTTTGGAAATGACGGCAGTATTCGCCACGATAGGATCAATATTTTCCCCAATCGCATAAACTTGAGCCACTTCGTGTACACTAGAACCAACATAAATACCGAATTGATGGGCGTTAATTAAATGTTGTGACCACGTGTAGAAAAAGGGGTAAGTAAAAATAGCAAGAGTCCCGAAAATGACCACTATGGCAATCGCCACTGAAACTTTATGGGATTCTGCTTTGGTAACAGGCTCTGCCGCCATCACTGCTGCTGCACCGCAAATGCTGCAACCTGCCCCAGTGAGATAAACCAATTGTTTATCCATTTTTAGATAACGAATGCCTAAAAGTGCGGTAAAAAAGAACGTTGAAATTAGCATGATTGCATCAGTGACGACAGCATTTAATCCTACATCGGCAATATCGCCAAAAGTGAGGCGAAAACCATACAGCACAATGCCAGTGCGAAGAAGCGTGCCTTTGGCAAACAAAACGCCTTTTTCCACTTGTGTTGAAAATTGCGGATAAATGGTATTGCCGATTGCCATACCCAGCAAGATAGCAATAATTAAAGCACTGATATGATAATGATGGGAAAAATCAGTGTTTCCTAAATAGTTAGCAAGTATAGCGATAATCGCGATAAATATAAGTCCGAAATAAAAGGGACGTGTGTTCATTTTTTCTTTCCTTAGCGAGTGTTTTTGTCTTTTACCCAAGCGGTTTCATCTAAAATTTTGCCAAAATAGCTTTCGACTAAGCGACGAGTAACATCAGTTTGAGGATTTATAAATAGCGGATGAAATTTGAATCCGAGGTTCAGGTCGTCTGAAAAACGTGTCAGACAGTCTGCATCGTAACTAACCGTTTTCCCTGCGGTGGTTTTCAATCCCTTGCGCCACGGTGGCTAAAAAATCCAGATATTTCGGGTCTTCGTCCAGTCACGTTTCGTCGTCCAAACCCATGTAGGTACGCATCAACTCGTCAGCGACGCGTTCCATATTGCCCGTCGTCCGCCGGCGCGTCGCCTTGTTCGCAAAGCCGGCAAATGGTGTCGTAGGTTTGGTCAGTCAATTCACTCATGGCTTATTTACTATTGCGGTAAACCCGCTTTCAGACGGCCTGTATGATTAAGCGTGTTGAAAGCGGGTGTATTTCGGTTTATGTCCGATTGTAAGTAAATAGGGCAAGCCGGCAGGCAGGCTAGTGCGGCATGACAATTTTGGCTGTACCAAGGGAATCGGTATAACTGCAAGCCGAAGCGAGTATTACAACGCTCTGACGTCCACAAAATGCCCGGCCACCGCCGCCGCTGCCGCCATCGCAGGGCTGACGAGATGGGTGCGGCCGCCGTTGCCCTGCCGACCTTCAAAATTGCGGTTGGAGGTGGAGGCGCAGCGTTCTTGCGGTGCGAGGCGGTCGGCGTTCATGGCCAGGCACATGGAGCAGCCCGGTTCGCGCCATTCGAAGCCCGCGTCGGTGAAGATTTTGTCCAAGCCTTCTTTTTCCGCCTGCTCTTTCACCAAGCCGGAGCCGGGCACGACCAGCACGCGGTTCACGTTGTCGGCCTTTTTGCGGCCTTTGGCCACGGCGGCGGCTTCGCGCAAATCTTCGATGCGGCTGTTGGTGCACGAGCCGATGAACACCACGTCCACGGGGATTTCGTTTAGCGGCGTGCCGGCGGCCAAGCCCATGTATTCCAAGGCGCGTTCCATGCCCGCGCGTTTCACTGCGTCGGCTTCGTCGGCGGGATTCGGCACTTTGCCGTCCACGCCCAGCACCATTTCGGGCGATGTGCCCCACGTTACCTGCGGCTCAATGTCTTCGGCGCGGAATCTGTACGTTTTGTCGAATTTTGCGCCGTCATCGGACACCAGCGTGCGCCAGTAGGCCACGGCTTTGTCCCAATCCGCGCCTTTGGGGGCGAATTTTCGGCCTTCAATATAGTTGATGGTGGTGTCGTCCACCGCCACCAAGCCGCTGCGCGCGCCCGCTTCAATCGCCATGTTGCATAGGGTCATGCGACCTTCCATGGAGAGGCTGCGGATGGCTTCGCCGCCGAACTCGATGGCATAGCCCGTGCCGCCCGCCGTGCCGATTTGGCCGATAATGTACAGCGCGATGTCTTTGGCGGTTACGCCGGGTTTCAGGCTGCCTGAAACTTCAATCAGCATGGATTTGGACTTTTTGGCGGTGATGCACTGGGTGGCCATGGTGTGTTCCACTTCGCTGGTGCCGATGCCGTGTGCCAACGCGCCGAACGCGCCGTGGGTGCTGGTGTGCGAGTCGCCGCAGACCACGGTCATGCCGGGCAGCGTCGCGCCCTGTTCGGGGCCCATCACGTGCACGATGCCTTGGCCTTTGTCTTTAAACGGGAAATACGCCAGCGCTCCGAATTCTTTGATGTTTTTGTCCAAAGTGTCCACTTGCAGCTTGGAAATCGGGTCTTTGATGCCTTCGTCCCAGTGGTCGGTGGGCGTGTTGTGGTCGGCGGTGGAGACCACGCTGTCGATGCGCCACAGTTTGCGCCCCGCCATTTTCAAGCCTTCAAAGGCTTGCGGGCTGGTTACTTCGTGCACCAGATGGCGGTCAATATACAGCAGCACGGTGCCGTCTTCTTCTTCGCGGACAACGTGGCTGTTCCAGAGTTTGTCGTATAGGGTTTGCGGGGTCATGGTTTGTGTCTTTCTTGATTTAGATACGGGAAAGTGGTTATTTTAGACTTTTTGGACAAAATTTTCAATTATTAAATTTAAAGCGGATGCAAATAAGACAAAAATTGGACAAATTGTTTATTTTTGCTTTTCAGGCTGCCTTAATGCTGCGCGCGCATGGTTTCTAACATTTTGATTGCATTGGCGTTGAGCTCGTTTACATCAAACCAGCCTGCCGAAACAAACATCAGCAAAAACACAAACAGCAGCGCCGAAGATGCCAACCAATACACCAAATAAGCGCCCACCACGCGCAAGGGACGCTGCCTGCTCACCGCCACCGCGCCTGCAAATTGCACCCAAAAACACCAAGTGTTCCACAAGCCCACCCACGAGCGCATTTCAGGATAGGGCAGCGCAAACAGCGTGGGGATAACCAGCGCATCGGTTGCTAAAATGTAGCCCAAAAACGGCACGCGTTCGCCATCGGGCGCGCGCAGCATTTCCCAAAACACGCGCGAAAGCACCAGCCAGCGCGTTACCGCGGTTAAAAAACCAAAGCCCAGCGCCGCATCGCTCGCGCCCAAAAATGGCTTCAACGCCACCGCGTTTACCATGCCCACCGCCGCTAGCACCAGCACAAACACGGGCAAACCATACGCATAAAACGGCGCAGGGCGAAAGCGCAAACACGCCGCCGCCCCTGCTTGCCGCGCCAATAGCCATAAATTTATGCTCATTTTCAGGCTGCCTTAATCGTGCGCGCAGCCGCAACCGCAGCCGTGGTGGTGCGCAGGTTCGTCGGCATCTGCGGCGAGCAAGGCTTCGTAATCACCGCTTTCAATCAGGCTCACCAATTCCGCCAAACTTTCCGTGCCTTCAATCCAATCGCAAGGCTCATCGGCAGGTAAATCGGGCGGCAACACGGCGGCGATTTCAGGCTGCCATGCAATCCAGTAGCCGTTGGCGGTGTGGTAAAACTGCGCTCTGGGCGCAATCGGTGTTTCCGCGCCATCGTTCATTCTTGCCGCGATTTCGGGGGAATAGGGTAGGGGAGTCATAAGCATTCCTTGTTGATTGGGGGTGTTTTACGTGAGGCAGCCTGAAAACGAAGGGGCGAATTATAGTGGGAAATGGGGGGGTGTAGGTGGAGCGGATAAAGGCAGCCTGAAAATCAATTTTCACGTTTTCAGGCTGCTTTAAAGTTGGCAGTTCCAAATGTGTTTTCAGGCTGCCGAAGTGGAAAAGCGATTAACGAATACCTTGTTTTTTTAATGCTTGCAAGCCATTACGAGCGATTGCTTTGGCTTCGGCATTCTCTTCCGTATCAGGCTGCGCCAACACTTTTTGCCACCACAATTTTGCTTGCTGATAATTTTTTGTTGTTCCTTTTCCTTCGCAATACATCATAGCCAAGCTATTTTGTGCCGAAGCCAGCCCCTGATTAGCCGCTTTTTGATACCACGCTAATGCTTGTTGATAATTTTGTGCTACGCCACGCCCCTCACGGTACACATTGCCCAAATTAAATTGTGCTAATGGGTTATTTTGATTAGCGGCTTTTTGAAACCACGCCATAGCTTGTTTATCGTTTTGTGCCACGCCTTGCCCCTCTGCATACATTCCACCTAAATTGAGTTGCGCCATAGAAGAACCCTGATTGGCTGCTTTTTGAAACCATGCCATCGCTTGCTTATAGTCTCTTTTTACACCTTTCCCATCGCGAAACATCACACCTAAAATATACTGCGCTCCAATGTCTCCTTGCTGCGCAGCCTTTTGAAACCACACCATCGCTTGCTTATAGTTTTGTGCCACGCCTTTCCCATCAAGATACATCATCCCCAAATTGTATTGAGCATCAACGTTTCCCTGCTGCGCAAACGGCTGCAACAGCCGAATAACTTGACCGTAATCGCGAGCATCATAAGCAGCATCAATTTGTTGAAGCTGAGCAGCATTATCCGCCCCCGCAGGCGCACTGAAAACTGAAACCAACGCCACCAACACCCCATTCAACAGTTTAAAAATCTTGCGTAAATCAAACATCATTGTCTCTCTAAATTCAAAATTAAACGGCATACAGTTGCCATATCGTTAAACCACATTCCAGCCAACCGCCCAAAGGCAGCCTGAAAATCAATTTTCCCGTTTTCAGGCTGCCTCAATCAAACGTGCCATTAGCAAATGCCAGCATCACTCAATTTTTGCAAATAATCACGAGCAAACGCGCGAGCTTCCGCATTTTCTTTTGTATCAGGCTGCGCCAGCACTTTTTGCCACCATATTTTCGCCTGCTGATAATCCTGCGCCACTCCGCGACCGTTGGCATACATCATGCCTAAATTGAATTGCGCCCCAACATGGTTTTGATTAGCTGCTTTTTGAAACCACGCCGCCGCTTGTTTATCGTCTTGCGCCACGCCTTGTCCGTTGAGATACATCGTACCCAAATTGTGTTGCGCTTCAACGTGTTCCTGATGAGCCGCCTTTTGAAACCACACCATCGCTTGCTTATAGTTTTGTGCCACGCCTTGCCCATTGTGATACATCACGCCCAAACTAAATTGCGCCTCAACGTGCCCCCGATTAGCCGCTTTTTGATACCACATTGCCGCCTGTTTAGCGTCCTGTGTTACACCGAAACCTTCGTCATACATCACGCCCAAATTGTTTTGCGCATCAAGATTCCCTTGGTTTGCCGCCTTCTGATACCACGCCGCGGCTTGTTTGTAGTCCCGCGCCATCCCTTCGCCGTGAAAATACATCCAGCCAACATTATTTTGCGCAGTAGCATCGCCCTGATTCGCCGCTTTTTTATACCATGCAAGGGCTTGCTGATAATCCTGCGCCACACCTTGCCCCTTTGCATACATCACACCCAAACTATTTTGCGCCTCAGCATTGCCTTGTTGTGCAAGGGGTTTAAACAGACGCAGAGCTTGGCTGTAATCGTCTGCATGATAGGCTGCGAAAGCCTGTTCTATTTGAAGAGGATTATCCGCCTGCGCAGGCGCAATAAAAAACGAACATAATGCCACAACCACTACATTCAACGGTTTAAAAAATCTACGCAAATCAACCATCATCATTCCTTGTCTAATTAAAAACCCAGCGACATCCCGCCGCCATTCATTTGCAAAGCACACTTAACCATCAAGCGCAAAAAATCCGTTCCAGCAATTCTTTTGCCAACCGCCCAAAGGCAGCCTGAAAACCAATTTTCCCGTTTTCAGGCTGCCTCTCCCCCCGCCGCTAACCGCTCCACCACCCGCTCCACCACCCGCTCCAACTCCTCAGGCAACCCCGCCACTAAATCCAACATCTCGCCCGACAATGGATGCGCCAACACCAACCGATGCGCGTGCAAAAACATTCGCTTCAAGCCCAGCTTATGCAGCCGCTTGTTTGCCTGATAATCGCCATAGCGTTCATCGCCCGCAATCGGGCAGCCGCTTGCCTGCATATGCACGCGAATTTGATGCGTGCGCCCCGTTTTCAGTGTCGCCTCCACCAAGCTCAGCGCCGAAATGCCCACCGAATGCGTCAGGCAGCCTGAAAACGTATCCAGCACGCGAAAAATCGTATGCGCCGACTGCCCCTCATCGCCCACGCGCACCATCTTTTCGCCCGCCACACCCGTGTATTTCACCAGCGGCAGCCGCACATGGCGGTTTTCAGGCTGCCACGCGCCCACGCCCAACGCAAGGTAAACCTTTTTCGGGTGGTCGTTGCGCAGCATCTCATGCAGCTTCACCAATGCGCTGCGCTTTTTCGCAATCATCAGCAAACCGCTGGTGTCCTTATCCAGCCGATGCACCAGCTCCAAATATTTCGCCTCGGGGCGCGCTTGGCGAAGCTGCTCAATCACGCCAAAGCTCACACCGCTGCCGCCATGCACCGCCACACCGCTGGGCTTGTTGATGACTAACAGCGCATCGTCTTCAAAAATAATCTCAAATTCGCGTGGCGGTGCGGTTTTCAGGCTGCCTGAAACGTTTTTTTCTGCCACACGAATCGGCGGAATGCGCACGCAATCACCCGCCACCACGCGATAATCAGGCTTGGCACGCCCCTTGTTCACGCGCACCTCACCGCCGCGAATAATGCGGTGGATATGGCTTTTGGGAACGCCTTTTAAAATTTTAATCAAATAGTTATCAAGACGTTGCCCCGCTTCGTGTTCTGCCACGCTGATATGATTGACTATTTCTTTGCTAAACGATGCCATTTTCTCTATAATCCGAAACTTGTTTTGGGCGGTTTCAGGCTGCCTGAAACGCCATTTTCAGCGCATACGGCTTTGAAATAATGATGAATGAAACCAATACATCGGCAGCCTGAAAATGAATTTATTGCATAAAAAAGCCGTAGCCATCCATTTTACAAAATAATGCACTTTGACGTTCCACTTTATTGGCAAACAGCCTAACCAATAAAAACATAATCAAGTTGAGCCCTAAATCAGCCCGAAGACGACGGCTAACCCATTTTCCATTTGTTGCAGCATCAATCCCATCATTCAAAAAAACATGAATTTCGTTTTGCGAATGAAATATGCAGCAAATCCTTCCAAAGGCAGCCTGAAAATCCAATTGCGATTTCAACCGCGCCGCCATCACAGTTCTTTAATATCGCTCTTCACGCCCACACGCCGCACCGTATCGTTTTGCTTACGGCAGCACGCGGCAGGGCGGTTCAAAACTGATTATCTCAAAGTGCCCACTCATAAGGTACTAAAAACAAATGAAAAGAATGCTATTTAACGCCCGCCAAGCAGAAGAATTGCGCGTGGCGATTGTGGATGGTCAAACCCTGATTGACCTAGACATTGAAACGCTCGGCAAAGAGCAACGCAAAGGCAATATTTACACAGGCACCATCACCCGCATTGAGCCTTCGCTAGAAGCTTGCTTTGTGGATTACGGCATGGATAGGCACGGCTTTTTGCCGTTTAAAGAAGTGTCCCGCGCCTATTTCCAAGACTACGAAGGCGGCAAAGTGCGCATTCAAGACGTGCTCAAAGAAGGCATGCAAGTTATTGTGCAAGTGGAAAAAGACGAGCGCGGCAACAAAGGCGCAGCGCTCACCACCTACATCAGCCTAGCAGGGCGCTATTTGGTGCTGATGCCCAACAATCCGCGCGGCGGCGGCGTATCGCGGCGCATTGAAGGCGAAGACCGCGCTGAGCTGAAAGAAGCGATGGCGCAATTGGATGTGCCACACGGCATGAGCTTGATTGCCCGCACCGCAGGCATCGGGCGCACATCAGAAGAATTGGCTTGGGATTTCAATTATTTGCTGCAACTTTGGCGCGCCATTGAAGAAGCCGCTGCCGCCCATCCCGAGCCTTATTTGCTGTTTATGGAAAGCTCGCTGGTGATTCGCGCCATCCGCGATTATTTCCGCCCCGACATCGGCGAAATTTTGGTGGACAACCCCGAAGTTTACGAGCAAGTGTCTGAATTTATGAGCTATGTGATGCCCAATAATTTAGGCAGGCTGAAATTGTATGACGACCATATTCCGCTCTTTTCGCGCTTGCAAATTGAGCAACAAATTGAAACCGTGTTCTCGCGCGAAGTAACGTTGCCCAGCGGCGGCGCGATTGTGATTGACCACACCGAAGCCTTGGTGTCGGTGGACGTGAACTCCGCCCGCTCCACGCGCGGCGCAGACATCGAAGAGACCGCGTTCCGCACCAATATGGAAGCGGCAGAAGAAGTCGCCCGCCAAATGCGCCTGCGCGACTTGGGCGGCTTGGTGGTGATTGACTTCATTGATATGGAAGACGCGAAGCACCAACGCGAAGTGGAAAATACGCTCAAAGACGCGCTCAAACGCGACCGCGCGCGCGTGCAAATGGGCAAATTGTCTAAATTTGGCTTGCTGGAATTGTCGCGCCAACGCCTGCAGCCTGCGCTTGCCGAAAGCAGCCACATTGCCTGCCCACGCTGTGCGGGCACGGGCGTGATTCGCAGCATTGAATCCACCGCGCTGCACGTTTTGCGCCTGATTCAAGATGCGGCGATGAAAGAAAACACGGGCGAAGTGCACGCGCAAGTGCCTGTTGATGTGGCGACTTTCTTGCTCAACGAAAAACGCGCCGAATTGTTTGGCATGGAAGAGCGGCTGGATGTTTCGGTGATGCTGATTCCGAATCCGCATTTGGAAAATCCGCACTATGAAATCTCGCGCATTCGCGTGGACGATTTGGACGACAACGCCGCGCCCAGCTACAAGCGTGTAACGCAGCCTGAAAGCAGCGAAACCGTGCCCTTTGCCAACAAAAAAGGCGAAAAAGCCACGCGCCCCGAGCCCGCGGTGAAAGGCGTGCATCACGCTTCGCCGCCGCCCGTGGTGGCAAGCAGCAGCCAATCTTGGTGGGAGAGCTTTAAAGGCTGGCTGAAAAAACTGTTTGGCGGCGATGCAGGCGAACCTGCCGCGCCCGCGAAAAAATCATCTAGCCGCAATGAACGCAGCAGCGGCACAACCGGCAAACGCAGCAACCGCCGCAACAAACGCCGCGAAAGCAGCGAAGAAAAATCCGCCAACGGCAATGCCAATAACAATGGTAACGCCAACAACGGCAACGCCAACAACGGCGAGCGCAAAAATTCGCGCAGCCGCAATGCCAATGCCAACGCGGAAAACGCCGAAGCCAAAGCCTTGATGCAGCCTGAAAACGCGGGCAAGGCAGAAAAAGAGCCGCGCAACAGCCGCAACAAGGGCGAGCAACGCAATCGCAACCGCAATCAACAAAACGCAGAAAAAACCGTGGATGCGCTGGATGAAAACAGCGTTGCCAATGCAGCGGAACAGCAAGGGCAGCCTGAAAAAGAAGGCGGCAAAAAGCAAAACCGCAATCGCAAGCAAAAACCCGTGGTGGTGCGATTGGGCGATGATGAGCGCGGCGAAAACCAAGAAGGCGGCAATGAAAACAAACGCCGTCGTCGTTCGTCCAAACAAAACAATGGCGAAGCAGTGCGCGTAACCGTTGCGCCTGCGCCTGATTCGGTGGAAGCGCTTGCCCAGCGCGTGCGCGAAGCCGTGGCACACGTTTTGGCGATTGAAGCAGGCAAAGTGCCAGCCAGCCCAGCGGCGGATGATGAAGCAGGCAGCCTGAAAACGGATGCGCCTGCTGCGGCAGAACCAAGCGCGCTGCTGGACAGCGAAGCGGCGGTTATCAACCAAGCCGTTGCCCAAGTGGAACAAGCGCAAGCTGCGGTGTTAAACGGCAGCCTGAAAACCGATGAAGCTGTGGCAGAAGCGCCAGAAACAGCAGATGCGCCTGATGCCGCCGCGTTAGGCAGCCTGAAAACGGATGCGCCAAGCGTGGAAACGCTTGCTGTTGCGGCAGAAGTTGAGACTGAAACTGAAACCACTATTGAGGCAACAGCCGCCGCGCCGTCTTTCAACCTTGCCGAAATCGTTGCCGCATCAGGTTTGCAGTTTGTGGAAACCGATGCCGCCGCGCTGGCTGCCGAAGCCGAACGCGGGCAACCCGCGCCCGAACCGCGCTTGCGCCGCAGTGATGTGCCACGCGCCGAAGCCGCCGTGATTGCGGTGGAGATGATTCAGGTGGAAACCCGCCAAGGCTAAACCAAACAATCCGCGCTTTTAATGGGCGCGGATTTTTTCAGGCTGCCCCAGCAGCATAGGCAGCCTGAAAACCCATTCCAACGCTAAAATACGCTTTATTATTCAGATTTAGGAGACAGCATGACCGACTACGCCTTGCCCGATTTTGAGCAAAAAATCATCGCGCCCGAGCAGCTGCCCGCTGCGCTGGCGCATTTGCCGCGCCCACTGGTGTTCACCAACGGCTGCTTTGACATTCTGCATCGCGGACACGTTACCTATCTTGCCCAAGCCCGTGCGCTTGGCGCGAGTATGGTGTTGGCGTTGAACACCGATGCTTCGGTGCGGCGGCTGGGCAAGGGCGATGACCGCCCCATCAATGCGCTGGCAAACCGCGCTGCGGTGGTGGCGGCGTTGGAAAGTGTGAGCGTGGTAACGTGGTTTGACAGCGATACGCCTGCCGATTTGATTGCGCTGGTTCAGCCCGATGTGTTGGTGAAAGGCGGCGATTGGCAGCCTGAAAACATTGTTGGCGCGGCAGAAACCTTGGCGCGCGGCGGCAGCGTGCACAGCATTCCGTTTTTGCATCAAACATCCACCACCAAAACGCTGGCGAAAATTCGCGGCTAAACTTGCCCCGCCAAGGGCAGCCTGAAACGTGTTTTCCTGTTTTCAGGCTGCCTATGATTCCCCCAAGGCAGCCTGAAAACCGATTCAGCCCAGCTTAATCATCATAAGGAGACCCACCATGCAAGTCCACACCCCCGCCATAGAAAACGGCGTATTCCACGACCGCTTTGGCAAACGCGGCAGCGATTTCAGCCCCAACGGCATGCCCAGCCGCTCCATCCCATTTAGCATCAGCGATGCCCCCGCCGGCACGCAATCCTACGCCGTGGTGCTAGACGACAAAGACGCGGTTACTGCCGCAGGCTTTGTGTGGATACATTGGCTCATCGCCGATTTAACCGCCACCAGCGTGCCTGAAAACGACAGCATCGCCGCGCAAGGCTACACCCAAGGCGCGAATTCGTGGGCAAGCGTGTTAGGCGAATTAAGCATCGCCGAAGCCAGCGCATACGGCGGTATGACACCGCCCAACTGCCCGCATCGCTACGATTTAACCGTGTACGCGCTTGACACCCAGCTCAACCTGCCGCAAGGCTTCCGCTACAACGATTTGCACTACGCCATGCAAGGGCACATCCTCGCCACCGCCAGCGTAACCGGCACATACAGCGATTAAGCGGATTATTCAGGCAGCCTGAAAGCGAGTTTACGAGCTTCTGCGAAGCTAAAACCAACCCCAAAGGACACCCCATGCTTTCCCACCACAACATCACCCTCAACAACCAAGCCCCGTTTGTACTCTTTGGCGGCATCAACGTGCTAGAAGACCTAACCAGCACGCTGCACGCCGCCGAACACTACATCCAAGTAACGCAAAAACTCGGCATCCCCTTCATCTTCAAAGCATCGTTTGACAAAGCCAACCGCTCGTCCATCCATTCCTATCGCGGCGTGGGGCTAGACGAAGGCTTGCGCATCTTCGCCAAAGTCAAACAAGAATTCGGCTGCCCCGTCATCACCGATGTGCACGAGCCGCACCAATGCGCTCCCGTTGCCGAAGTGTGCGACATCTTGCAACTGCCCGCCTTTCTCGCCCGCCAAACCGATTTGGTAACCGCCATGGCAAAAACCAACCGCGTTATCAACGTGAAAAAACCCCAGTTTTTAAGCCCCAGCCAAATGAAAAACATCGTGGAAAAATTCCACGAAGCGGGCAACGACAATGTGATTTTGTGCGAACGCGGCGCGCAGTTCGGCTACGATAACTTGGTGGTGGATATGCTCGGCTTTGGCGTGATGAAAAAAACCTGCAGCAATCTGCCCGTGATTTTTGACGTAACCCACTCGCTGCAACAACGCGAAAGCGGCGCAGCGGCATCGGGCGGACGGCGCAGCCAAGTGCTAGACCTTGCGCTGGCAGGCATGGCAACAGGCTTGGCAGGCTTGTTTTTAGAAAGCCACGCCAACCCCAGCCAAGCCAAATGCGACGGCGCATCCGCCCTGCCGCTCGCCCAGCTAGAAGACTTCCTCGTGCGCGTGAAAGCCGTGGACGACGTGGTGAAATCGTTTGCGCCGATGGAGATTGCGTAGCTGCGCGCCCTGCTTGTTTTCAGGCTGCCTTAAAGATTCTCCAAAGGCAGCCTGAAAACGCTTAACAGCTTAACATCGCATTAGCTTATCTCATCTTGTTTACATTTTCAGGCTGCATCATTTGATCAATTCATCACAACAAATGCTTGGAACTACTGCACATCCCCCTTTTCAGGCTGCCCCAAAAAAACCTTTACCTTCCCCCGCTCCCCGTTTGGCACAAAAAATGCTTATCCCGCCCCAATCTGTTAAAATAGCCTAAATATCCCACTTTCAGGCTGCCACAAACCATGTTTACCCCCCTTTCCCCCGAACGCCAACAACGCCTACACGACATCAAACTACTCATCCTAGACGTAGACGGCGTGCTCACCAGCGCGCAACTCTTCATCAGCAGCAACGGCGAAGTCATCAAAGCATTCAACACCTTAGACGGACACGGCATCAAAATGCTGCAAAATACAGGCGTGCAAACCGCCATCATTACCGCCCGCAACGACCCCGCCGTCGCCCATCGTGCCGCCCAGCTCGGCATCAACCACTATCTGCATGGCGTAGAAAACAAACAACAAGCCTTCGCCCAACTTTGTGCGCAAATCCAAATCGCCGCACAAGAAACCGCCTTTGTTGGCGACGACGTGATTGACCTGCCTGTCATGACGCGCTGCGGCTTCCCATTTGCTGTTGCCAACGCCCATGCTTATGTTAAAGAACACGCGCTATACACCACCCAAAAAAGCGGCGGCTTCGGCGCGGTGCGCGAAATCACCGATCTCATCATGCACGCGCAAAACACATTAAGCGACGCCCTAGCCGAGTACACCAAATGAACCGATTTCGCAGTCTCCTGTTCCCCCTTGCGCTTGCCCTGTTTTTGGGCGGCTTAACTTCGTGGCTTGGGCGCGTAAGCGAAGTGGTGATTGAAGAAGTCAAGCTAGACCCCGCGCAGCCGCAATACACCATGACGCAAATCCACGGCATCCGCTACGACATTTCAGGCAGCCTGAATCAAGATCTCACCGCACCACGCGCATGGCAGTTGCCCGATCAAAAAAACGTTTATTTTCAACACCCCTTGCTCAAAACCTATCGCGACAACAGCGAGCAATACACCGTATCCAGCCAAACCGCGCGCTACGAACTGGCAAGCAAAAAAGTCTTTTTTGAACAAAACGTTGTCCTAATCAAAAATCCCGATGCCGAGCGCCCCGCAGGCAAAGTGGCAACCGATTATCTGAATGTGGACACGCAAACCCAAATCGCCGAAACCGATGCCCCCGTGCAATACGAATACGGCCGTTCGCAAGGCACGGCAACAGGCTTAACCTACGACAACAAAAACGGCTTGCTCAATCTCAAATCCAAAGTGAAAGCACAAATCTATGATCTCAAATAAAACCGCATTGTTCGCCATCGCGCTTGCCTTAGGCAGCCTGAACGCCCACGCCCTAGAAAGCGACCGCCAGCAGCCCATTTCCATTGATGCCGACCAAGGCTCGCTGGATCAAAAAAACCAAGTAACCGTGTTCACAGGCAACGTCATCATCACACAGGGCACGCTCAATATGCGCGCCAACGTTGTGCGCTTGGTGAAAGACCAAAGCGGCAATCAAACTATCAACGCCCAAGGCTCGCCTGTTTACTTCCGCCAAGAGCTTGACGACAACAAAGGGCTTGCCGAAGGCTGGGGGGATAGAGCCGAATACACGTCCACTAACAACACTGTTAAGCTGGTGGGCAACGCCAAAGTGCGCCGTGGCGGCGATGTTGCCACAGGCAACGCCATCAGCTACAACACCAAAACCGAGGTTTACACCGTGCTGGGCGGTAAAACCACAGGTGGCAAAGACAATCCGCGCGTGCACATCATCATCCAGCCATCCACCGCGCAAGGCGATAAGAAAAAATAACGGCGCGCAGCCTTGTATTGATTTTCAGGCTGCCTAACCCATATTCATGTTATAAGCTAGACATCTTGTCCACTTAACATCTCATCATCGCATCTCAACGTTTTCAGGCTGCCTTTATCGCGCAGCAACCATCAGCCAAAGGCAGCCTGAAACGCCATTCCGAGCCCAACCATGACCCAAGTTTCCCATCTTCATGTATCAGGTTTGCAAAAAACCTTCAAAAAACGCCAAGTTGTTAAAGACTTCTCGCTAGACATCAGCAGCGGAGAAGTAATCGGCTTACTTGGGCCCAATGGCGCGGGCAAAACCACCAGCTTTTATATGATTGTGGGACTGATTGCCGCCGATGCAGGCAGCATCACACTCAACGGCGAAGAGCTGCGCCATAGCCCCATCCACCAACGCGCCCAAGCAGGCATCGGCTATCTACCGCAAGAAGCATCCATCTTCCGCAAAATGACGGTAGAACAAAACATCCGCGCCATTTTGGAAATTCGCCTGCGCGATAAACATCAAATTGAAACCCAGCTCAACAAACTGCTCGCCGATCTCAACATTGAACGCCTGCGCCACAGCCCTGCGCCTGCCCTATCAGGGGGCGAACGCCGCCGCGTAGAAATCGCCCGCGTGCTGGCGATGCAGCCAAGATTTATTTTGTTAGACGAACCCTTTGCCGGCGTCGATCCCATCGCCGTGATAGATATTCAAAAAATCATTGAATTTTTGAAAGAACGCGGCATCGGCGTGCTCATCACCGACCACAACGTGCGCGAAACCCTGCGCATTTGCGACCGCGCCTACATCATCAGCGATGGCACCGTGCTTGCCACAGGCAAACCCGAAGAGCTGGTGAATAACGAACAAGTCCGAGCCGTTTATCTCGGTGAAAATTTTGATTACTAACACAACAACAATAATAAGTTATGAGCAGTACAAACATCCAACTCAAACTCAGGCAAACCCAGCAGCTCAGCCAAAATATGCAGCAATCCTTGCGTATTTTGCAGATGTCGGGCATTGAAATTGAACGCGAAGTAGAAGACTGGCTCGCCGATAACCCCCTGCTTGACCGTGTAGAGCAGCCTGAAAAAACATACGAACCACCGCAAACCACCGTGGACATCGCCAAGCGCGGCGTTAGCTTGGATGATGACGACAGCAGCGCGTGGGAAAACCTTGCCCAAGAAGAAACGCTCAATTCCTATTTGCACAAGCAAGTTGCCGAGCATCCGCTCACGCCATCCGAAGCTGCCCGCGTGCATATTCTGATTGATTTTTTGGACGACAAAGGCTATCTCACCGAATCCATAGAAGAAATCATTGAACACACGCCGCTGGAATGGATGCTGGAAGAAGACGACATGGAAATCGCGTTGGAGCATCTGCGCGCTTTCGACCCCGCTGGCATCGCCACGCCAGATTTAACCCAATCGCTGCTGTATCAGCTGGATCGTTTGCCGCTATCCGATGCTCGCCGTTGCGCCGCGCAAATTATCACGCGCCATCTAGACCAAATTACGCAAAATATGCCCAAAAACATCAATCGATTCAGCAAATTATTGCCAGAATACAGCGAAACCGTGTTGTGCGACGCGCTGGAAATCATCACCAACCTGCGCCCCTATCCCTCCTACGGCTTTGCCAGCGAAGAACCCACCCAATACGTTCGCCCCGACGTGTTCGTGCAAAAGAACGACAAGGGCGAGTGGTATGCCATCAGCAACGAAGAATCGCTGCCCCAAATCAAAATCAACACCGAAATCATCGAAGCCCTGCAAGAAGAAAGCAACCTAGACCCCATTTGGCGCGAGAAAATCAACGGCGCGAAACAAAAAATTGATATGTTGCAGCAGCGCAAAAGCACCATCCTGCGTGTTGCCGAATACATCCTTGCCCATCAACAAGATTTTTTCTATTTTGGCGAGATTGGTTTAGTGCCTATGTTGTTGAAAGATTGCGCGAAACATCTGGAACTCGCCGAATCCACTATCTCGCGCGCGGTGAGCAATAAATATCTGGCTTGTCCGCAAGGATTATTTGCATTGCGCTATTTTTTCAGCCAAAATGCAGCCATCAACGACAGCGAAACAGGCAATGCCATCAGCGCCAACGCCATTAAGTCGGTTATCGCGCAAATCGTTGAACATGAAGACAAAACTAAGCCGCACAGCGATTGTTCATTGCATCGCTTGCTGCAACAGCAAGGCATCAATATCGCGCGGCGCACTGTCGCAAAATACCGTGAACAACTTGGCATTCCTACCGTGCAACAGCGTCGTGAATAAGTTTCTTTCGCGCTTGGCAACGCCCAGCGGCGTTTTCAGGCTGCCTTTCCTAACCACTCTGTATAAGGAGTTGCATCATGAATCTGAAAATCACTGGTCTCAATTTTGATGTTACCGAAGCCATCAAAGCGCGCGTAACCGAGAAATTAGAACGTATTGCTCGCCACACCGACGGCATGATTTCGGCAACGATTACGCTTTCTGTGGAAAAAGTGCAAAGCAAGGCGACGGCGCAAGTGCATTTGGCGGGTAAGGATTTTTACGTTGAGGCGTTGGAAAATGGCGATAATATGTATGCGGCGATTGATAATATGTCGGATAAGTTAGACCGTGCGTTGTTGCAGCATAAGGAGAAATCGCAGAATCGTTGATTGTGTGATGTGAAATGAGAAGAGACCGAGTGATTAAGATTGCTCGGTCTTTTTGGTTTTTCAGGCTGCCGTTGGCTAACTATTGGGGCAGCCTGAAAGTGCAGAAATGATTTTCAGGCTGCCTTGCTTGTTCTCATCACTTAATCGCCAGCAGTTGCACAATCAGCAGCGAGAGGCGTTTGCGCTCTTCGTCGCTGGTTTCGAGCAGCGAGAGGCGTTGTTTGAGCTGGGCGATTTGTTTGTTTTTGAGTTCGGTGATGATTTTGGCGATGCCGTCTTGGAATTCTTGTTGTTTTTCTGCGCTGCTGTCGTCTAGGTCTTCTTTGCTTTGCAGGGCGTTGCGGAAGATGTGGTCTATGGTGTGGGCGAAGGGGGTGTTGCGGAAGTGTTCAATGGCTTGGGCGGCGGTCATGTTGGGGTGGCTTTGGTAGCTGTGGGCAAGGGCGATTAGGCAGGCGAAATCGCCTTGCGCGGGCAGGTAGTCGGGAATGGCGACGTGTTCTGCCCATTGAGGGTTGAGCAGCAGGGTGCGGATTTGGCGTTGCACAAGGGTGGCGGTTTCAGGCTGCCTGAAACTTTCGCGCGGCAGGGTGTAGCGTTTGGCGGCAACGTGGCGTTGCGGTGCGGCTTGTCCCATTAGATAGGCGAGGTTGGTGGGGTCTATGCCTGTTTGCCCGCTGAGGTTTTGTTTGAGCAGGTAGGCGAGGGTGGGGGCTTGGGTGATTTGGGCGAGATGAGGGGCGGCGCGTTTGACCAGCTCGGCTTTGCCTTCTTGGCTGGCGAGGTCTAAATCGGTGGTGAGCGCGTCCCAAAAGTATTGCGATAGCGGGCGGCTTTGGTGCAACAGGGCTTCTTCAAAGCGGGCTTTGCCAAATTGGCGCACGAAGCTGTCGGGGTCGTGTTCGGCGGGTAGGAAGAGAAAATGCAGGGCTTTGCCGTCTTTAAGCTGGGGCAGGGCGTTTTCCAGCGCGCGCCATGCGGCTTTTTGCCCTGCCGCGTCGCCGTCGAAGCAGAAATAGATGTTGTCGGTTTGGCGGAACAGGATTTTGATGTGTTCGGCGGTGGTGGCGGTGCCCAGCGCGGCGACGGCGTATCCGATGCCGTATTGGGCGAGGGCGACGGTGTCCATGTAGCCTTCCACCACGAGGATGCGCCCTGCGTCTTTGATGGCTTGGCGGGCTTCGTATAGCCCGTAGAGGTTTTTGCCTTTGTCAAACAGCGGGGTGTCGGGGGAATTGAGGTATTTGGGTTTGCTGTCGTCTAATACGCGTCCGCCAAAGCCGATGATGCTGCCTGAAACGTTGCGGATGGGGAACATCAGGCGGTGGCGGAAGCGGTCGTATTGTTTGCCGTCTTGGTCTATCACCATGCCGCTGGCGATGAGTTCGCCGTTGGGATAGGGCTGGAAGACTTGGGCGAGCGGTGTCCAGCCGTCGGGGGCGTAGCCGATGCCGTAGCGGGCGATGATTTCGGGCGATAAGCCGCGCCCTGCGGCGTAGGCTTGGGCGGCGGAAAGCGGCAGTTGTTGCGCATAAAACGTGGCGGCGGCTTGCACGGCGCTTTCCAGTGTTTGCTGTTGTTGCTTGCGCGCGGCGCGTTCGGCGGCGTTTTCAGGCTGCGTGTTGCTGTCGTGTGGCACACTCATGCCAACGCGGTCGGCAAGCTGTTGCACGGCTTCGGGGAAGGTGAGCCCTTGGTGTTCCATGATGAAGCCGATGGCGGAGCCGTGCGCACCGCAGCCGAAGCAGTGGTAGAACTGTTTGCTGGGGCTGACGGAAAAGCTGGGGGATTTTTCTTTGTGAAATGGGCAGCACGCCATGTAGTTGGCGCCGCTTTTTTTGAGGGGGACGTAGTGGTCGATGATGTCCACGATGTCGGTTTTGGCGAGCAGGTCGTCGATGAAGCTGGATGGGATCATGGGTGAGCTTGATGCGAGGGTGTTAGGCAGCCTGAAAAAGGGTTGGGATGGGGTTTAATGTTTTCAGGCTGCCTTTTGCGCGAGAGGCAGCCTGAAAATCTATTGCTCGGTTTTTTTGAGAAACAGGATGTAAATCAGCAGCAGCGTGGCAACGATGATTTGGGCGTAGAGACCGATGCCGTAGGTGAGCACTTCTTTGGGCGTGCCCAGCCGTTCAAAAAAGGGTTTGACGCGTAGATAGTATTGCGCGTGAACCAGCAGGGCGAAAAGGGCGGACAGCATCAGCTCGGTGTAGGCAGGGGTTTTCTCTTGCTTGTCGTCTAGCCATACTTTGGCGGCGGTGGCGGCGAAGATGATGGTGTTTACCCATGCGAGCAGGCGGAAGTTGAGCGAGATGCCCAGATAGCTTTTGAGCGGCGTGTTTGCCCACGGCAGCAGCCATGTGAGAATGGCGAGGGCGCATAGGGCGAGAATGATGTTGCGGCTGGAAAGCAGGGCATGATGGTTGGCAAGGGCAGGTGCGGCGCGGGATGCGCTGGCGCGGCGGTCGCTGTTGGCAGGCTGCGCTTTGCGTTGGGATTGCGGTTTTGACTTGGGCTGCGGCTGCGATTTGGCTGGCGCGGCAGCGGGCGGTTGGAAAAACGCGGGGTCGGCTTGGCGCAAGGCAGCATCGTAGGCGCGGCGTTTTTCGTTGTCGTATAGGGTGTCGCGGATTTCGTGCAGCACTTCAATCGGCACTTTGCCACTTTGGGCAGCGAGTTTGAGCTTGCCTTGGATGTCGGCTAGGCTGGCGTTGGGCGGAAGACGGAGAAATTTGTAGTAATTAGTCATGGGATTCCTTGGGATAAGTTTGCAAGGTGGGGTGGTTTATTGATAGCGTACGTTTTCGGCGGCATCTATGTGGATTTTGCCTGCGCTTTGCAATGCTGCAAGCATTTCTTGTGCAAGTTTAGGGTTGCTGTGTTCGGTTAGCAGACGTAAGAGGTCGTGTTTTTTCTTGGGGCGATTTTTTTTCAGCAGGGCGAGCGCGGTGGTGATGTTGCTGCTGGGGCTGGGCGCTGGGGCGAAAGTGGGGGTGGGGGCAATTTGGGCAACGGCTTGTTGCACGCTTTGGGCGGCGTGTTCAATAAGCTGTTGTTCTGTTTGCGTGTTTGCTTTTTCAGGCTGCCTTGCTTGTTTGAGAAATTGGCGCGTGGCTTTGCCGAGTTTTTTCTTGTGCAACAGGCGAGCTTGGGGGTATTTGATTTGCAGTTGGTGCAAATAAGGGCGCAGTTTTTTGCGCGGGGAGACGATGGCGATTTGGGCGCTGGGGTGGTGTTGCAGGATGTCGGCGGCGGCTTGCGCGATGCTGCGGGCGGCTTTTTTGTTGGGCAAGACGTAGAGACTGTGGGGCTCTTCGGGCGCGAGCATGCGTTTGGCGCCTTTGAGGGTAACGAATAAGCCGACTTTGGCGCGGTGGTATGGGATTTTGTTTTTTGGGGTGGGGGCTTGGGCGAGGTCTAGTAGGAGGTGGGGCATGGGGGACTCCTTTGTGGGGTGGGATTGATGGGTTTGGTTTTTCAGGCTGCCTATTGTGGCTAATGATTAAGGCAGCCTGAAAAGGGGATTGGTGCTTTGTGGTAAGCATCCGATTAGCTTTAACCATGCGTCTCGTGCCGACGGGGCACTTACTTTTCTTTGCTTCGCCAAAGAAAAGTAAGCAAAAGAAAGGCGACTGCAGTTGCAGGTTTGGCTACGCCAAACTTCCCTCGCTCCACACGATTTTTCGGGCGGACAAAAAACTCGCAGCTTCGCTGCTCAAACAGTTTTGTCCTTTCCCCCGAAAAATCGTGTTCCACTCGGCTGCGCCAGCAGGGAGGATGCTTTGTGGTAAAAGCTCGTTAAAGGCAACCTGAAAAAGGATTTGTGCCTTGGGGTAAGCGTTGGCGGCAGGATTAACCGTGTGGTTTTCAGGCTGCCTATTTATAGCGAGACGATGGTTGAGGCAGCCTGAAAATCAGTTTGCGCTTTGTTTGCTATTTCTATTTATCGCGCAGTAGGCAGCCTGAAAAAGCGATCAAGCAATGTTTGATGCTCTTATTCTTAAACACGATGTAAACGATATCCATGCAAACGTATTTTCAGGCTGCCTACTCGTTCATGAGCCCATTCAACACGTTCAATTTGGAATTGCCCCAGCAAACGCTTCAATAATCGGATTAAGCAGCGCATATTTGGTTTTAAGCGCGGCTTTGTTCACAATCAGGCGGCTGGATATATCGGCGATGTGTTCAACGGCTTCTAGGTTGTTGGCTTTGAGCGTGCCACCTGTGGAGACCAAATCCACGATGCAATCGCTTAATCCAACTAGGGGCGCGAGTTCCATTGAGCCGTAGAGTTTGATGATGTCCACGTGCACGCCTTTGGCGGCGAAGTGTTCGGCGGCGATGCTGGGGTATTTGGTGGCAACGCGCAGGCGTTTGCCTGCTTGCGAGGCGTGGGCGTAATCAAAGCCTTGTTGCACGGCAACCATCATGCGGCATTTGGCGATGTTGAGATCAAGCGGTTGGTACAGCCCTTCGCTGCCGTGTTCAATCAACACATCTTTGCCAGCGATGCCAAAGTCGGCGGCGCCGTATTGCACATAGGTGGGCACATCGCTGGCGCGCACGATAACAAGGCGGATATGGGGATGGTTGGTGCTGATGATGAGTTTGCGCGAGCTTTCGGGGGCTTCGCTGGGCACGATGCCTGCGGCGGCGAGCAGGGGCAGGGTCTCTTCAAAGATGCGTCCTTTGGATAGGGCGATGGTGAGCTGTTGGGTCATGCTGGGCTTTCATGGTTTTCAACCTTGCGCTTTGCGCTGCGGTATACCCCTTAGCTTTGCATAAGTTCACATGGCTAAATCAAAGATTTAGATGCTTACTTAATACCCAAATCAAAGATTTGGACAAAGGGACAAGGCTGCCTTTGGGGTGCTTGCGCGCAGATTGGGCAAAAAGGGCGTGTGATACGCCCTTGTGGTTTATTCAGCAAGCAGGGTTTTGATGTCGGCAACCAGCTGCGGAGCTTCTGCGCCAAAGCGTTCAAAGTAGGCGGCGTTGCCTTGTTTGTCTAGCAGATAGGTGCCTGATGAGTGATCCACGTTGTAGAGCTTGTCGGATTTGATGTCGGATTTGGCGGAGATGATGCGCCATAGTTGCTTGGCAAGGGCGATGTCGTTGCCGCCTGTGGTGTCGGTTAGCCCGATGATGTCAGGGTGGAATTGTTTAACGTAGAGCTTCATCAGCTCGGGCGTATCGCGCTCGGGGTCCACGCTCACGAATACCACGGCAACGTTTTTGGCATCGTCGCCCAGCTGTTTGAGTGTGTCGCTATACAACAGCAATTCGGTGGGGCAGATGTCGGGGCAATGGGTGTAGCCAAAGGATAACACGACCACTTTGCCTTTCAGGCTGCTGAGCGAGAGTGGTTTGCCGTTGGTGTCGGTTAGGGTGAAATCGCCGCCGATGTTGTCTTTGCGGATGTCGGTGCTCATGCTGCCATCGGCTTTGGGCGCGGCGGCGCTGGCTTGGCTAGCGGCTTTGGGCGCGCTGCTGGGCGCAGATGTGCTGGCGTTGCTGGCTGCGGCGGGTGTGCTGCTGGCATTATTGGCATTGTTGGCAGGCGCTGCGCTGTTGTTGGACGCGGAATCGCAAGCGCTAAGCGCGAAGGCGCTGGCAATCAGCGCGCTGATGAGTTTGTATTTCATGATGGAGTCCTTTCGGATGGGGAAAATAGCGTTTTCAGGCTGCCTTTGCTGCGACAAAATAGGCAGCCTGAAAACGGCTCACGCGATTATTTCGCAGCGCATTGTTCCACCAATAAACCTTCTGGTGAATAGTCTGCTGGGTTAATCGGCGAATGTTTGCTGAAATAAACTTTGGTGGTGTCGGCATCCACAAATCCTGTTTTTCTGAATCCCGCGTGGTGTTTCAGCACGGGATAGCCGTCGCCGCCTGCTGCGATGTAATCAGGCAACACGAAGCGATAGGTTTTGTTTGGCTCAATTGGTTTGCCTTGAATTTTCACATTGGCGATGGTTTTGTCGGCAGGGCAGTAGGTGAGCGACACGCCAGCCAAGTGCGGATAACCGCCCGATCCTTTGTCTTTGAACACGATTTCTTGCAAGTAATCAAAGGTTTCTTTGCCTGTGAGCGGCACGATGCTGAGCAAGTTGCCAAAGGGTTGCACTTTCAACACGGTTTTGTAGGTGATTTCGCCTGCCGGGATGGTGTCGCGGATGCCGCCACCTTGCATCAGGGAAAAATCAGCTTCGGTGCGTTCTAATTGGGCGCGGTTAATCAGCTGCCCAATCGGCATTTGTTGGCTGCGCACCAATTCGCGCGCGCCATCAAATGCGGCGGTGGTTTCGCCCACTTTAATGCCTAATTTTTTGCTGCCTTCGTCTTGGTATTTTTGCAGATGGGCTTGCAGTTTGGGGTCGGCAGGGATTTCTTTGGTGTAGAAGCTGTTGTCTTTGCGTTTTAGGTTAGATGGGATGAGCTGGTAGTTCACCAGTTTCACTTCGCCATTTTTGAATTCAAAATCGGCGCGCCCCAAGAATTTGCCCCATTCGTATGCTTGCATGATGTGCGTGCCGTTTTGGTAGTCGGGGCGGCAAGGCGTGTTGGGCTCGTAGGGCAGTTTCAGGCTGCCATCTTCGTTTAGGCACACGGCGGTGTGCGAGTGTCCGCCGATAATCATGTCAAACGATTTGGCGGGCAGGCTGCGCGCAAGGGTTACATCGCCTGGGGCGTTTTGACCGTGTTTGCCGTCGTTGTAGTAGCCAATGTGGGTGAGCGCGATGCGCACATCAGGCTGGGCTTTGTTGACTTTGGGCAGCACTTCTTGCGCCGCTTCAATCACGGGCTGGAATTTAACGTTGCCCAAGTATTCGGGGTTGCCGAGCTTGGCGGTGTCTTCGGTGGTTAAGCCGACTACGGCGAATTTTAAGCCGCCGCGTTTGATGATGGTGTAGGGTTTAACCAGTGTTTTGCCGCTGTTTTTGTAGAACACGTTGGCAGACAAGAAGGGGAATTTTGCCCAGCGTTCTTGTTTGTCTAGCAATTGCAAGGGGTTGTCAAACTCGTGGTTACCAAGGGCGAGCGCGTCAAATTTCATGGCGTTCAAGCCTTCAATATCAGGCTTGGCGTTTTGCAAATCGGATTCGGGCACGCCTGTGTTGAAGTCGCCTGCATGGAGCAATAACACGATACCGCCTTTGGCTTCCACTTCTTTGCGCACTTCATCAACGGCGGTTTTCAACACGGAAAAACCGTATTCGCCACGATCGTTTTTCCAGAAACGCCCGTGGGTGTCGTTGCTGTGTAGCACGGTGAAATGATAGGTTTTGTCTTTCTCGTAGGCATGCGCCGCTAGGCTGGTGCTTAGGATTAAGGCAGATAAAGCCAGTTTTTTGGGAGACATGGTGTTGTTCCTTTGATGAAGGTTGAAAAAGGCTTTTGCTGGGCAAAAGCGGGTGAACTGAATGGCTGCACCAAAGCCTGTAAACATATTTTCAGGCTGCCTTTGGTAGGCGGGGCTATTCGGGCAAGGTTGCCGAACCCATGCGGCGCAGGATGATGTTGGTTTTGCGGCGCAAGCCTGTGTCGTTGGGGTGATCTATGTAGAACAAGGGTTTGGGCACGCGCGCTGCCAATTGGGCAGCCTGAATTTTGTTGAGCTGGGCGGCGGATTGTTTGTAGAAATATTGGCTGGCGGCTTCTGCGCCATAGATGCCGTAGCCCCATTCAATCACGTTTAAATACAGCGTGTAGATGCGGTCTTTATCGGTGGTGGCTTCTAGCATGGCGGTGAGCGCGGCTTCTTCGGCTTTGCGCAAATAGCTGCGGCTTTCGTTTAAGAATAGGTTTTTGGCAAGTTGCTGGCTGATGGTGGAGCCGCCAGCTTTCACCTTGCCGCTTTTTTCGTTTTTCTTGATGGCGTTTTTGATGCCGTTCCAATCAAAGCCGTCGTGTTCGGCAAAATTGGCATCTTCGGATGCAATCAGTGCTTTTTTGAGATTTTCGGAGATGTCTTGATACGCAACCCATTGGTAGTTTAGGCTGATTTGTGGTTTTTCTTGGGCGATTTCGTCCATCCGCATATTCATGAATGCGGTGCGATGGGGGGCGAGCGCGCGGTAGCTGATGATGCTGCCGTAGGCGTACACGTTAAACAGGATGAAGGCGAGGATGGGGGCGGCGATGAGCCATTTGAGTGTTTTCATGCGGTGAGTTTGGCGCGCAGGGCGGCGATAACGGGGGCGATGTCGGGGGTGTAGCCGCGCCAGAGTTGGTAGGCGGCGGCAGCCTGCCCCACCAGCATACCTAAGCCGTCGGCGGTTTGGGCTGCGCCGTGTCGGGCGGCAAATTGCATAAAGGCGGTGGGCTGGGCGGCGTAGAACAAATCGTAAGCCAAAAGGCAGCCTGAAAACGCTTGGGGCGGAATATCGGGCACGTCGCCCGACACGCTGCCCGATGTGGCGTTGAAAATCACGTCAAAATCGCCGCCTGAAAGCGCGCTCAGCGGCTGCGCGTTGACTTCAAAAACGAAGGTTCGGGCTAATGCCTGCGCTTTGGCAAAGGTGCGGTTGGCGATAACGACTTCGGCGGGCTTGGCATCCAAGAGCGGGGTGAGAATGCCGCGCGCTGCGCCGCCTGCGCCCAAAATCAGCATGCGTTTGCCTGCCAAATCTATGCGCAGGTTTTCGTTTAAATCGCGCATCAAGCCGATGCCGTCGGTGTTGTCGCCCAAGAGTGTGCCGTCTGGTTGGCGCATTAGGGTGTTGACTGCGCCTGCGTCGTCGGCGCGTGTGGTGCATTGGTCGGCAAGTTCGTAGGCGTATTGTTTGAACGGCAGCGTTACATTTGCGCCTTGCCCGCCGTTGCGGAAAAATTGTTTTACGGCAGCCTGAAAATCGTCAAAGCTGTTGGGCACAAGGCTGCGCGTGTATTCTATGCTGGCGTGTTCTTGCGCGGCGAAGCGTTGGTGGATTTGGGGGGATTTGCTGTGGGCGATGGGGTTGCCGAATACGGTGTAACGGGCGGGCATTTTCAGGCTGCCTTTTGTGGGAATGTGTGCATTTTAGTTAGGTTTTGTTAAAAATCCAAGCGTGGGGGTTAGGCGTGATGGTTGGCAGGGCTTTCAGGCTGCCTTTGCGGCGCGGGGGGCGGTTGGCAATGAATGGCTGGCGATAATTGCTTTTCAGGCTGCCTACTGGTGTGATGCGAGTAGGCAGCCTGAAAGTTTATGCGTGGTATTGGCGCGAGAGTTCGTGCACGGTTTCTACTAGGATTTCAACGTGTTCGGGCGGGGTGTGTTGGTTGATGCCGTGTCCGAGGTTGAAGACGTGTCCGTGTCCGTGTCCATAGCCTGCGAGAATGTGGGCGGCTTCGGTGCAGATGGTTTTGGGCGTGCCAAATAGGGCGAGTGGGTCTAGGTTGCCTTGCAGGGCGACTTGGTCGTTTACGCGGGCGCGGGCTTGGGCGATGTCGGTTGTCCAATCTAGCCCGATGGCATCGGCGCCGCTGTTGGCAAGCTGTTCTAGCCATTGTCCACCGCCTTTGGTGAACACGATAACGGGGATGGTGGCGCCGTTGTGGTTGCGTTTCAGGCTGCTGATGATTTGTTTGATGTAGTGCAGGCTGAATGTTTGGAAGGCTTCGTGCGAGAGTGTGCCGCCCCATGTGTCAAAGATTTGCACGGCTTGCGCGCCGTGTTCAATTTGCAGGTTAAGGTATTGGGTAACGGCTTGGGCGTTGATGTCTAGCACGCGGTGCAGCAAATCGGGGCGGGTGTAGAGCATGGTTTTGACGGTGCGCCAATCGCGGCTGCCGCTGCCTTCTATCATGTAGCAGGCGAGGGTAAAGGGGCTGCCTGAAAAACCAATCAGCGGCACGCGTCCGTCTAGGGCTTTGCGGATGCTGGCAACGGCTTCAAAAACGTAGTTGAGCTTGTTCATATCGGGCACGGTGAGCAGTTCTATGTCTTGCTCGTGTTGCAGCGGGCGTTCAAATTTGGGGCCTTCGCCTGTTTCAAAGCGCAAGCCCAGCCCCATGGCATCGGGGATGGTTAGGATGTCGGAAAACAGGATGGCGGCATCTAGGTTGAAGCGGTCTATCGGTTGCAGGGTTACTTCGGTGGCTAGGTCTTTGTTGCGGCACAGCGACATAAAATCGCCTGCAAACGCGCGGGTGGCTTTGTATTCGGGCAGATAACGCCCTGCTTGGCGCATCAGCCAGATGGGGGTGTATTCGGTGGGTTGGCGCAGCAGGGCGCGGATAAAGGTGTCGTTGTGTAGTTGTGGCATGGTTTGACTTTCTTTTGCTGCGGTAGCCTGAAAACGGAAAACTGGGCTTTCAGGCTGCCTATGGGTTTAACTTATTTCAGGCTGCCTATGATGCTGTTGCTTCATCATTAGGCAGCCTGAAAAGGGTGTGCGGTATTAGGGTGCGGATGCTGCCGATGCAGTGGCAGGCGCAGGCGCGCTGGCATCGTTTTCCAAATCGGCGAACACGTCTTCGTTGGCTTGCAGCTGGAACGGTTTGCCGTTGAGCTGGATTTTGTTATCGGCAACGGTGAGCTGGGTTTGGATGGCGCCGTTTTCGCTGGCGATGTAGCCATCTTGAATCATGGTTTTCAGGCTTTCGCTGGTGAGCAGGCGGATGGTGTCGTCCACTTCTTTTTGCTCTTGCACGCTGTTGGGGTTTTCCATGGCAAACAGCCCGCGCGTTTGGGTTACGGCGAAGTCTTCAATGATGTTTTGCGACACGTCTAAATTCAACTCGGCTTGCATTTTGGCGAGCATGGGCTTGATGTCGTTGAGGTCGGCGGCGGTTAAGCCGTTGAAGTTGAGCTTGCCGCTGGCGTTAACATGACCCGATGGCGTGGTGAAATTGAATGCGCGAATTTCCAGCTGCGGGTTGTCGGTGAACAGGGCTGCGCCTTCGTTGCGCACGGCGGCGAGGATGTGTTTTTGCTGCTCTTCGGGCGGCATTTGTTTTTCGGTGGCGATTTGTTGCCAACGGGTTTTGAGCGCGTTCAGGCTGCCTGCGTTTAGGTGGTTGGCGGCGATGTCAATATTTAATGGACCATAAGCCGCGTCGCCATAATTGAGCTTGGCGAAGCTGAATTTGCCTGATGTGTTGAGATAGCCTGCTTCGGGCTCGCTGGTTTCGGTGGCGTAGCTTAGGTTGTCCACGCTGATTTTGCTTGGCGCGATGGTGCCGCGCGGGTTGATGAATGCGCCGATTTGCAGGTCGGTTAAGGTGTTGATTAGGTCGTTGATTTTGATGTTGTAATCTATGCCTTCGTTCCACGCGACGTTGAAATGGGCAAGGTTGGTGATGGATGAGCCGAGCGTGGTTTTGCCGTCTTTGCTGGTGTAGCTGTTGGCATTAAGGGTGAGATTTTCTATTTTCAGGCTGCCTTTGTCGGCAAGAATGGCTTGGAAGCTGGGCATGGCAAGCTCGGTGGTGTAGCTAGCGTAGCCGTTTTGGTAGTTGATGTTGCCTGTTAGCCCTTGCCAGTTGATTTTGATGCCCGATAGTTCTTCGTAGTCAAATGGGGCAACGGTGATGTTGAGCGTGCCGCTGCCGTTGAGCTTAATCACGTTGTGCAGCTTGATGGGGATTTGCTCGCCAAAAAAGCGGGTTAGGGTTTTTTTGACTTCGGGGTCGTATTGGAATTCGGTTTCTACCACGGCGCGCACGGGCACAATGCCGTTGGCAAAGGGCTGGTGGTGCACATGGTTTATCATGGTGATGGGTTTTTCCAGCACGGCGCGGATGTTTTCGGGGATGTTTTCGCCCAGATTGGCTAATACGGTGGGATGAAAGCGCAAGACGGTGGTTTCGGTGGATTCTAGCCAGCCGCTTTGGTATTGGTGGGATTCAACGTCAAAAAAGAAGGTGTCCGCCAAAATGCGGTGTTGCGTTTCTAGGCTTTGTTTGGCTTGGTTGCCCAGATAGAAAGGGGTGCTGATGCCTGCTGCGGCGATGAGAGCGGCTGCTGTGCCGCCGATGAATAATTTTTTCATGTGCGATGGCTGCGGGTTGCAAAACGAAATTGGGCTAATCATAACATAAAACGCTGCGGCAGCCTGAAAACGGGCGGCTCACTTTTTATGGCGGCAGGCGGAATCTGCCCAATCGCTTTGGGCGCAACAATGCTAAAATCGCCCGCAACTTATATCCGCACCGCACCCTGCTTGCGCCGCGCGTGCGCGTGGTGCTGGATTTTTTGCTGGGCGTGATGAAAAGCCACGCGGGCTTGCAGGCGGAGCGGGCGGATTTGCAGCCCTTTGCCGATAGGCAGCCTGAAAACGGCATCCGCGCCGAAGCACACCGCGTTTCAGGCTGCCTGTTATCCTTTTAACCCCACCCACATCAAAAAATCATGCACCTACACTTTCTCGGCACATCATCAGGCTCGCCTGCCATAGAACGCAACGTTTCCTGCACCGCGCTCAACCTGTTGCCCGAAAACGGCGAAATCTGGCTGTTTGACTGCGGCGAAGCGACGCAACACCAAATCCTGCGCACCAACATCCGCCCTGGCAAAATCCGCCGTATTTTCATCACCCATCTGCACGGCGACCACATTTTCGGGCTGCTGGGCTTGCTGTGCAGCCGCTCGTTTTTATCGGGCGAAAAACCCAGCCCGCTCACGCTATACGGCGGCGCAGGCTTGCGCGAATTTGTGGAAACGGGGTTGCGCCTATCGTGCAGTTATCTGAGTTATCCTATTGAATTTGTTGAACTATCCGAAGAGGGTGGCGAAATCGCGTGCGATGCCAACTTTCGCGTGCGCTATCGTTTGCTGGACCATTCCGTGCCGTCTTTTGGCTTTCGCGTGATAGAAGCAGACCGCCAAGGCAGCCTGAAAACGGACGAACTGGAAGCCCTAGGCGTGCCCAAAGGCGCGTTATACGGCGCGCTCAAACGCGGCGAAACGGTTACGCTGCCCGATGGCAAAGTGTTGAACGGCAAGGATTTTATCAACCCGCCGCGCAAGGGGCGCGAAGTGGTGATTTTTGGCGACACCCGTTTTCAGGCCGCCTTTGCCGATTTTTGCACCGATGCCAACGCGCTGGTGCACGAAGCCACCTTCGCCGCCGATGAAGCCGCCAGCGCCGCCCAGTTTGGACACAGCACTTGCGCCCAAGCCGCCGAGTTGGCAAAGCTGGCGCGCGTGAAAACGCTGTATTTAAGCCATATCAGCGCCAAATTTTCGGGCAGCCGCGCGCAAGAATTGCTTGCCGATGCGCGGGCAATTTTTCCAAATACCGAGCTGGTGCATGATTTTATGGAAGCAGCGGTTGCGTTTGCAGATTAGGGGGCAGCCTGAAAACGTGATTTAGCCTTGTTTAGGCAGCCTGAAAACTAATCCCACCCATCAGGCAGCCTGAAAATGCTTGTAAACAAACGAACGTGTTGCCGTGCTATTTTCAGGCTGCCTTTGGATTGTATGGTGGGTAAGCAATAGGCAGCCTGAAACGCGGTTTAGGCTTGTTTAGGTGAAACCCTTTAAGAAAAACCCACCCCATCCAGCAAGATAAACGGGACAAAGCGGGATAAATCAAAACAAAGCGGGATGGGAAAATTGTAACAGCGTTGCACATTGTGAAACAAAAAGCGGACTGCAATATGTCCGCTTTTTGTTTGTGGGCGAGCTGCTTATACCCCGTGGGCGAGTGCGTCTTTGACCACGTCCAGTATGCGGATGGCGCCGTCGGATTGCAATTGACCGCTGGCGTTGATAGGCAGGTAGGGTCGGGCGGGAATGGTTACGGATGTTTTGCGGGCGAAGCGTCCGTTGCCCAGCGGTATCATCAAGTAGGGGGCATTTTGGGCGTGGATGTCGCCACCGATGTGGTGGATGGCGGCGTAGATTTTGTTGCTGCCGATTTGGGCGCGCTGGTTGGTGGCTAGCGTGTGGATGCTGGCGGCGAGTTGTCCGCTTAATTGCAGGATTTTGCCGCCACGATGGGTAGGCTGCCACGGCTCGTTGCCCCAGCTTTCGCGTTCGAAGTTGTCTTCGGTCATGCTGAGCAACTCGGCGGCGATGCCTTGCATCATGGGCTGGCGGTGCTGGATGTTTCTCAATAGCTGGTTTAGCCCGCGTTCTACGTCTTGGCTGTTTAGACTGATAGTAAGCATGGTTTCAGGCTGCCTTCTCTATTGGTTCAATCCCAGTAATTCCGCCACCCATTGCAACTGCGCCAGCGTGAGCGCGTTGCGGAATTTCTCCTGCTTCATCATTTCTTTCACGGCGACTTTGGCAAGTTCGGGCGGGGCGGCTTGGGCTTTTTCCACCGCCATGCGGGCGGTGCGTTGCAGAAAGGTTTTGCCTTGGTTGGCGTTGAAGCCTGCGCTGGGGGCGGCGAATGTGCCGTCGGGCAGCCTGAAACCCGTACGGCGGGCGTAGCGCTCCTCGCCTGTGGCGGGGTTTGTGCCGATGTCCACAATGATGCTTTCCAGCTTGGGCGAGGGTTGCACCAACGCCGCGCCTCGGCTGCGTGATAAGGGACGCACACGGCAACGGCAGCGGTAGTCCAGCGGCGGATAGAGTGTGTCCCACACGGGGTCATCGGCGGCGAACACTTGCCCGTGCAGTTTGCGGTGGGCTTCGCGCACTTTGCCGTCATTGACGGTTACATATTGCCAGTAAGGGTGCGTGGCAATGGCGGCGGTCATTTCGGCGTAGCGTCCTGCCATGTAGGCGGATTGCAGATTGGTCAGGTAGAGGGTTTTTAGGCGGTAGGGGCTGCCGAGTTGAACGTTTTGCAGCTCGCCTGTGTCGGGGTTGGGCACGGTTTGTTTGCCCCACCAGCCTTTTTGTTGCAACACGGGGGTGAGTTGGCGTTTGAAGTCGCTGAACGTTTGCCCGCTTTCGGCGGCTTTAAGCACGGCTTGGTAAATGTCGGTGGCTACGTCTAATTCCGCGCTTTTGGCGATGGTAAAGGCGGAGACGTGGGCATCGTCCAGCATATCTTGCCAGTCCCAGCTTTCGGCGATGTGCTTTTGTTTGAGGTAGGCGATGGCGTTTTCAGGCTGCATTTGGAACAGCGCGGCGATTTCGGTTTGGTTCACGGTTTAGCCCTCCGCCAATTCTGCTTGCGCTTCCAACCGTCCGACCACATCGGCAAGGAAAATCAGCCGCGCCAGTTCGTTCTGCATGGCGGCATCGTCCCAGTCGGGATAGCTGTCGGCAAGCTGCTGCAAGACGGCTTCGGGCGTTGCGCCGTGTTTCAGGCTGCCTACCAGCTCGCGGGTTAGGTCGGGCGCATGGGTGTTCAGGCTGCCTGAAACGGCGGTTTCCATAATTTGCGGCACGTCCGCCGCTGCGCTGTGTTCGTGGTATGGGCTGGGTTCGGCGAAATTGGCATTTTCAGGCTGCCTTTCGGGCAGCAAATCGCCGTCTTTGAAACCATAGGCGCGGGCAAAGTAAGCATTGCTAAACCGTGCGCCGATTTGGTGCAGGTGGTAATCGCGCTGGGCAAGCTCGGTTGAGCCGTATTCTTCGGCTTCATACAACACAAATTTGGGGCGGGCGACATCGCCGAAATTGAGTTCGCAAATCCAGTCAATCAGCTGATTGATGGCGGCGGCAACCAGTCGGCTATCGCTGTCGCGAATATCATCGGTTACTTCCAGCCCTGCCGTTGCGCTGGCATGGTTGGTGTTGGCTTCGGTGGTTTGGTCTTGCCCGAGCAGCGCGATGTTGATTTCGCTGCGGCAATAGCGAATAAGCTTGTCGTAGGCATCTACCGAAGCGGCTTTGCCGCTGGCTTCGTGGATTTCTACGCTGCTGTCGCTGGGGATTGTGCCGACCGCGTTGCCGACTAGGGCTTCCAGCGCGTCCAGCAGTTTATTGGTATCCGCATCGGTGTTGCTGCGCGGTTCTTTGCCAATGAGCCACGGGCTGCCGTATTTTTGCGTAAATTCCGCCCAGAATTTCAGCCCTGCACGTTTAAACGTTACCGCCCAAAACACCAAGCCCAAATCGCCCAAGCCGTAGGGGTTTCGGTAATCGGCTTCCTGCGTGGGGCAGAGAAATTTGTAAGCAGGCAGCGGCTCGGTGGTTGCGCCGTTTTGGTGGAAATACAGTTGCGCGTCATCGTCAAAGCCAAACCATTCGGGCGGCTTGGCAATGATGCGTTCAGGCAGCCATAAGCTGCCTTGTTGCCAAATGATTTCTATCGGCTGATAGCCAAACAAGGTGGCGTTTAAGATGTCTTTAATCAGGCGGTCTAGGTCGTGGTCGGTTAAGGCAGCGGCAATGGTATCGCGCACGTTTTGCGGCACATCGTCGCCGTCCAGTCGCCATTGCAGCCGCGCCACGGCGGCTTTGCGGCGGCGCACTTGCCCGCCAACCAGCGGGTCGCGCAGCAGCTCGCGGTACACATCAATCTGCCGCCCCATTTTGCGCAGGATGGGGTCGGGGTTGGGCAGCCAGCCGCCAAAGCCGCCCATGCCGAAGCGCGCCAGCACGGCGATTTGGCTGGACAGCTGCGCGGCGGTGGGGACGATGGTGCCGTGCGGGGTTTTGAGTTTGAGATGGGGTTTCATGGGGAGAGTTCCTGTTTCAGGCTGCCTGAAATCAATAGCCATTGGTCAATCTACTTTCACGGCGCACCGCGCGACTGGCAACGCGCACCGCGCCGATATTGAGTTCTCGGCTGGCGTAGTGCGCCAAAACCAGCGCGATGGCGGTGTCGCCGTGGCGTTTGTTGCCATCTTGCCCGCGCGTGCGGGTGTCGGGAATGCGCGGCACGCCTTTCACTAATTCAAAGGCGCGTAGGTCGGTCAAGATGTCTTCATCGCGCGGCAATTTATCCAGCGTGCCGTCTTCCAGCGCGGCTTTAAATGGCGCGGTATGGGCGCGATACCAGTTCTCCGACAACATCACAGCTTGCACGCGCTCGCCGCCGAATTGGTCTTGCATGGCTTCGGCAAGGTATTGACCGTTGCCGCGTGCGTCCAAAGCCGCGCCGAGCAGGTTGGGCAAGCCTGCCAACAGATAGGCGCAGATTTGCTCTTGCTGTTTAAACGGCATATTGCCCAGTTCCAAGATAAACGGCGTATAGAGATTAAGATTTTGCTGGCGGATTAACGGCACAATCGCGCTGCGGTCGCCGTTGCGGGCGAAATCCACGCCAACAAAGCTGTGGCGGGTGTTGTCCAACGCGGCTAACAGCGGTTTCAGGCTGCCTGAAAGCCAGTCTGCCACTTCGGCGGCGCGTTGGTGCTCGGGCAGCAGGGCGAACTCGTCTGTTTGGTCGTAGCGCAGCACAGGCGTGTAGGGCGACATTCGGCTTTCTATCAAGGCGCGATTCAGCCATTTGCCACCGCCGTTTTTGGGGATGCAGTCCAGCTCTTCCGCTGCATCGTCGCCGTAGCTGGCGCGGATTTCGGCAACCCATGCGGCTTCGCCTTCGGCTGTCCAATCTATGCCGCGCCGTAGGCAGATGCGTTTGTATAAGCCGTCTGCGAGCGCATCGCCAAAGGTAATGCGGTGCACGGTGTAGGGCTTTTTGCCTTCGCGGCAGTCGGTAATCAATTCATTAAATGGGTTATCCACGCCGTCATGGGTGGAGATGATGTGCACCTGCCCGCCCCACATCAGCAACGCCATTGCGGCTTTGAGTAGCTCTGGCAAGTCGTCATGGAACGCGGCTTCGTCAATAATCACGCGCCCTTGTTTACCGCGCAGGTTGTTGGGACGGCTGGACAGCGCGGTGATGCGCCAGCCCGACGCGAAGCGAATCACAAACGCCAACACCGCCTGCTTGTCGTCGCCATCGGCAAATACTTCTTCCGTCTCTTCCACTTCATCTGCTGCCAAGCCGTAGAACTTCGCCCAGTTGCCGCAATCGTGGATAAATTCCAACGCCATGTCTTTGTTGTAGCCGATGTACCAAACGTTCATGCCACTGGTTTGCGCTGCCAGCAAGGCACTATCCGCCGCTTCGCCCCAGCTTAAACCGATACGGCGCGATTTTTCGCATACTTTCACATACGCGGGGTCGGCAATCCAGCGTTGCTGATAAGGCAGCAACACCATCGGCGTGCGGTTATTGTTGGGCGGATTATGGTTTTCAGGCTGCCTAAAATTGTTTTTTTCGGTCATACCGCAATCCCCAAAATTTGTTTGCGGATTTGCTCGGCGGTGTCGTGCGACAGCCCGCCTTTTTTTATCGCCTGCGCCACTTCATCGGCGGTGGCTTGGGCGCGGGCTTTGACTTTGCCTTGATACTCTTTCAGCCGCGTGCTGGCGGAAATCAGCCCCGCGATGCGTTTTGCGCCCTCGCTCATTAGGTCAAAGCGTTCCATCGGTGGCAGCTCTTCATCTGTTGGAAAAGGTCGCGTTATTTACACTTTTTCAGGCTGCCTAGCTTTCGTTTTTTGGCTGCATGATGATTTAGCAGCTTTCGCAGATTATCAAGAACCATGCGGCTTCGCCGTGCCTTGCGGCATTCTTGACAACCTGCGAAACCCGCCAAACTTGTCTGCATCCAAAATCCGAAAAGTGTAAACAACGCTGTTGATTTCCACACCTTATCTTCTGCGGCTTCGTATTCCTGATAGCCCAGTTTGCTGCCTGCGCGGTAGGGCAAATAAAAAGTGAGTGCAACAAACACGGTGCTGAATGCCAAATTCATGACTGTATCCATCCATGGTTTATTTGCAATGACTAATAAGGGCAATGATGCACACAAAATGATAAATACTTTGCCAATCCAGCTTGCATTTAAGCCTTTCTTGCCACGGCTATGCCCATAAAGAAAAGCGATACTAGAAATACCAAGCACATTGATGGCGAATATTAAAAATTCCGCTTGGTTATTGTTCACTTTGGGGGTTCGGGAAAGACCTATGCTGAAGATAATCCACAATACGCCAATGATTTTTGCAGGTAATAAAAGGTGTCTCATTGTTGTTCCTTTGATGGTTTTAACTGCGCCGCACTTCGTTTCAGGCTGCCTTTAACACAGCATAGGCAGCCTGAAAATCTGTTTAGCCAATTCAATCTACTTCGTCTGCTCTTTTTTCGCCGCCGCTTCCGCGTCTCTCCATTCTTTTTCTTGGCGCAAAATTTCAGGGCTTACTTGATACTGCGCCGCCTCGCGCAGAATCTCGGGCTTGATAATGCCTTTTAACTGCTGGTTAGACAGGAACACTTCGGGGCGACCGAGCGCATACGCGCCGATTTCGTAGCTTTGGAATAGGAACACCAAGCCGCCTTTAGCAAAACGCCAGTTGTCTGTGCCTTTGAAGCCCTCGCTGTTGTATTCGTCCACATACGCGCGCGCGTCTTGGGCGCTGTATTCGGCGCTTTGTTGCAGATATTTGATGTAGCCCTCTTTTTGCAGCGCCACCAGTTTTGCTTTTTGCTTGGGCAGCAAAATATCTTTTAAGCCCAAGGGTTTGGCTTTGGCATCGCCGCGCTTCAATACAAAAAGACCATGTGAGCCGTTGCCGTGCGCGCCGCAGGTGTATTCCCATTCTTCATGCCCAAACACAGCGTATTGCGGCGTTTGCCCTTCCAATTCCAGCGTGCGAATGAAATCCAAGGCGCAGGGGTATTCGTCTTTGCCCAGCGCCTGATTGGATTTGTTGGTTTCCACCACATCGCCGTTTTTGCTTAAAAATTTCTTTAAGCCTGCGGCGGATAAGTCTTTACTGCCCACCGATTGTTTAATGGTTGCCAGCGCCCAAGCGTCCAGCGTTTTGTCGCCCGTTTGCGGATAGGCAACGCTGAGCTCGTGGCAACGCGGCTCTTTTTCTCCTTTGATTTTGGTGCAGTTAATTTTGACGTTGGCGGCTTGGGTTTTATACGACAAGGGGGCAGCCTGAACGCCTGCGGCAGCGAATAGGGTTGCAGCAGAGAAGGTTACAGCTAAAAGCGATTTGGTGAACATGATTTTCCTTTAAAAACAAGATAAACGGTTTTCAGGCTGCCTATACTTGCGCGACAAGCTGAAAGCATCAACACGCTGTGGCAGGCAAAGGCAGCCTGAAAAGCTATTAGCCTTTAAACACAGGCAAGATTTCCGCGCGGCTGAGCAACTGGGCAACGATGTTCGCCACGCCAAACAGCAGCACCCAAATCATCAGCCAAGCGCCGCCAAACACGCGAAAGCCTTTGCCCGCGCCAAATTTTTTGCGCGCCGCGCGCAGCATCAGCGCAGGCACAATCGCCACCCACACCGTCGCCGCCAAGCCCACATAACCGATAACGCCCACAAAGCCCAAAGGATAGAGCAGGCAGGCAATCAACGGTGGCAAGAAGGTGATGGCGGCGGTTTTGGTGCGCCCCGCGCGGCTGTTGTCAAAGCCAAACAAGTCGCTCAGATAGTCAAACAAGCCCAGCGTTACGCCCAAAAACGATGTGGCAATCGCCATATAAGAGAAAAACGCCAACACTTTGGTCATGCTGCCAGTGGTAACAAATTTGGATAATTCGCCAATCAGCACGGCAACGTCGCCATCGGCTGCGATAACGGGCGCGAAGGCGTTGCGCGGCAAATTGCCTTGGATGGCAAGCTGCCACAGCGCATAAATCACCAGCGCAATCAACGTGCCAATCCACAAGGCGCGGGCAACTTTGGGCGCGTCGCCGTTGAAATATTTATACAGGCTGGACACATTGCCATGAAAGCCAAACGAAGCAAGGCACACGGGCAGGGCGGTGCCAAGGTAAATCCAATAGCTGGTGCCTGCTGGCGCGGCGCTATCCAGCAAGATGGGCAGTTGCGCGGTGCTGAGCAGCCCGCCTGTTGCCCAGATAAAGGCGATGATCATGCCACCAATCAGAATGCTGGACAATCTGTCCACCACGCGCGCGGAATACCACACGCAGCCTGCGAAGATGATGAAAAACGCCAGCTGCCCCAGCCACAGCGTGCTATCGGGGTTGAAGCCAAGCGCCACGGTGGTGAGCCTGCCGCCAACAAAAATATAAGCATAAGTGAGCAAATACAGCACAAAGGCAACGGATAGTCCATTGACGATGTTCCAGCCTTTGCCGAGCAAATCGCGCACAAGGGTGTCAAAACTGGCGCCAACGGGGTAATGGGTGTTGGCTTCCAAAATCATCAGCCCCGATGCGAGCATGGAGAACCAGGTGTATAGCAGCACCACCAGCGAGCCGATAAACCATACGCCTGATGTGGCAGTAGGGTTGGCGAGCATGCCCGCGCCGATAACTGTGCCCGCGATAATCATCGCGCCGCCGAGTAGAGTGGGGGTTTTGTGTGTCATGGGATGTCCTTATGGATTTCAGGCAGCCTGAAATGGTTTTTGTAAACAGGGGTATTTTACGATATTAGACGCGATTTAACTTAAATTTGCAGAATATTTTTCTTGGCTGTGGATGGGATGCGATAAAGGCAGCCTGAAACGGATGCGGCGCGGTTGGGCAAGGCGAAACGTTTTAACTTTGTTGCCGTATTTGGTTTTGGCTACGCTGAAACTTGTTGCACTCGTTTTAGCTTCGCAACTCCGCTGCGCTTCGCAGGCTGCCTTTGTTCGCCATGATGTAAAGATTAAGGCAGCCTGAAAAACCAAAAACGCCACGCCAAACCATATTTAAGGTTGGGCGCGGCGTTTGTTGCATTATCAGTAATCAGTAAAAAGCGAAATGGGCGGCGATGGCAGCCAGCCACAGCCAGCCGATGCGGTTGTTGTCCAAAAAGGCGGCGTGGCATTCTTGGCGGTCGCGGTTTTCCACGCGCAGGTATTGCTGCCATTGCCAATAAACCACCAAAATTAATGCGACCCAATACACCCACGCTGCGCCCAGTTGGCTGCCCACTTGTATCATCAAAATATCAAAAATGCCATGGCAGAACATGGCGGCTTCGGCATCGTAGCTGCCGAAAGTGATGGCGGAAGTTTTGATGCCGATTTTTAGGTCGTCTTCTTTGTCTGCCATGGCGTAGAGCGTGTCGTAGGCAAGTGTCCAGAATACGTTGGCGAAAAATAGCCACCATGCAATGCTGGGCACGCTGCCTGTGATGGCGATAAATGCCATCGGGATGCCGAATGAGAATGCCATGCCCAGATACAGCTGGGGAATGGGGAAAATGCGCTTGGCGAAGGGATAGGTGAAAGCAAGGCACAGCGCGGGGATTGCCATCAGCCATGTGGTGTAGCTAAACGGAATCAGGCACAGCGCGGCGAGAAAACATAACACGATGATGAGCCGTTTGGCTTCGCGCGGCGTTACGGCGTTGCGGGCGAAGGGGCGATTTTGCGTGCGGGCGACGTGGCGGTCAAAATCTTTGTCTGCCCAGTCGTTTGCCACGCAGCCTGCGCTGCGCATCAGGAAGGTGCCGAGCGCGAATAGGGCGACGGTGCTGAGCTTGGGGCTGCCTTCGGCGGCAATCCAAATCGCCCATAGGGTGGGCCAGAGCAGCAGCAGGGTGCCAATGGGTTTGTCGGCGCGCATAAGCTGGATGTAAACGGGGATTTGCTTGTACCAACTGGGGGGGCGTTGTGCTGTGGTGGTCTGCATCATGAGTTTGCGGTGGAGTAAATATTCTGTTGCGGGGATTATAGTGGGTTTTGTTAGGAATTTGTTGTGTTTTGTTAAGAAATAAGCAATTTTTGTTCCATTTAGGGTGGTGGAGTGCAAATGTGGGGGGATTGGTTTTCATTTTATGGTGGCGTTTGGCTTTCAGGCTGCTTTTGGTAGGGGCGGATTATTCACAAGGCAGCCTGAAAAAGAGTTTGCTGGTGTTTGGGAAAATTAAACAGGTGGACAGGCGTGGTTTGGCGACGAGCCGTCGCCGTTCCATTTTATTCATTGTGTTGGACACGGCGTTTGGCTTTCAGGCTGCCGTTGAATACAGAAAGAAACAAAGTTTTCAGGCTGCCTTTGGGTAATCAATACCCAAGGCAGCCTGAAAACTTATCCGCGTGCTAATCAACACGACAAATCAATATGACAAAAATTGCACAGTCCTTAAATCTCCCACCGCTTCACGCTTTGCCAATCGTCTCCGCTAAAAAGCGCAGTACGCAGGCGAGTTCTGCGGCGGTTTCTTCTTGCGTGCCGTTACCTGTGTGTCCGCCGCTTTCGGGGGCATAAAGATGGCTGGGGGCGTGCTGTTCGCGCAGTTTGGCGTGGAATTTGAGCGCGTGGGCGGGGTGTACGCGGTCGTCGGCTAGGCTGGTGGTGATGAGCGCGGGCGGGTAGTTCAGGCTGCCTGAAATGTTGTGGTAGGGGGAGAAGGCGGCAAGGTGGTCGCGCATTTGCGGGTCGGCGGGGTCGCCGTATTCTTCTATCCAGCTTGCGCCTGCGTAGAGCTGTGGGTAGCGCAGCATATCGGTGAGCGGCACTTCGCACACCATTGCGCCGATGTTTTCAGGCTGCCTTGTGTACGCGCTGGCAACGATTAGCCCGCCGTTGCTGCCGCCTTGGATGGCGATGCGTTCGGCGCGACTGTAACCTTGTTGGCAAAGATGGGCGACAACGGCGAGCAGGTCGTCCACGGATTTGTGTTTGTGTTGGCGTTGGGCGGCTTCGTGCCAGCCGGTGAACTCGCCACCGCCGCGTATGTTCGCCAGCACAAAGGCGTTGCCTTGTTCCAACCAATGTTTGCCGATGCTGCCCAGATAGTGCGGCAGCTCGGGCACGTTGAAGCCACCGTAAACGTAAACCAGCGTGGGCGTTTCAGGCTGCCTTGGCTGTTTGCCCACCCAGTAATACGGGATGGGTGTGCCGTCTGCCGATGGGGCGTGATGTTGTTCCACAATAATGTCTTGGGCGTTGAATTGGGCGATTTGGCGGCGCATCACGCTCAGTTCCATCACGCTTAAATCCAGCGCGTAGAGCGTGAGCGGCGTGGTGAAATCGCTGGCGGCAAGGTAAAGCACGTCGCCGCCCCATGGCTGGTCGGTAAGGTCTATCGCGCCGTTGGGCAGGCTGGGCAGGGCGGTTTCGTGCCATGCGCCGTTTTGCCATTGCCATGCTTTCAGGCTGCCTGAAACGTTGTCCAGCAGATTGGCGATGATGAAGCGGCGCGTGGTTTCCACGCTTTCTATGGCTTGCTGCGCGTTGGGCGTAATCAGGCAAAAGGCTTCGCCGAGCATGCCTTTGTTGAGCTTAACGGCAATCAGGCTGCCTGCGGCGTAGCTTTGGTTGGCGCGATGCCATGCGGTTTTGAGTTGAACGATAAGCTGCCCAGCAATATAGCCCGCAATATCGGCATCGCTGGGCAGGGCAAGGGCTTGGATGTCGCCCGTTTTGCCCACTTGATAATAGGTTTTTTGGAAGAAGCTGCTGGCGGATTCAATCAAATCAATCGGCGCGCCTTGCGGGTCTAGGTAACGCCATGCGTGCACCATCACGCCGTTTTCAGGCTGCCTGAAAATGGCTTGGGCTTCATCAAAACTCTGCCCGCGCTGCAGCAGCCAAACTTCGCGCGGATAGCCCGATGGCGTGAGCTGGCGTTCATCCCAAGCAGGGCACACCCACACGCTGTTTTCATCGCGCCATGTGATGTGGTTTTTGCCCAGCGGAAAGTGAAAACCGTTTTCCACAATTTGGCGCGTGGCAAGGTTGAATTCAATGGTGTATGCCGCGTCTGAACCTGCTTGCGAGAGCGTGAGCAGCGCGATTTCAGGCTGCTCAACATAATGTGACACGCCGTCTAAATACACATCGTCGCCCAAGATGTCGTCAAAATCGGCAACGGAAAACAGCGTTTGCCATTCGGGCAAGCCCGCGCGATAGCTGGCGGCGCTGCACACGCGATACACGCCCTTGGGGTATTCGGGCGATTGATGAAAGTGGTACATCCGCGCGCGGTGTTCTTGGCAAAACGGGATTTGGCGTTCGTCTTGCAGCTGGGCAAGGATGTCATCGCGCAGGGCGGAGTATTCGGGCGATTGGCAAAACTGCGCCAGCGTTTCGGCGTACGCTTGCGCGATGAATTGTTGCGTAGCGGGGTCTTGCAGATTTTCTAGCGATTGATACGGGTCTTGCATTTTGGGCTTTCGGATGGATGAAAACGGGCGATTTTAGCACGTAGCCAAAGGCAGCCTGAAAACGGAAAACGGCATTTCAGGCTGCCTTTGCACGGCGCGTAAAGGCTTGTCTTATTTTGGATATTTTGGAAAATGTAGTATGATTACAGCTTTGCAACCCAAATCAACAGGGAAAACATGAAAACCTTGAATGAAAAACAAGTCAAAATATTGTCTATCGTAGCCACCATCGCCGCCGTGTGCATGTATTTTGCCTACATCGCGCAAATCCAAGCCAATTTGGCAGGGCACAAAGGCAGCCCGATTCAACCGCTTGCCGCCGCTATCAACTGCACATTGTGGGTGATTTATGGCTTGATGAAACCGCAGCGCGATTACCCCGTTGCCATCGCTAACGCGCCAGGTGTGGTGCTGGGTTTGATTACCGCCATCACTGCGCTGTAATTTGAATACAAAAAGGCAGCCTGAAAACGTATTATCCGTTTTCAGGCTGCCTCAATCATTGTCTTAATTTTCTATTTGTTGTTGCAGTAATTGAATAATTTGTTTTAACGCAGCAATCTCATTGTTTTTCTGTTCTAACAATTCATCCTTCAAATCAAGCAACGCTTGCAATTTGTCAGTTGCCCCATTTCCATTGTGGCTATTGTTATGGTCGCCAATAGAAAAGAAAAAGGTTTTATCTTGATTGGCTAGCAATTCAACTATGTCAATATTAAATATATCTGCAATTTGTTTTAATTTATCTAAATTAATTGCGGTTTTTCCGCGTTCTATGTTGGCATATCCATTGGCGGACATAGACAGTTTTTCAGCCATATCTTCCTGTGTCCATTGGTTGATTTCTCGCATCACGCGAATTTTATCGTGAATTTCCATATCTAATTCTCAAAAAAGTGTGATTTATACCATTAAAAATGCGGAGTTAAACATTTTTGTTTGGTGGTTTAAGCGATTTTTGCAGTATATCATAGGTTTAATTTTTAATTAAAGGATACATCGTGGAAATAAGGCGTATGTCGCGATTGCCTTTTTTGGGTTATCGCATTCTCTTTGGTGTTCTATTTATGATGTTTTTTAATATTGTAAATAAGTTGTTGCAAATGCATCAAAATTCAGGATTTTTTATATTGTTATTTTTGCTTGGGTATGCTTTTTCCATATTTATAGATGTTTATTTAATGATTGGAAGGTTACATGACTTAAATAGAAATGGGTGGCTAAGTTTGCTTGCATCAGCTCCTATATTAGCGATATTCATGGTTATTCCGCTTATGCTTATTGGATATATTGAAACTGTAGAGCCAAATGCAGAAGTGTTTGAATATATTGTTATAATAATAATTATATCTATAATCTGGTTTTTCATGACGATTTATCTGCATTGCTTTAAAGGCACCGATGGCGATAATGATTTTGGAGAACAACCATAAATTAACGAGGTAACAACAGTATGCCTTATGAGACAGAACATCAAGTCAGACAAACTGATTTTACTCCAGCTAATGGTGGCGTTAGTTATTTAGGTACTTTACGGCAGCAGGCAGACCAAGCTGAACAAGATGCACTGCTTGCGCAACAGCAAGCTGATGAGTTTGCCCGGCAACAGCAAGCCGAAACCGAAGCATATAAAGCACAGCTAGACGCATTGCTGGCACAGCAACAAGCCATGTATGACCAAGCTCTTTTGCAGCAACGTGAGCAAGCCATTCAACAGCAACAAGCAAAAATCAATCAATTAGAGCGTGAGTTACAAAGTATGCAAGCTCAAAACACGGCTGTATATAGTAAAAATAGAAGCCAGCAACAGCATGCTTATCAAGCGCAACCAGCTCAAACCAGTAATGCAAGTGTTTCTGCGGGCGTTGCAGTGTGCATGATTATGCTTGCGTTTATTAGTGCTATTTTTTGGTTTAGTTTCTTAAAAAAGAAATAAAAATTTTCCCCAAAGGCAGCCTGAAAACACAAAACCGTTTGGCACAACACCAAACGGTTTTTTATTTTCAGGCTGCCTACCGCGCTACCCCAACTCCCGCCCCAGCTCCACCGACCGGGCCGCCGCCGCATTCACCCCCTCGCGCAAATGTTCCGCCAGCGCTCGCTGGCGGAACGTTTCCAGCGCGGCAAACGTCGTGCCGCCCTTGCTGGTAACCGCGTCTTGCAAGGCGGCAAAATCCGCGCCCGATTGCGATGCCAATTCCACCGCCCCACGAAATGTTTGCAAGCTCAATTCGCGCGATTGCGCCGCGTCAAAGCCCAAATCCTGCGTCGCCTGCTGCAAGGCGTTCATCAAATAAAACACATACGCCGAGCCGCTGCCTGAAACCGCCGTAACCGTGTGCATCTGCGCTTCATCGTTCAGCCAAAAAGTCAAACGGCACGACGCGGCGATAATCGCTTCCGCCGTTGCCCTATCCGCCGCGCTCACATCATCTGCGGCAAACAGCCCCGCCACGCCTTCGCCCACCTGCGCAGGCGTATTCGGCATCACGCGCACCAGCCGCCGTGTGCCGCCCAAATAGCGCGACAACGTTGCCACGCTCAACCCCGCCGCCAGCGAAA
>CAUSAG010000019.1:0-45580 GCA_963529665.1 uncultured Kingella sp.
GAGCACCTGACTTGTAATCAGGGGGTCGCGAGTTCGATTCCTGCCGCCGGCACCAATTAAAAAAGCAGCTAAATTCAGCTGCTTTTTTTCATTTGTCGCACAAATAAAACGCTTTTCCCTAAAAAACTTTACATTTGCTAAGATAAAGCAACACTCAAAGCGAGATTTGGTATAATCGCCCAAGAAATTTACAGTTTAACGCAACAAGGCAGCCCGAGGTTTTTCAGGCTGCCTAATTAAGCATAAAAATAAACAGGAAGCAGCATGAGTATTGGTTTATTGCGTATTTTGGTACAGCAAAAACTTGTTCCACAAGACAATATTGAAAAATATCAAACAGCAGTAAAGGCGGAAAAACCCGTTTTACCCCTGCTTTTTAACGACAAAATCATTACGCCAGAAGCGTTGGCAGAATTGTGCGCCCGCTTGTTTAATTACCCTGTTTTGGATTTGAATTACTATCCGCGCAGCCGCGTAATTAAAGATGTGATGACATCGGAACAAATGAAAGAATTTCGTTGTATCCCATTGTTGAAGCGCGGACGTTCTTTGTATGTGGGCGTTTCGGACCCCACACAAATCCAAAATGTGCAAAAACTGGCGTTCGCATCGGGATTGCAAGTTGAGCTGGTTGTGGTGCGTGATGATCAATTAACCAATGTGCTGGATTGGTTTGGTCAAAGCAACAACGAATTGCTTAAAGAGATGGATGTTGCCGCCGCGCAGCTGGAAAGTGGTCAAGCTCCTGCAATGATTGTGGATGGTGTGGAAGAAGAGGATGGTCCTGTTGCCCGCTTCATCCAGAAAATTCTTTCAGACGCTGTTCAGTCAGGCGCATCTGATATTCACTTTGAATTTTATGAATTTATGGCGCGCGTTCGCTTCCGTACCGATGGTCAGTTGCGTGAAGTGGTGCAACCGCCGCTTTCTGTGCGCAACCAGTTGGCATCGCGGATTAAGGTGATGGCAAAAATGGATATTTCCGAAAAGCGTGTTCCGCAAGATGGTCGTATCCAGTTGCAATTTTCCAAAAACGCCAAAGCCATTGACTTTCGTGTGAACACCATGCCTTGTTTGTTTGGCGAAAAAGTGGTGATGCGTATTTTGAATTCAGACGCAGCCAGCTTGAATATTGACCAACTAGGCTTTGAAGATTTCCAAAAAGAACTGATTTTGGAAGCCATTAACCGTCCATACGGCATGGTGTTGGTAACGGGACCAACAGGTTCAGGTAAAACGGTATCGCTCTACACTTGCTTAAATATTCTTAATACCGAAGACATCAATATTTCTACCGCAGAAGACCCTGCAGAGATTAACTTGCCGGGGATCAACCAAGTAAACGTGAATGATAAGCAGGGTTTAACATTTGAGGCTGCGCTAAAAGCATTCCTGCGGCAAGACCCGGATGTTATCATGATTGGTGAGATTCGTGATTTGGGAACTGCTGATATTGCAATTAAAGCGGCGCAAACAGGGCACATGGTATTCTCAACCTTGCATACCAATAATGCACCGGCGACATTGTCACGTATGCTCAATATGGGCGTGGCACCATTTAATATTGCTAGTGCCGTAAACTTGATTATGGCGCAACGTTTGGCGCGTCGTTTATGTGTGGCTTGTAAGCAGCCGATGGAACGTCCGCCTAAAGAAGCATTGTTGGACGTGGGCTTCTCAGAAGAGGATTTGGCAAAAGAGTGGACAATGTATCGTCCTGTTGGTTGCGATGCTTGTAAGGGCAAGGGGTATAAAGGGCGTGCTGGCTTATATGAAGTAATGCCTATGACCGAAAAAATGAAAGCAGTCATTATGAAGGGCGGTACAGAAGTAGATATTGCCAATATTGCTTACGAAGAAGGATTGGTGGATTTGCGTCGTTCTGGATTGTTGAAAGTTATGCAAGGTATTACTTCATTGGAGGAAGTAATTGCAACAACAAATGAATAATTGTCTAAATTGAAGGAATTATTATGGCATCTCTAGCAAAACCTGCTAAAAAAGCAGCTCCCAAGAAAGTAGTAGCAAAAAAGCCTGCTGCAAATGTTAAGAAAGTAGAAAAAGGCAACCGCTATCAGTTTGAAGGCAAAAGCCTGCAAAGTGATTCGATTGTGCGCGGTGAGGTGGTTGCGAAAACAGAAGACGAAGCACGCCAAAAGTTAGCCCGCCGCCAAATCAAAATCATTCAACTGACAAAAATGAAAAAACAACGCCAGAAGAAGATTACTTCTGCAGATATTACGGTGTTTACACGTCAGTTATCTACTATGATGAAAGCGGGTTTGCCATTGATGCAAGCATTTGATATTGTAGCGAAAGGTCATTCTAATGCAGCAATGACCAATTTGCTACTGGATGTAAAAAATAGCGTTGAGCAAGGTAATTCCTTGGCAAGTTCTTTTTCACAACATCCTAAATATTTTGATAAATTTTATTGCAACTTGGTTGCTGCTGGCGAAGCGGGTGGTGTATTGGAAGGTTTGCTAGATAAGTTGGCAACCTATATGGAAAAAACACAAGCCATTAAGAAAAAAGTAAAAAGTGCGCTCACTTATCCGATTGCTGTGATTGTGGTGGCGATTGTGCTCATCATTGTTATGATGATGTTTGTATTGCCATCATTTAAGAAAATCTATGACGGTCTGGGTGCAGAATTACCAGGTTTGACGCAATGGATGATGAATTTGTCTGATTTTTTTGTAAATCAAGGATGGATAATTATTCCAATATTGATTGGTGCGATAGTTGGCTTAGTTCAATTTCATAAACGTTCTCCTGCATTTCAAAAACGCGTGGATGGATGGTTACTGAAAATGCCTATTTTTGGTGAAATTGTGCGCAAAGCAACGGTTGCACGTTGGGCGCGTACAACAGCAACTCTGTTTACTGCAGGTGTGCCGTTGGTGGAAGTGTTGGATTCTGTTGCAGGTGCATCAGGCAATATTATCTACGAAGAAGCTACTTATGAAATTCGCAGCAAAGTGAATCAAGGTATTTCGCTCACATCAGGTATGCAAGCATCAGGTATTTTTCCTAATATGGTGGTGCAAATGACCTCCATTGGTGAAGAATCAGGTGCATTGGATGATATGTTAAATAAAGTAGCTGAGTTTTATGAAGATGAGGTGGATGCGGCAGTAGCGACACTTTCATCCTTAATGGAACCCATCATTATGGTTGTATTAGGTAGTATTGTAGGTGTAATTTTGGTTGCGATGTATCTGCCATTATTCAACATGGGCGATGCAATCGGTTAAGGAATAAACATTGGATATTATTATTGTCTTTGCTGTTATCTTTGGTCTAGCAGTTGGCAGTTTTCTCAATGTGGTCATTTATCGCTTGCCCGTGTGGCTGAATAATACGTGGACACGGGCAGCGAGAGAACATTTGGAACTGGAAGCCATTGAGCAGCCTGCTTTTAACTTAATCACGCCGCCATCACGCTGCGGAAATTGCGGGGCTGGCGTTAAGCCTTGGCAAAATATTCCTGTGATTAGTTGGTTGATTTTGCGTGGCAAATGCTATTCTTGTCATACGCCGATCAGTATCCGCTATCCCTTGGTGGAATTGCTAACAGGTGTGTTGTTTGGGCTGATGGCATGGCAATATGGCTATTCGCTGGAAACCATCGGCGCGTGCGTATTTACGGCATATGTGATTGCGATGACGTTTATTGATGCGGATACGCAATTATTGCCTGACGAGTTGACCTTGCCATTGATATGGTTCGGGTTGCTGTTTAACTTGAAAACAAGTTTTGTGCCATTGGAACAAGCAGTTATTGGCGCAATGGTGGGCTATATGAGCCTGTGGGCGTTGTATTGGGCATTTAAGCTACTCACAGGCAAAGAGGGCATGGGCTACGGCGATTTCAAATTGCTGGCGGCAATTGGTGCTTGGTTGGGCGTTGCTGTTTTGCCTATTGTTTTGCTTGTGGCTTCTCTTGTGGGTATTGCGGCGTTTTTAGTGAAACGCATTGCGCGCAATACACCCATGGCATTTGGTCCATGCTTGGCAGTTGCTGGCTGGTTTGTGTTTTTGTTTCATGGTTCAGTCGGCGGATTTATTCGTTGGTGGCTAATGAAATCAGGCTTTTAAGATGACTGTTTGGATTGGGCTAACAGGTGGAATCGGTAGTGGCAAGAGTCAAGTCGCTGCCGATTTTTCTGCTTTGGGTGTGCCGAGAATTGATGCGGATGCAATTGCGCGGCAGCTTACGCAAACGGAGGATAGCGTGGCATTGCAGCAGATTCGCCAGCAGTTTGGTGATGATGCGATTACGCTTTCAGGCTGCCTTAATCGCGCTTATATGCGCGATCGGGTGTTTGCGGATGAGCAAGAGAAGGCGAAGTTGGAGGCAATTTTGCATCCGTTGATTTTTGCGGAAATTCAGCAGCAGCAAAAGGGTTTTCAGGCTGCCTATGGTGTGGTGGAAATTCCTACTTTGATAGAACATCCTATTTTTCAATCACTTGTGCAGCGGATTTTGGTGGTTACTTGCCCCGATAATATTCGTGTGCAGCGTGTGATGGCGCGCAATGGTTTGACAGAAGCAGCTGTTCGCGCCATTATGGCTAGCCAAGTGAGCGATGAAGTGCGTGTGCGCGTTGCAGATGATGTGATTGCCAATATAGGCAGCCTGAAAGATTTGCAGCAAGCGGTTGAACGGCAACATCGCGCGTATTTAGCGTTGTTTCAGGCTGCCTGAAACGATGTTTTGCTAGTGAAACACAAGGAAAATCAGATAGATGTTGAATTTTGACCACCCATTGACTGAGCGCGTTCGCAGCTTGATTCGCATTGAGCATTTGTTCAACCGCTTCAACCATGCCACCTCTGGCGATGATAAATGGTCGCACCATATTGCGTTGAGCACGTTGTTTGAGATTATGGAAAGCTCGTCGCGTGCGGAATTGAAGTTGGATATTTTGCAGGAGTTGGAACGCCAACGGCAAAGTGAGAAATATCAAAATGATGCGCCGATGTTGGAGCGGTTGAACCAAACGGCGCAGAATTTGCAGGAAGTGCAGCAAAAATTTGGGCAGCATATTCGTGAAAATGAATGGCTGATGGCGGTAAAACAGCGGATGCTGGTGGCGGGCGGAACAACGCCTGTTGAGTTGCCGAGTTATTATTTTTGGCAAAAGGTTGATGCGGCAAAGCGCAGGCAGGATTTGCATCGTTGGAGCGAATTTATGATGCCAACCTATCATGCGGTGCATTTGCTGCTGGAAATTTTGCGTAGAAATCAAGTTGTTGTGCAATGCCATGCCGAAGCAGGGCATTATGAACACAGCAAAATGGAACAAAATATTCATTTGCTTACGATTGAAATTCCGCAAAGTTTGGGGGCGTTGCCTGAGGTATCGGCGAATAAATATTTCACGCATATTCGTTTTGTGCAGGCAAGCCAAGAGGGGATGCGGGGCGAGGTTATCCCGCAGGATATTGATTTTAAAATGATTGTGTGTAGTTTTGAGGGTGATTTTGCTATGCGTTAGGTAGCCTGAAAACTGCGCCCTGAACCGAGAACATCATGACACGACTTGAATACATCGCATCCGAATTGACTGTGCGTAAACAAAAAATCACGTGTGCCGAATCGTGCACGGGTGGGCTGTTGGCAGCGGAATTAACCAGCATTGCGGGCAGCTCGGCGTTTTTTGAGCGGGCGTATATCACGTATTCCAATCAGGCAAAAGAGCAGTTGGTGAATGTGAACGGCGATACGCTGCGGCATTATGGTGCGGTGAGCGAAGAAGTGGTGCGCGAGATGGCGCTGGGGGCGTTGATTGCGGCGAAAAGCGATTACGCGCTGAGCGTTTCGGGCATTGCGGGCCCTGATGGTGGCACGAATGATAAGCCTGTTGGCACGGTGTGGTTTGGCTTTGCTACCAAGCAGCGCATTTGGGCAAAGCAGTGTCATTTTAAGGGCGATCGCAAGGCGGTGCGGGAACAGGCGGTGCAGTATGCGTTGGCGATTTTGGAACATTATTTGAAAACAACAAAATGATTTTCAGGCTGCCTGATGCAAAACGGCAGCCTGAAAACTTTTTACAAGGAATAAACCATGACTCAATTTTTTACGATTCATCCTGATAATCCGCAAGAGCGCTTGATTAAGCAGGCGGTGGAGATTGTGCGCAAGGGCGGTGTGATTGTGTATCCCACCGATTCGTGTTACGCGCTGGGCTGCGCGCTGGGCAATAAAACGGCGATGGAGCGGATTTTGGCGATTCGCAAGATTGATTTGAAGCATCATTTAACGCTGATGTGCGCGGATTTGAGCGATTTGGGCACTTATGCTAAGGTGGATAACAGCCAGTTTCGCCAGCTGAGAGCGGCAACGCCGGGCAGCTACACGTTTATTTTGCAGGCGACTAAGGAAGTACCGAATCGCACTTTGCATCCGAAGCGCAAAACGATTGGGCTGCGCGTACCCGATAATGCGATTACACTGGCGCTGTTGCGCGAGCTGGGCGAGCCGATGTTGAGCAGCACGCTGATGCTGCCTGAAGATGATGAGCCTTTGACTGATCCGTATGAAATCCGCGATCGCTTGGCGCACGCGGTGGATGCCGTGATTGACGGCGGCTGGTGCGGCACAGAGCCGACAACGGTGATTGATATGACGGATGGGGTGGCGCTGGTGCGGCAGGGCAAGGGGGATGTGGCGTTGTTTGGACTGTGATGCGTGTAGTAAAAGGCAGCCTGAAAACGATTGGATGCGTTTTCAGGCTGCCTAAATCAATTTTCAGGCTGCCGTTTTTGATTACGGCAGCCTGAAATTTTGTTTACAGCACTTTTGCCAACTGAGCCGCTAAGCCAGATAGCGTAACAAATGTGAGTTGATACATGCTGCTCAGCGACTTGGCTTGCGCTTCGTCCATGTTAGTAACCAGTAGGATGAAATTGTCGGCAGGAAGATTCAAGCGTTTTCGCAAATTCAGATATTTATCTAAGCTTTGGCGGTATTCGCCCGTTTTGCATTCAATCACGATGGGCTGTTTGCCGTGCGGCAGAAATAATACGTCCAATTCGTGCAAGTCTTCGTTGGCAAAGCGGATTTTTGCGCTGCGGGCGCAGGAGAAAGAGTAGTTTTTGCCGCGTTGCTTGGCTGCGGTGAGTATTTCGTTGAGCGCAAACCATTCTAGCCATGTGCCGTTGAAAAATTGGCGGATGGGCGTGGCGGATTGCAGTTTCAGGTGTACCAGCTTATCTTGCTTTTGATAGGTGTAACGCGCAAACAGGGTATGGCTATAAAATTCTCGGCAGATGTTGTTGATTTGCTGGGCTTCTTTTTGGCTGTATTTTTTCAGATCCAGATTCAAGCCGCTGTGGTTGTTGCGGTAGCTCCAAGCAATTTTGCCGATGATGTCTTGGAATACGGCGAAATTTTTGCCAATTTTTTCGGCGGCTTCGTCAAAGTAGCCGCTCATGTCGACGGCGGCGTAATCAAACTCGGGGGTGATTTGCTTGTGGGCAAACCAGTCGGCTAGCGGTTTGTGTTGCTCGGAGTTGGCTAGGATGTCGGTGTCGGAAAGTTTGACATCGCCCAAAGGATTGCTTTGGCTGTCATCCTGCGCCTGTTGTTGCTCGGGTTGCTCGCTGTCTTGGTTTTTCAAGGCATTGAGTTCGCGCACGGTGGCTGTCCAGCGGCTGATGATGTGTTGGATGAACGGCACGGTTTCATACACGGTTACATCTTGCCCGCAGTTAGCACATTTGGTTGGTGGCATACTGCGGTGGATGATGTGTTCGCTGATGAATTTACAATGATTGCAACGATAAACGCCCATTGAATACGCTCTCTTTCTAATTGGGGACGGATTGATGGAATACTGGCAACCGTTTTCAGGCTGCCTTTATTTGCGGTTTCAGGCTGCCTCTGCGCTCACAGCGTCTCAAACGCTTCCTTAAACACTTCTGCCCGATGGGCATAGCCTTTGAACATATCATAGCTGGCGCAGGCGGGGGAGAGCAGCACGATGTCGCCCGTGTGCGCGGCGGCATGGGCGGCGGCAACGGCTTGCGGCAGCGTTTCACAAAATTGGTGGGCAACGTTTTGCGCGGCGAGTTCGGCGGCGATTTTGGGCGCATCCACGCCAATCAGGAACACGGCGCGGGCTTTGTCGCGCAACACGGCGGCGAGCAGAGCGAAATCTTGCCCTTTGCCTTGCCCGCCTGCGATGAGTACGATTTTTTCAGGCAGCCCTGCGATGGCGGCAACGGTTGCGCCCACATTCGTGCCTTTGCTGTCGTCGATGTAAACCACACCGTCTTTTTCGCCGATTTTTTCTACGCGATGGGGCAAGCCTTTGAAGGTTTGGATGTGTTTGACCAATTCGCTGCGCGGGATACCGATGGCTTCGCATAGGGCGATGGCGGCGAGCGCGTTGGCAACGTTGTGGCTGCCTTGCAGCGGGATTTGCTGGGCGGGCATGAAATCGGTTGTTTGTGTTTTCAGGCTGCCTGTGGCGCTGTCTAGCCAATAATCGGCGCGTTGCGCGAGCGAGAAATAGCGCGTTTGCTGCGCGGGGCGGTGCATGGCGCGACAAAAGGGGTCGTCGGCGTTGAGCACTTGCACGCGGCAGCCGTTGAAGATTTGGTCTTTGCTGCGGGCGTAGTCCAGCAAGTCGTCGTAGCGGTCTAGATGGTCTTCGGAGATGTTGAGACAGGCAGCGGCGGCGGCTTGCAGATGGGGCGTAGTTTCCAGTTGGAAGCTGGATAGTTCCAACACCCATGCGTTGGCGCTTTTGCCTTGCCGTTGCAGCCATGCGTCTAAAACGGGCGTACCGATGTTGCCTGCGATAACGGTATCCAAGCCGCTTTGTTGGCAAAGATGCCCGACTAGGCTGGTGGTGGTGGTTTTGCCGTTGCTGCCTGTGATGGCGATGATGGGGTCGCTTTTATCGCGCAGCAGGTCGGATAAGATGGCGACATCGCTGCTGATGATGCCGCCGCGTTGTTCAAATTCGCGGATTTCAGGCTGCCTACGGCTGATGCCTGGGCTTAATATCAGGGTGGTTTTATCTGCCAATGCGGTTTTCAGGCTGCCTGAAAGGGCAGGGTAGTGTGGGAAAAGCTGGGCAAGCTCGGCTTGGCGTTCGGCGGAGAGTTCGACATCGTAGGCGCTCACTTGGCTGGCGCCGATGTGGGCAAGATAGCGCAAAACGGAAAGCCCTGTGCTGCCTAGCCCTGCCACGAGAATGTTTTGGTTTTTCATTTGGTACCTTCTTTGTGTTCGTAGGAAATCACGCCTGCTTCGCCTGTGGGCATTTCTTCCATGCCGAGTTCTTCTTTAATGCTGCGCGGTTTTTTCGGTTTGGCGGGGGCGGGGGATTCGGTTTCTTGTGGGGTGAGTTCTTGTTCGTTTGGGACGATGCGCGGCTCGGCGGCTTCGGTTTCAGGCTGTGGTTGCACGCTGCGAGTGGGTTCTTTTTCTACGGCGCTTGGCTCGGGACTGGCAACTTGGGGGAGCCATTTGCCTGCGCTGGTTTGCGAATAGGCGATGTCGCTTTGCGATTCGTCGCTCACGCCAACAACTTGGGCAAGCACTTTGCGCGTTTTGGCAGCCTGAACGGCTTCGCTGCGCCATGTTACGCCATCGGCAGGCACACCTAGAACTACGGTTCCGCCCACTTCAAGCGGGGTTTCTAGCGTGATGGGAATGCTTTTGCTTTCGGCAACGGCTTGGTTGCCATCGTTGATATAAAGCGCGAGATTGATGTAAACGGTGGAAACGGTGAATTTGCCTTTGTTGGTGAGCGATACGCGGATATTGGGTTCGCCTGCGGTGTAGGAAAAATCGCCTGCTTGGATGACCACGTCTTCGCCCGTGCTGATGGAATCGTTGGCATCGCTGGCGGGCAAGGGCAGCAGCGGCGCGGAGGCTTCTAGGTTGATTTCGGGCAGGGCAACGGGCGATGCGGTGTTTTGGATGCCCGCCGCGCTGTCGCTCACGGCTTGGATGAAGCGGTAGCCGCCGTAGCCCATTGCGCCGAATAACACAACGGCAACGCCGATGACGACTTTGGTGTAGGTGGAAGTTTTTGCCATGTTGAAACTCGCTTTTCAGGCTGCTGTGAAAGGAGCGATTTTAGCAGATGAGACTAGGGCGTGTTGGCAATCAACGTTTTGGCGGCTTTTAATGCCACTTTATCTTCTGGCGGAACAAATGCCGAAGCGCAACGCTGGCAAATCGCGTGCTGCGCTGTTTCCAGATGCTTGTTTATCATTTTATGCTCCTGGCGTTTATTGAAACCGAAAAATAGGCAGCCTGAATCATATTTTCAGGCTGCCTTGTTGATTGGATGTTGATTCCATCATCCCAGCAAATATTTTTGTATTGCGCGTGGCGAAGTTTCCCAAGCATTGCTCACCGCCGTTCCTTGCGTTTATCCAACAAAAATAGGCAGCCTGAAAACCCATTTTCCGTTTTCAGGCTGCCTATTGGTTTGCAAGATAAGGCTTACACCACGCCTTGCGCCAACATAGCATCGGCAACTTTGCGGAAGCCCGCGATGTTCGCGCCGTTCACATAGTTCACATAGCCGTCGGCGGCAGCGCCGTTTTCCACGCAGTTTTCGTGGATGTTTGCCATGATGTCAAACAAGCGTTTGTCCACTTCTTCCGCGCTCCACGATAGGCGAATGGCGTTTTGGCTCATTTCCAAGCCCGATGTTGCCACGCCGCCTGCGTTGGATGCTTTGCCTGGGGCGTAGAGAATTTTGGCTTGGGTAAACGCTTCCACCGCGCCCAAAGTGGAAGGCATGTTCGCGCCTTCGGCAACGCATTGCACGCCGTTTGCCAATAGGGTTTTGGCGGCGGCTTCGTCCAATTCGTTTTGCGTGGCGCAAGGCAAGGCGATGTCGCAAGGCACGCCCCACGGTTTTTGCTCGGCAAAGTATTCCAAGCCCTGCTCTTTGGCATACACTGACAAGCGTTCGCGGCGCTCGTTTTTCAGTTCCAGCAGCGCGGTAACGTGCGCTTCGGTCATGCCGCTGTCGGGGAATTTCACAAAGCCGTTGGAATCGGACACGGTGAGCACTTTTGCGCCCAGTTGGATGGCTTTTTCGCAGGCGTATTGGGCAACATTGCCGCTGCCTGAAATCACCACGCGCTTGCCGGCAAACTGCTCGCCGCGTGTGTGCAGCATGGATTGGGCAAAATACACGCAGCCGTAGCCCGTGGCTTCGGGACGAATCAGGCTGCCGCCGTATGCCAAGCCTTTGCCTGTTAATACAGAAGCAAATTCGTTGCGCACGCGTTTGTATTGCCCAAATAGATAGCCGATTTCGCGTCCGCCCACGCCAATATCGCCTGCTGGCACGTCTAAATCTGCGCCGATGTGGCGGGCAAGCTCGGTCATAAACGCTTGGCAAAAGCGCATCACTTCAGCATCGGATTTGCCTTTGGGATCAAAATCGGAGCCGCCTTTGCCGCCGCCCATTGGCAGGGTGGTGAGCGCGTTTTTGAAGACTTGTTCAAAAGCGAGAAATTTCAATACGCCTAAATCAACGGTGGGGTGAAAGCGCAAGCCGCCTTTGTAAGGCCCGATGGCGGAATTCATTTGAATACGATAGCCACGGTTTACTTGCACATTGCCCTTGTCATCCACCCAAGACACGCGAAACATAATTACGCGCTCGGGTTCTACAATGCGTTCCAGCAAGCCATGCTGCAAGTATTTGGGATTTTTTTCCAAAAATGGTTTCAGGCTGCCAAACACTTCTTCAACGGCCTGATGAAACACGGCTTGATTAGGGTCGCGTTGTTTAATTGTTTGAAATAGCGTATTTAAATCGCTCATTTAAGTCTCCTTACTAACAGGTTGGAAAGCGGCTACTATACTAATGTTTAAAATTGTTTGCAAATCTTAACAATAGCTTTGCATCGCTTGCCGCTGCAATATTCGGCAGCCTGAAAAGGCTAGGGCGGGCGGATAATGATTTTCGCGGCGGATTATGTGTTAGAAAATAACAAATATCGGGCAAAATTTGCGCGTTTATGCTTTTTGTAAAATAACATGTTTACCGCGATGGGCGTTTTCAGGCTGCCGCTCTCTTGCCATCGCCGCGCGGGGCGCAATGTTAAAATAGCGCGATTGTTTATCCAAAGGCAGCCTGAAAACCATGTCTGATTTATTCTCCCAAACCCCCGCCGCCCCGCTTGCCGAACGCCTGCGCCCGCAGTTGCTGGATGAAGTGCTGGGGCAGGAACATCTAACCGGCGCGGGCAAGCCGCTGGCCGTTGCGCTGGCGAGTGGCGAGCCGCATTCCATGATTTTGTGGGGCAGTGCGGGCATCGGTAAAACCACGTTGGCACGGATTGTGGCGCAGGGTTTTGACGCGCAATTTCTGCCCATTTCCGCCGTGTTTTCCGGCGTGAAAGAAATCCGCGAAGCCATCAGCCAAGCCGAAATGGCATGGCAGCGCGGCAAGCGCACCATTTTGTTTGTGGACGAAGTACACCGTTTTAACAAAGCCCAGCAGGATGCCTTTTTGCCGCACGTTGAAAGCGGGTTGATAACCTTTATCGGCGCCACTACCGAAAACCCGTCGTTTGAAGTGAACGCCGCGCTGCTGTCGCGCGCCCAAGTCTATACGCTCAAACCGCTCAACCCCGAAGCGCTCGCCCAGCTGTGCGACAAGGTTTTCAGGCTGCCTGAAAACGCGCAAATAAGCATCACGCCCGAAGCGCAGCAGCTCATCATCCAACACGCAGACGGCGACGCGCGGCGGCTGTTGAACACGCTGGAACAAATCATCCGCGCCGCGCAAACGCAAAACATCGCCGAAATCGGCAGCGATTTGGTGGCGCAAACGCTGGGCAGCCAGTTGCGGCGCTTTGATAAAGGCGGCGAAGCGTTTTACAACCAGATTTCCGCGTTGCACAAATCGGTGCGCGGCTCGCATCCCAACGCCGCGCTGTATTGGTTTTGCCGCATGATAGACGGCGGTGCAGACCCGCGCTATTTGGCGCGGCGCATCGTGCGCATGGCATGGGAAGACATCGGCTTGGCAGACCCGCGCGCACTGCAAATCGCCAACGACGCAGCGGCGACTTATGAACGGCTGGGCAGCCCCGAAGGCGAATTGGCATTGGCGCAGGCGGTACTTTATTTGGCGGCGGCGGCAAAGTCCAACGCAGGCTATACCGCGTTTAACCAAATGCGCCAGTTTGTGCGCGAACACGGCAGCGCAGCCGTGCCCGTGCATTTGTGTAACGCGCCCACCAAGCTGATGAAAGAACTCGGCTACGGGCGCGATTATCGCTACGCGCACGACGAACCGCACGCCTACGCGGCAGGCGAAACCTATATGCCCGATGGCATGGACGAGCCTGATTTTTACCAGCCAACGGATAGAGGCTTGGAGATTAAGATTGGCGAGAAACTGGCTTGGCTGCGCCAGTTGGACGAAGCAGTGAAGGGTGATGAGTAAGCGGTTTTAGGCTGCCTTTGCTGGCTGTGGCAGCCTGAAAAACCACGTTTTAACTTTATTTTGGAGAGCTCATTATGGTTAATCTTTATCAAAAACTCGGCATTTCGCCTTATGCTTCATCGACGCAAATTCAGGCTGCCTTGCGCCGTGCGGCAGAAAAGCAAATCCTATCGCTGGAACAGTTGCAATATTGCAAAGATACGCTGCTTAACCCCACGCGTCGTGCTCAATACGATGCGAAATTGCAGGCGCAGCAACCTGAATTATTCCAAAAAACGGTTGAAGCCACGCCCAAAGTGCGTTCTGCCAAGCATGGCACATTGCCACATATCCAGCGCATCATGGTGGGGCTGTTTGCTGTTGTTGGCATACTGGGCGTGTTTTTGCCATGGTTTTCGCTTAAAACCAGTGCCAGTTTTAATGTGGTTTCGGGTATTTTTTTAATAGGGGGAAAATTGGCGTTAGCCATGTTTATTGCGGTGGTGATTTGCGCGTTTAAAGGCGAGCGTACTCAGGCGTTATCGCCAAAAATAGAGCATGGGTAATTGGTGTGGCGGGGGCAGTCATTGCTGGCTTGAGATGGGTAAATTGGATACCGCCAGCCGACTGGGAGATAGTGGATGAAATAGGGCTGCATTTGATTTTGCTGAGCAGCTTGGGGCTATTGGCTGCGGTATTGCTGCCCATTGTTGCGGCAAAATTAGCGTATCTCAGTAAGCCATCTGCGTTGCATCATGGTAAATGGCATGTGCAACGTATTGCATTATGGGTTGCTGCGATGATTGCTGGATTGAGTATTTGTTTGCCTTGGCTATTTGGCGAGCAGCCAGGCGAAACGCATCACGTTGTTTCATCAGGGCAAAGGAGCATATATTTGCCGTTTTTGCTGATAATGTGCGTTGGTATATGTTTTGGGCAACGAGAGAAAAAAATAGAAAACTGGGCATCTTGGGTGATAGGGGTGTGGTCATCGTTGCGCGGCAGTTGAATCTTTATTGGCAGATAGTGAAGCTGGCGGAAAAGGGTTTATCTGTTTCAGTTACGTGGAGTTTTTGGACATTGGGATTGGCGGGGCTGATTATTTTGGCTGCTGTGCTGCTTCCGTTTATTAATCGCGATGTGAACGTAATCGATTCAGAATCTTCAAAAGGCATCATCAATCTTTATGAATTGTTGGGCATTGCGTCTGATAGCACGCCTGCTGATATTCAGGCTGCCTTGCGCCGTGCGGCAGCAGAACCGCGCCGATTATCAGCAGCGCAACTACAAAAATGCCGCGACTGGCTGCTTAATCCCGATATTCGTGTGAAATATGATGCGAAACTACGCATAGAGCAGCCTGAAAATTTCCAAACAGGGGACGATGGGCATCACTTGCGTCATCACGCTCATGAAACAGGTATTCATATTCAGCGTGTTGTTTTGCTGGTGTGTGCTGCCGTGGGTATTTGGGGTATTTGCTCGCCGTGGTTTGCTGAAAAAGGAGGGATGGGTATGGGAACGGGCTTGGGACAGTTAGAATTTATATTGTTGGTAATCGCGTTTGTTAGCGCGTTAATCGGCAAATGGACGCACAAGATGCCTACTGTAGCGGCGTGGATAGCGGGCTTAACAGGTTTCGGCGTGGTGGCAATACATTTGTATTTTTGTTTTGCGGCATCTTATTTATTCACTATTATTGGCATGGTCATCCCCGTATCTCTTTGGGCAATACTCAGCTATGGTTTTTATTTGGTAGGCATGGGTGGATTGGGCATCTTGGTAACGGTGTTGGTGTTTGCGCTAAAAAATAAATAATCTTGCATAAATGATTTTCAGGCTGCCTTTGGTGATAACGGCTGCGGCAGCCTGAAAGCATGTTTACCAGCTTCTGCGAATGCGAAGCCAACCCCATCAATCCGCCAAGCGGCGCACTTTCACAATGCTTTCCGCCGCGCCACCCAGTTGCCACAAAAAGACTTCCGTGTTGCGCGGGCGAACGTGCGGTTCAAAGCTGCGAAACGCCGCCATCTGGCAACCGCCGCCGCGCCCGATAAGCTGCCACAGCAAAATGCCAATCCAAAAGCCATGCCCAAACACAACGTAATCACCATCGGGCAGCGTGCGAAAATAATCGCGCACGGCGTTAATCTGCCCAAAAAACGAGGCGAAGCTGTCGCAATCGTCGCCATCGCGGTAATCGGCATCGTTGCGCTGCCAATAGGCTTCTGCCAACGCGCTTAATTCGGCGCTGTTTTTGCCGTGGATGTGCTCGTATGATAGGTAGTTGAATTCATGCACATCAGGCAGGATTTGGCTTTTCAGGCTGCCTAACTGCAAAAACGGCGCGGCGGTTTGCTGCGTGCGCAGATAGGACGAAGTGAACACGGCATCGGGCGGCGGCACGTTGGCGGCGAGCCATTGCGCCAGATGCTGCGCCTGCGTTTCGCCCAGCGCGGTGATTGGGATTTCTTCGTTGCGCCATTGCACGGTTTGCCCTGCCATGGCGTTGGCGGCGCTTTGGGCGTGGCGGATAAGATAGATGTTTTTCATGGAGTTTCCTTTGGGTTTTGGTTTTGCAGAAGCGGGTGAGTTTCGTTGCAGCCTACGGCTTTCAGGCTGCCTATTGATTTAAAGGCAGCCTGAAAATCATTTGCGCAGCCGTAGCGCATTGCCCACCACAATCAGCGAACTCGCGCTCATGCCAATCGCGGCAATCCACGGCGTAACCCACCCCGCCACCGCCAGCGGCACCACAATCAGGTTATACACGCTCGCCCAAATCAGGTTTTGGCGGATGATGCGGCGCGTGCGCTGGGCTTGGTGCAGCAGGCGCGGAATAAGGGCAAGGTCGTCTTGCAGCAAAATCACGTCTGCGCCATCGCGGGCGACGTCCGCGCTGCCTGCCACCGCCAGCGACACATTGGCGGCAGCCAGCACGGGCGCGTCGTTGATGCCGTCGCCCAGCATCAACACGCGCCTGCCTTGATTTTGCAAATCTTGCACATAGGCGAGCTTGTCTTCGGGCGTGGCTTGGGCGCGGCGATGAGCGATGGCGAGTTGGTCGGCAAGCTGGTTCACGGCGTTGGGATGGTCGCCGCTGAGTATATGGCTGGTGATGCCGCGCGCGCGCAGTTCGGCGAGCATGGCAGCGGCGTGGGGCTTGCTTTCATCGCGCAGGATAAAGGCAGCCTGAAAACCGCTTTCGTTGCCCAATACAATCACGCTGCCTTCGGGCAAGTCATCGGGCAGGTTTTCAGGCTGCCTTTTCCGCGCAATTTGGGCAACAAAATCGGCGCGTCCAATCGCCCATGTTTGATGCGCGATTTGGGCGCTGATGCCTTGCCCAATGCGGTTTTGCCGTTGCGTCGCCAATAGCGGTGTTGCCTGCGGCAGCCTGAAAAACGCTTGCGCGATGGGGTGTTCGGATTGTTGTTCTAGGGCTTGGGCGATGGCGATGATGTCGCTGGGGCAGCCTGAAAATGTGCTTTCATCGTATAACTGATTGTTGGTAAAGGAATAGATGTGCGTAATCGCCAGCTTGCCTTGCGTGAGCGTGCCTGTTTTGTCAAACACGGCATCGGTGATTTGCGCCAAGTTTTCCAGCGCTTGCCCCTGCGCAATCAACACGCCTTCGCTAGCGAGTTTGCCGGTGGAAGCCGCCAGCGCGGCGGGCGTGGCAAGCGAAAGGGCGCATGGGCAGGTAATCACCAGCAGCGACACGGTTACCCACAAAGCGCGGACGGCATCGGCATACCACCACCAAGCCAAAAAAGTCGGCACCGCCATGATGATGAGCGACAGCGTGAAGCCCGAAGCATAGCGTTCGGCAAGCTCGGCAAGGCGTGGCTTTTGCGCTAGGGCTTTATCCAGCAGCTTAACGATGTGCGCCAAACGCGTTTGGTTGCCCACTTCGCTGGCGCGGATGATGATGGGGCTGGCAACGTTGAGCGTGCCTGCGGTTACAAGGCAGCCTGAAAACTTGGCAACGGGCAGATGTTCGCCTGTGAGCATCGCTTCGTTGATTTCGCTCTCGCCGCTCAATATCACGCCATCCACAGGCACCACTTCGCCCGCCCGCACCAGCAACACATCGCCCACCGCCAGCGATGCCACGGCGGCTTCTTCGCTGGTTTCCTCGGGATAACGCGGCAAGCGGTGGCAAAACGCAGGCACCAGTTTCACCAAACGCTCCGCCGCGTCGCCCGCCTTGCGCCGTGCGCTGTGTTCCATAAACCGCCCCAGCAGCAAAAAGAACACAAACATGGCGATGCTTTCAAAATACAAACCCTGCTGCGATTGCACCGCCAACGCGCCCACGCCCGCGATAAACGTGAGCGAAATCGCCAGCGCAACAGGCGTGTCCATGCCCGTGCGCCCGTTTTTCAAATCGCGCCACGCGCCTTGGTAAAACGGCAACGCCGCGTAAAACATGGCAGGCAGCACCATAAAAAACGCGCCCCAATGCAGCATGGCAAGGTATTGCGGCTCAATGTCGCCAAACAGATAAGTGGGCAGCGCAAACATCATGGTTTGCATACTGGCAAACGCGGCAATAGCAAGCCGAATCAGCATGGTTTTGCGCTCGCGCTGGGTTTGCGCTTCCATTTTTTGCGCGTCATACGGCGCGGCGGTGTAGCCCGTTTTTTGAATCAGCGACAAAATGGCAGAAAGCTGCACGCACGTTTCATCCCAGCGCACGCGGGCGCGTTGCGTGCTGTAATTCAGCTCCACTTGGCTCACACCCGCTTGGCGCATCAGCCGCTGCTCAATCAGCCAAACGCAGGCGGCGCAAGTGATGCCGCCCAGCATCAACGTGGCTTCGCGCTGGTTTTCAGGCAGCGTTTCCACAAATTCGGCTTGCACTTCGGGCAGGTCGTACAATTGAAGCTGCGCCATGATTTCATCGGGCGGCAGCTCCGCCTTTTCGGCTTGGGCGGTGCGATTTTTGTAGTAGCTGCCCAGCCCGGCATCAATAATGCCTTGGGCAACGGCTTGGCAACCGACGCAACAGGTGGGCTGCTCTTGGTTGTCGTAAACAATGGGCAGATGGGTGTGTTCGGGGACGGGCAGTCCGCAATGGAAGCAAGGTTGAGACATAGAGGGGATAGAGAGTGTGTGGATGGTTTTTAAAAGGCAGCCTGAAAATGGGAAATAGGCGTTTCAGGCTGCCTTTAGACTGGCGAATGACATCAGAGACAGCTTGAAATGGGTTTATGGTTTTTGTGAAGCTAAAATAGGAAAACAAGCGTTTCAGGCTGCCTTTGCGCTTGCGGATAACATCAAAGGCAGCCTGAAAAGCCCAAACCCAATCTATCAATCAGTATCCGCGCAAAAAAAACAGCCGCCCCACGCAGAGCGGCTTGTTTGATCAAGTGATTACTGCGCAGGCACAATGCTGGCGCTTTGCATCAAATTACCCACCGCTTCTTGCACGCGCTCATTTGCCATGCTGGCGCGCAAGCCTTCGTTGATTTGCTCAAAAGGCTCTACTTTAATCTTGCGTTTATCGTTCACATAATAAATCGCGTGCAATTTATCGCCCGAAACAGGCTTGCTGTATTGCCCTTTTTTCAGGCTGCCGATGGCTTGATAGATTTGCGGACGCGCTTCTTGCAAATCGCGCACCGAAATATAGTCGCTAAACACCGCGCCGCCCGCTTTGATATTGGGGTCAATGCTGTATTTGCGCGCCACTTCGGCAAAACTTTTCTTCGCTTTCAAATCGCGCTCGGCAGCTTTAATTTGCTCGGCATTATCGGTGATGATTTCGCCCACTTGGATTTCATCGGTGTTGTCGTAGCGCTGCTTGATTTCGTTGTAACGCTGTTTCACTTGGGCATCGGTTACGGGGTTTTTGTTGATGACATTGCGCGCGTAAACCTGCATCAAAAGCTGGTTTTGATAATCCGCCCATTGTTGTTTGAAGTCGGCTTGTTTGTCTGCGCCTTGGGCTTTGGCTTGCTTCATGCTTTCGCTTTCGGCATCTTTGTATTCTTTGCTTTTGTCTAAGCCTTGTTTTTTGGCGGCTTGCGTTACCACGGTTTCTACCACGGTTTGCTGCGCGATAAATTGGCGCAGCTCGGGGCTGTCTTGCATTTGTCCTTGGCTGCTGGCAACCACGGCTTGCACGCGGCGGTCTAGCTCGCTGCTGTCAATTTTGGTGCCGTTTACGGTTACCACGGTTTGCGCCAATAGGCTGCCTGAAATCAGGGCGGCAGAGAGCGCGGCGGCGATATAAGTGGGTTTCATGAGGTTTCCTTTCGGTTGGGTGGAGGGGATGTGCTCGGTTAAATGCGGGAGTGGTTTTCAGGCTGCCTTTATTGCGCGCGATGCTTGCCTGCTAACGAATTCATCGCATTAGGCAGCCTGAAAATACTCATCAGGTGTTTGCGCGGAAATACTGAGTGCATGGATTTGTTTACTGCTGAACAAGTCTTCCAGCAAGGTTTGCACTTGGCGTTGTCGTGCCACGCGGTTCATGCCGTCAAACGCGTTGCTCACAATCAAAATGGCGTAATGTCCGCCGCCTTTGTTGCCCGCGTGTCCGATGTGCAAATGGCTCTCGTCGGCAAACTCGTATACATCGGGGGCTAGCGGGGCGAGTCGGCTGGCTATTTGGTCGCGCATTATTTGGGGAACACTTGTTTAAACGGGCGAATCAGCATTTCGGCATACACGCCTGCGTGCACATAAGGGTCGTCGCCTGCCCATGCTTCGGCGGCATCCAAATCGGCAAAATCGGCAACAATCAAGCTGCCTGACATCACGTTAGGATTATCGGGCAGCGGGTTAGGACCAGCGCACAGCAGGCGGTTTTCTTGGTGCAATGCTTCTAGGCGTTCCAAATGGGCGGGGCGGGCGGCGGCACGCGCTTCGCTGGTGTTTTCGGCATCGGTGGCTAGGAACATAAATAGCATGGTTATTCGCTTTCTTTGGGAAGGTGTTTAACAAGGTAAATGCCTTGCGCAATGGAAAAGGCAATGGAAATGGGCAGATAGCCCCATAGTTTAAAGTTCATCCACACAGGCTCGCGCTCGGCAGTAAACGGGTAGGCGATGGCAAGATTGAGCGCGCCGAGAAACAGGAAAAAGCCTATCCATGCGTAGCCGAGCTTGTGCCAAACGTGGTCGGGCAGGGTGAGCTCTTTGCCCAGCAGTAGGCGTAGGCTGTTTTGCCCGCGCAGTTGCATGGCAACCATAATGATGGCGAGCAGCCACGGCAAAATGGTGGTTTTGAGCATGATAAACGTGCGATCGTTTAGCGCGATGGTTAAGCCACCAAACACGACAACCAAAATAAAACTGAGCCACTGGGTCGGTTCAAGTTTGCGGTGTTTCCAATAGGTGTAGGTGGCTTGGGCAACGCCTGTTACCACGGCGACGGCGGTGGCGAGAATGATGTTTTTGGTGGCGGTGTAGGTGGCAAAAAATAAAATGATGGCGATGAAATCGCTGAGTGCTTTCATGGGGTAGGCGGTGTGTTAAAAGCGGGTATCATAACCGAAAACAGGGGCTTTGGGCGCAAAAGGTTTTCATTTCGCGCCATCTGGCGACGGCGTTTGCTGAGCAAAATGGTTTTCAGGCTGCCTATTTGGTGAGCAAGAAAAATTCCACCAATACGTTTTTAAACAAAAAGCCCATCACGCCCAAGCCCAGCACAAAAAACAGGATAAACATCCCCCGTTTGCCCGCTTTGGATTCTTTGCCCAACTGCCAAACGATAAACCCAAGCATAATAACTAAACCGCCAATGCCCAGCCGCATGCCCCATAGGGCGAATTGTTCTTCTGTCATGATTGTTCCTTGTGTGTTTTCAATTTTTGTGGATGATTTAGGCAGCCTGAAAACGGAATTTGCTTGTTTTCAGGCTGCCTTTGCGTTCTTATGCTTGCAAGGCTTGTTGCAAATCGTCAATCAAATCATCCGCATATTCCAAGCCAATGGACAAGCGCAGCAAGCCTTCGCTGATGCCCGCCGCCAGTTTATCTTCGGGCGACATTCTGCCGTGCGTGGTTGTCCACGGATGCGCGATGGTGGAGCGCACATCGCCAAAGTTTGCTGTTTTGGAAAAAATGTTCACATGATCAACCACTTTCCAAGCCGCCGCCGTGTCGCCTTTCACTTCAAACGCCAACACCGTGCCGCCCGTGCTTTGCTGTTTTTTCACCAACGCCGCTTGTGGGTTTTCAGGCAGCCCCGAGTAATACACCTTGCCCACTTGCGGTTGCTGTTGCAGCCATTGCGCGATTTTCAGCGCAGAAGCCGCCGCCGCATCGGTGCGCAGCATCAAAGTTTCCATGCCGCCGAGCAGCATCCAAGCATTAAACGGCGAAAGGCTTAGCCCCATCGTGTTCACATACATGCCGATTTGGGTAATCAAATCCTGCTTGCCGCACACAATACCACCCAACACGCGCCCTTGCCCGTCAATGGATTTGGTGCCCGATTGCACGCTCAAATCCGCGCCCAAGCGCAACGGCTGTTGCACGGCAGGCGAGCAAAAACAATTATCCACCACCAGCAACGCATTGATTTCATGCGCGATTTGCGCCAAGGCTTCAATATCCGCCACTTCGCCCAAAGGGTTAGACGGCGTTTCCAAGAAAAACATTTTGGTGTTCGGGCAAATTGCCTTGCGCCATTCGTTCACATCAGTTTGCGAAACTAGCGTAACTTCAATGCCAAAGCGCGGCAGCATGGCAATCAGCCCTGCCGTTGTGCCAAACAGGCTGCGGCTGCTGATTAAATGGTCGCCCGCGCTCAAAAAAGTGAGCAAGGCAGCCTGAATCGCACTCATGCCCGTTGCCGTGGCAATGCCCGCTTCCGCGCCTTCCATAATCGCCACGCGCTGTTGAAACGCAGCGACCGTGGGATTGTTGGTGCGCGAATAGGTGTAGCCCGCTTGGCGTTTGGCAAACACATCGGCGCATTCTTCGGCGCTGTCAAACATAAAACTACTGGTTAAAAACAGGGCTTGATGATGTTCTTTAAACTGGGTTTGCGTTTTGCTACCGCGAATCGCCAGCGTTTGCGGATGAAGTTTTTTGGCGTTATTCATGTTTGCATTCTTTTACAAAAACAGAAGCTGCTATTTTGCGCCTTTTCAGGCTGCCTTTCAATGCTTATAATTTGCGCTCTTAACACTCGTTTACAAGGACACACATCATGAAATGGACAGACATCCAACGCATCGCCGAAGAGCTTTACGACACCCACGGCGACAGCATCAACCCCGCCACCGTGCGCTTTACCCAGCTGCGCGATTTGATTTTGGCGCTGCCCGATTTTGACGACGACCCCAACCGCTGCGGCGAAAAAATCCTGGAAGCGGTGCAACAGGCTTGGATTAACGAAGCGGAGTAGGGCGGGGGCATACGGCAAACCGTGCGGCATAGCGATTGCCCAATCGCCCTGCGGATTGCCCCGCTGTTTTCAGGCTGCCTATCAAGGTTTAATAGGCAGCCTGAAAATTTGTTGCGCCCATTGCGAATAAAACCCGCAGCCGCCCAAACGCATCTTATCCTTTTTAACCCATAGGCAGCCTGAAACGCCGTTTCGCAAAGTTAAAACCATGTCCACATTTTCTACCCGCCTTATCCGATGGCAACGCCAACACGGGCGCAACAGCCTGCCGTGGCAAACGCGCGACCCCTACCGCGTCTGGCTCTCCGAAATCATGCTGCAACAAACCCAAGTGGCGACCGTGTTGGATTACTACCCGCGCTTTCTTGCCGCTTTTCCCACCGTGCAAGCCCTTGCCGCCGCCAGCCAAGACCAAGTGTTAAGCCTGTGGGCAGGGTTGGGCTATTACAGCCGCGCCCGCAATCTACACGCCGCCGCGCAGCAAATCGTGCAACAACACAGCGGCGCATTCCCGCCCACGCGCGCCGAGCTAGAAACGCTAAAAGGCGTAGGGCGCAGCACCGCTGCCGCCATCGCCGCCTTTGCCTACCACCAGCGCGAAGCCATATTAGACGGCAACGTGAAGCGCGTGCTCTGCCGCGTCTTCGCCCAAGACGGCGATCCCGCCAACAAAGCCTTTGAACGCCAACTGTGGGCGCTTGCCGAAAGCCTGCTGCCCGTCCGGCCCGGCGATATGCCTGCCTACACTCAAGGCTTGATGGATTTGGGCGCAACCCTGTGCACCCGCAGCAAACCCCGTTGCCACGAATGCCCCATGCAAAGCCTCTGCCAAGCCCACGCCCAAAATCGCACCGCCGAATTGCCACGCAAAAAATCCCCCGCCGCCGTGCAACAGCAAACGCTTTACTGGCTTGTCATTGAGCAAAACCATGCCGTCTGGCTGCACAAACGCCCGCAGCGCGGCATCTGGGCAGGCTTGTGGTGCACCCCCACATTCGACAGCCTAGCCGACTTGCAACGCTTCGCCGCGCAGCACCGCATCCCATTCCACCACGCCACCGAACTGCCCGCCATCCAACACCGCCTTACTCACCGCCAGCTAGAAATCATCCCCTATCGCATCGCCGCCGATTTAGGCAGCCTGAAAGCTGAAGGCTGCAACAAAGTTAAAGTCGCCACAGGCGAATGGGTAAGCCCCCAAGCATTCGCCCAATACGGCATGCCCAAGCCATTGGAAAAATTATTAGCAAAATAAATAAGATAGCGTTTTCAGGCTGCCTAATGGGATAAGCAATAGGCAGCCTGAAAACGCATCCAGCACAAAGCTAAATATTTGGCATCATCCGCCCGCATGACAACCCGTCCCCAAATCTTATCCACAAAACCTGTGCATAAATCCCCCGCTCATCGCAGGCAAAAAACAAAAAACCTTGTGAAATCATGGCTTCTGTTAAGATTGCTGAAAAAATAAGCAAATCAACAAAAATCAATAATAATCAAAAAGATAAAATAAAAAATTAACTGTCAAGCTGTGGGCAAAAATATTTTTCTTTACAAAAAACGCGCAATAATATTTCTCCAAATCGCTAAAAAGCGAGCCACAAAGCTCGCTTATTGCCCAACCCATTTAGCCCATCAGGCAGCCTGAAAATCCAACAGCCCCACAAACTCATCAAAATGCCCGCGCACATAGTTATACACCTTCGGAAAAATCTCCTCGCACTCCATAAAATACCATTCATCCACCACCGCAAACTGCGGAAACGCCTCGCGCACCGTTGCCGCATCGCCATGCTGCCCAATCGCCGCGCCCAGCTCACGATACAAGCCCCGCGCCTGCAACACCATATCAGGCAACATTGGCACGCCCCATGCCGCAAGCTGTTCTGCCAGCTGGCCGCACAACAATTCCTCGCCATAGCCCAGCGCGATTAACATCGCAAAACCCTCGTCCTCCGCAATCTTGTCCAAGCGCAAATACGCCAGCAACGCATTTTGCGCGTCCGACAAACGCGGCGAAGTGGTCGCAGCATGCTGTTCCAACTGCTCCAAACAATGCGTAAACAAACGATTCACCCGCGCCGCCGCAATTTTGTGTTCCATAGCCAATCCCATTAAAAAACAACGATTTTACTTTTTAGGCAGCCTGAAAACAATATGGCACAGCAACAGCAGGCTGCCGAATAGCATATTGAGTTGATGGGCTGCACCCAAATTTCAGGCTGCCTCACTATAAGGCAGCCTGAAAACAAAAAACAGCCGGCTGCAAAAACAACCGGCTGTTATCCATCTATTCACATTAAAAGATTACAACACCACGCGGCGGAAATCTTTCAACAAGTTTGCCAAGAACACGGTGAAGCGCATACCTGCCGCGCCATCAATCACACGGTGGTCAAATGACAAGCTCAATGGGCACATCAAGCGTGGTTCAAACTCTTTACCATTCCAAACAGGTTTGATTTGAGATTTGCACACACCCAAAATAGCCACTTCGGGCGCATTCACAATCGGTGTAAAGCCTGTGCCGCCGATGCCACCCAAGCTAGAAATGGTGAAGCACGCGCCTTGCATTTCTTGTGGTTTCAATTTGCCTTCGCGGGCTTTTTTGCTCAATTCAGTCAATTCTTGGCTGATTTCTTTCAAGCCTTTTTTGTCCACATCTTTGATTACAGGCACAACCAAGCCGTTTGGCGTATCTGCCGCAAAACCGATGTTGTAGTATTTTTTCAATACTAAGTTATCGCCGTCCAAAGAAGAATTGAACTCTGGGAACGCTTTAAGAGCGGTAACAGACGCTTTAATGATAAATGCCAAAGGAGACACTTTCACACCTGCTTTTTCCCATTCTTTGTTCAATGCTTTGCGGAATTCTTCCAGCTCGGTCATGTCGGCTTCTTCGTTCACGGTAACATGAGGAATCATCACCCAGTTGCGAGACAAGTTTTGACCAGAGATTTTTTTGATGCGGGAAAGCTCTTTAACTTCCACTTCACCAAATTTGCTGAAATCTACTTTTGGCCATGGCAACAAGTCCAAACCGCCGCCCAAAGAAGTGCCAGTGCCAGCACCAGATTGCATTACACCTTTAACGAATGATTTAACATCATCCGCAGTGATACGACCTTTTTGACCTGAGCCTTTAACCGACCCCAAATCCACGCCCAATTCGCGTGCCAATTTGCGTGTTGAAGGACCGGCATGTGCTTTGGAGAATGCTGCTTCGTTAACAGCAGAAGATGCAGCAGGAGCAGGTTTAGCCGCAGGCGCAGGTGCTGCTGGGGTAGCAGGTGTAGGCGCAGCAGCGGCGGGAGCAGGTGCAGCAGCAGGTGCTGCTTGTGCGGGCGCTTCTGCGGCAGCCGCACCTGTTTCAACAGTCAAAATCACCGAACCTTCGGAAACTTTATCGCCTACTTTAATTTTAACTTCTTGCACTACGCCAGCTGCATCAGCAGGCACATCCATAGTGGCTTTGTCTGTTTCCAGTGTAATCAAAGTTTGATCTAATGCGATGGTGTCGCCCGCTTTTACTTCAACGGCAATCACATCTACATTATCGTGTCCGCCAATATCGGGGACTTTAATTTCTACAATCGCGGGTTTAGCTGCAGGCGCAGGTGCTGCGGGGGCAGCAGGTGCAGCAGCAGGTGCTGCTTGTGCGGGCGCTTCTGCGGCAGCCGCACCTGTTTCAACAGTCAAAATCACCGAACCTTCGGAAACTTTATCGCCTACTTTAATTTTAACTTCTTGCACTACGCCAGCTGCATCAGCAGGCACATCCATAGTGGCTTTGTCTGTTTCCAGTGTAATCAAAGTTTGATCTAATGCGATGGTGTCGCCCGCTTTTACTTCAACGGCAATCACATCTACATTATCGTGTCCGCCAATATCGGGGACTTTAATTTCTACAATGCTCATGAGTTTTCCTTGAATGAGTCTATTAGTGAAAAATGGTTTTCAGGCTGCCTGAAAATCGTGTTTCAGGCTGCCTGAACGAAACGCTAATTACAGATTCCAGCTTGCTTGGCGGTTAGCGTCGATACCGTATTTTTCAATGGCTTGTTGAACCACTTTCGCATCAACTTTGCCTTCTTTTGCCAAACCGCTCAATGCAGCAACCACAACGTTGTAGCGGTCCACTTCAAAGAATTTACGCAAGTTAGCACGGCTATCACTGCGACCAAAGCCATCAGTCCCCAACACAGTGAACGATTGACCCGCAGGAATACCAGGGCGGATGCGTTCAGCAAAGGCGCGAACATAGTCAGTAGATGCCACAACTGGACCAGTATGACCTTGCAATTGACGGGTAACAAATGGAACTTTTTGTTCTTTGGTTGGGTTCAAACGGTTGAAGCGTTCAACTTCCATGATGTCGCGGTGCATTTGGTTGAATGATGGGCAAGACCATACATTAGCTTCCACACCGAAGTCGTCTTTCAACAGTTGAGCCGCCGCAATCACTTCTTGCAAGATTACGCCAGAACCCATCAGTTGAACTTTCTTGTCGCTTTTACCGCCTTCTTGCAGCAAGTACATACCGTTCAAAATTTCTTGTTCAATGCCTTTGCGTGCAGGCATAGCTGGGTGAGCGTAGTTTTGGTTCATCACGGTTATATAGTAGAACACATTTTCATGTTCCACATACATACGACGCAAACCATCGTGCAAGATAACAGCCAATTCGTATTGGAATGTTGGGTCATAAGTGCGGCAGTTTGGAATCAAATCTGCTTGAATGTGGCTATGACCATCTTGGTGTTGCAAGCCTTCGCCGTTCAATGTAGTACGACCAGAAGTACCGCCCAACAAGAAGCCGCGTGCATTCATATCACCTGCTGCCCAAGCCAAGTCGCCAACACGTTGGAAGCCGAACATTGAGTAGTAAATATAGAATGGGATGGTGGTGTAACGGTTGTTTGCGTAAGAAGTAGACGCAGCAATCCATGTAGACATTGCACCTGGTTCGTTAATACCTTCTTGCAAGATTTGACCATCAGTCGATTCTTTGTAGAACATCAACTGTTCTTTGTCTTGGGGAACGTATTTTTGACCTTGGGTATTCCAAATACCAATTTGGCGGAACATACCTTCCATACCGAATGTGCGGCTTTCATCAGGCACGATGGGCACAATGCGTTTGCCCAATTCTTTGTTTTTAATCAAAGTGTTCAAGATGCGAACGAATGCCATAGTGGTAGAAAATTCGCGGTCGCCGCTTGATTCTAATTGAGTTTGGAATGCGCTCAATTCAGGGATGGGCAAAGTTTCATTGTTTGGATTGCGAGAGGGCAAGTAACCGCCCAATACTTTGCGCTGACCGTGCAGGTAGTTGTATTCAGGCGTGCCTTCTGCAAAGCGAATGTATGGCAAATGATCGCTTTCAATTTGCTCGTCGGTTACAGGGATGCTGTGGCGAGTACGGAATTGTTTCAATGAAGGAACATCCATTTTTTTCGCTTGGTGAGCGGTGTTTTGCGCTTCACCTGCTGCGCCCATGCCGTAGCCTTTAACGGTTTTAGTCAAGATTACAGTGGGTTTGCCGTTTGCATGGTTCACTGCTTCGTAGTAAGCGTTGTACACTTTAACAGGGTCATGACCGCCGAATTCCAGGTTGTAGATTTGCTCATCAGTTAAATCGGCAACCAATGCTTTTAATTCTGGGGTGTTGAACATATGTTCACGGATGTAGGCGCCATCTTTTGAGTGGAAGTTTTGATAATCACCGTCCACAATTTCTTCCATGCGTGCTTTCAATGCGCCTGTGGTGTCTTTTGCCAGCACGGCATCCCAGCTACCGCCCCAAATCACTTTGATGGCATTCCAGCCTGCGCCACGGAATAAACCTTCGTATTCTTGGATGATTTTGCCGTTGCCGTTTACAGGACCATCCAAGCGTTGCAAGTTACAGTTAATCACAAAAATCAGGTTATCTAATTTTTCGCGGGCAGCTAATGCTAATGCGCCTTGGGCTTCTGGTTCAGTCATTTCGCCGTCACCGCAGAAGCACCATACTTTACGCCCAGCAGTTTTAGTCAAACCGCGTGAATCCAAGTATTTCAAGAAGCGTGCTTGGTAGATTGCCATGAGCGGACCAAGACCCATAGACACAGTTGGGAATTGCCAGAAATCAGACATTAAGTGTGGGTGTGGGTAAGAAGGCAAGCCGTCGGTAAAGACTTCTTGGCGCAAGTTGTCTAGTTGGGCATCGCTCAAACGACCTTCAACATAAGCGCGGGCATAGATACCGGGCGCAGAATGCCCTTGCATGAATACTAAATCGCCTTCTACGCCATCGCCTTTGGCTTTCCAGAAGTGGTCGAAACCTACGTCATACAAGGTGGCGGCAGAGAGGAACGAACCGATGTGTCCACCCAGTTCCAAACCTTTGTGTTGCGCGTTAACTACCATTGCGGCGTTGTTCCAACGAACGGCAGCGCGGATGGCGTGTTCTAGATTATGGTCACCGGGCATGGCAACTTGTTTGCTTGTTGGAATGGTGTTTTGGTAAGGGGTATTGATACCAGCAGGTACGTTTACGCCTTCATCTTTGGATGTGCCCAAAAGCTGTTCCAACAAGAAACGTGCGCGATCAACGCCTTCGTTTTCCACCACTGAGCGAATTGCATCAACCCATTCCTTGGTTTCAATGGGATCGACGTCGTTTACTGTATTGTAGGTTTGAGACATGGTGTCTATCCTTCCTGTTGTGAAGTTAAAACCCCGCTTGTGATGAGATTAAAACTTCGGTTGTAAAAGCGTCATTTTGTTTCAAAGATGCTGCAAAAGCACCCTTTCATGACACGAACATAAAACACTAGAATTGTAGCGTTAATGGGGTTGAATAGCAAACTTAGGCAGCCTGAAAGTTTGTCTTGCATCATAAAACATGGGATATATTTTTCAGGCTGCCTAAATGGGGAATTTTTGTTGCCATTGTGTCATTAGGCGTGGCAAAATTTTTACCTTTTAGCTGATGCGATTGGCTTGGTTTTCATGAATAAGCTGGTTCCTACTTTTCATATTTTGTCTCAATTAGGCATGTTTTTTGCCTTGCTGATTTTGATGCCGACGATAGTGTCGTATGTGTATGACGATGATGCGTTTCCTGTTTTTTGGCATACGGCGGCGATTTCGGAATTATTGTTTTTCCTGATTTGGCTGTTATGCCGCAAACGGCAGCATGAATTGCGCCCGCGTGATGGATTTTCGCTGGTGGTGATGCTGTGGCTGGGCTTTGCCTGCATTGCGGCGTTGCCGTTTTATTATTATTTCCCTGAAATGTCGTTTACCGATGCGTTTTTTGAAGCGATGAGCGGGCTAACGACAACGGGCGCAACGGTGATTTCGGGTTTGGATACCTTGCCGCCGTCTATTAATTTTTGGCGGCATATGCTCAATTGGCTGGGCGGCATGGGGATTATTGTGCTGGCAGTGGCGATTTTGCCGATGTTGGGCGTGGGGGGGACGCAGTTATTCAAGGCGGAGATTGCGGGCGTGCATAAAGACAAAACATCACCGCGCATTTCGCAAACCGCCAAGCAGCTTTGGGAATTTTATTTGGCGTGCACGCTGTGGATTGCGATTGCGCTGCATTGGGCGGGGATGGGCTGGTTTGACGCGGCGTGCCATGCGATGTCGTCTTTTGCGCTGGGCGGCTTTTCTACGCATGATGACAACATTGCGTTTTTTAATTCGCCTGCGATTGAATGGGTGATTATCGTGGCAACACTGTTGGGCGGCATCAATTTTGCCAATCATTTTGCGGCGTTGCGGCAAAAATCGTTGCGCCATTATTGGCAGGACGAAGAAGTGCGCACCATGATTTTGCTGCTTTCAGGCAGCATTATGGTGGTTGCTTTGTATTTGACTTATAAGGATTTTTATTCGCTGCCTGATGCGTTTCGGTATGTTACGTTTAATTATGTTTCTATTGGTTTGGCGAGCGGTTTTTCTAATGCGGATTTTGCAACGTGGCCTTTGATTGCTTCGCTGTGGATGTTTTTTTTGGCGAATATTTTGGCGAACACGGGGTCTATGGGCGGCGGGGTGAAATTGGTGCGGATTTTGGCGTTATGCAAAATTTTGAAGCGTGAGATGACGCTGTTGCAGCATCCGAATGCGGTGCATGTGGTGAAGGTGAACGGGCATAAGCTGTCTGACCATGTGGCAATGGCGATTGCGGCGTTTGTGTTTGTGTATTTTTGTACGGTTACGCTGTTTACGTTTGTGTTGATGATTTCGGGGCTGGATTTGGTGAGCGCGCTCACGGCGGTGATTGCGTGCATTACCAATGCGGGGCCAGGGTTGGGCGCGGTGGGCCCGAGCCATGATTACACGGTGTTGAGCACGGCGCAAAAGTGGATTTGCGCGGTGGTGATGCTGCTGGGGCGGTTGGAAATTTTTACGGTGTTGATGTTGTTTACGCCTGCTTATTGGCGTAAATGATTGTTAAAACGAAACGTGCAGGGCAGGGCGCACGTTGTGCAAATCCAACAATTATCATTTACAAATGAAATGTTTGCTGGGTTTGGTGTGATTTTGCTAGACGGCAAATGTAAACAGGGGCAGAATGCGCCAAGTTGGCGTTGTTGGATGGCTTGGTGAACAACGTTGTTTTTTTGTTAAACATATCTGTGAGGTAAATAAAATGGCTCAATCTAAAATTGATGTTAGCGGCATGACCAGCAAACAAGACGGCGACCGTTTGGTGGAAGCCACCAGCAATGTGGCGGGTGTGCGTTTTGTGAATGCGAACCATGAGGGCGGTTATGTGGTGGTTACGCATACGGATGATTTTGATGCTGCGGCTTATAAGGCTGCGGTGAATGCGGCTGGGTTTAGCGCGTAAGATTTTGGATGATAAAAAACGGTTTCAGGCTGCCTGAGACCGTTTTTTTGTTGGGTGGATGGGCAGCCTGAAAATCAAAATGGAACGGCGAAGGCTTGTCGCTAAATGATGTCTCAATAAGGCTTTACTGGTTGGCAAGATATCGGCAAGTCGCCGACGCTCCATGAGTGGCGTGTTTCGCTATGCGTTTTCAGGCTGCCTTTTGCTGCGCCAGCACGCGCGATACGGTATCCACGATGGCTTGCGTTTGCGCGTCAATTTCAATGTTGATGCTGTCGCCCACTTGGCGGCTGCCAAATAGGGTGCGTTGCAGGGTTTCGGGGATAAGGTGGACGTTAAATTCTTGTGTGGTTACGTCGCCGATGGTGAGACTGCATCCGTCTAGCCCGATGAAGCCTTTGGGCAGAATATAGGCGGCGAGCGGTTCAGGCAGCCTGAAATAGAGGGTGCGGTTGTGTGCGCTGTGTTCTATGTGGCTGATGGTGGCGGTGGCGATGATGTGTCCGCTCATCACGTGTCCGCCGATTTCGTCGCCAAAGCGGGCGGCGCGTTCTAGGTTTACGCTGTCGCCTGTTTTCAGGCTGCCTAAATTGGTTTTGGCGAGCGTTTCTGCCATTAAGTCAAAGGTGGCTTGGTTGCCGTTGATTTGGGTGATGGTGAGACAGCAGCCGTTGTGGGCGATGGATGCGCCGATTTGTAGGTCGTGCGCCATGTGTTCGGGCAGGGCGACGACGTGGCTGCGGAAGTCTGCGCTGGGTTGGTGGATGTGGACGATTTTGCCTGTGCCTTGCACGATGCCTGTAAACATGGGGATTCCTTGTGATTGTGTTGGGGCGCGGATTTTAGCATTTTTTGTGGGATGCGTTTTCAGGCTGCCTTTGGCGTGGCAGATGCAGCCTGAAAATTAGATGCAGCCTGAAAATAGGATGTGGCTGGTTTTGTGCAATGAAAAGGCAGCCTGAAAACGAGCGAAGCTAAAACAGCATATTCAATACGTTTTCAGGCTGCCTATTAATGGGCGGTTTTACGCCACGCCCATTTCGTTATCGCACACCACGGCTTGCACGCCGTTTGCCTGCCAAGCCTGTTGCCAAAACGCGGCGACATCTGCGCTGGCAACCGCAATAATCGGCATCGGCGCGCCATCGCGCAACGCATCTGCCAGCGCCTGCGCCATCGCGTTATCGTTCACGCGCCATACAATCGCATCGGCATCTTGCGCCGCGTGAAACTGTGCCACATTGTCCACCGCCGCCCACACGCTGTGCGCGTTTTCAGGCTGCCTATTGTGTTGCCGCCAATCATCCAGCGGCAGCCACATCGCTTCGTGCGGCATCTCTGCCATTATGTGCGGCACGATGCGATATGTGCCCGAAGCATTTTCGCCCAGCAAACCCGTTTTCAGGCTGCCTGAAAACGCGGTGGGCACGGCTAACGAAGCGAGCAGGGCGGTATTGGCGGGCAGCATCGGCGACACGGTGAAATCGCCTGCCTTTTGCCACGCCCATTGCTGCTGCTCGCGCGCTTGCAATTCGCCGCGCCATTCGTGCGCCGCCACGCGGAAAAAACGCAGGTTCACATGAGCGTGTTCGTAGCGATAAAACTTCGCCAGCCACGGCGTGGCGTGCAAAATCTCCACGCCCAATTCTTCCATAAACTCGCGTTGCAGCGCGGCAAACTCGCTTTCGCCTGCTTCCACCTTGCCGCCTGCAAATTCCCAATAGCCCGCATACGCCTTGCCTTGCGGGCGCGATGAGAGCAGAAATTCGCCGCGTTCGTTAAACAAAATGCCAGCGACAACGTGGATTTTTGGGGGCATGGGTTTTTCCTTTGGATTGGGGTTGCGCGCCACGATGGGCGGTGGAGATGGGGTTGTCCAAAGGCAGCCTGAAAACGGGTTTTACTCGGTTTCAGGCTGCCTATGAGTTTTCAGGCTGCCTATCGTCCCCACAAAAACAAACAGCGCGAAATCTCACGCTGCTTGTTTAACCAACACGGCTAGCCGTGCAAACTTTCCATCCGAATCATCACCACAGGCGCGGCAACGGTTTCTTGCGCTTCAATTTCCGCAATCGCCGCCTTGATGTTTTTCTCAATGGTGGAGTGCGTCAGAATCACAATTTCGGCGTGGGTGCTGTCTAGCACGCTTTTTTGAATCAACGCCTCAATGGAAATATCGTATTTTGCCAACACCGCCGCCACCGCCGCCAACACGCCCGCTTGGTCTTGCGTGTACATCCGCAGATAATAGCTGCTGGTGATGTCGTCGATGGACAAGAAATTTTGCGCTTGCACCTTGTCGGACTGGAAGCCCAGCAGCGGCACGCGCGTTTCGCTGTCGGCATCCAGCAAGCGGCAGATGTCAATAATATCCGCCACCACCGCGCTGGCAGTGGGCAACGCGCCCGCGCCCGCGCCGTAATACAACGTTTCGCCCACCATATCCGCTTTCACGCGCACCGCGTTCATCACGCCGTTCACATTCGCCAGCAAGCGGCTTTCAGGCAGCAGGGTGGGGTGCACGCGCAGCTCAATGCCTTTTTCGGTGCGGCGCGTGATGCCCAGCAGTTTGATGCGGTAGCCCAGCTCTTCCGCGTATTGGATGTCGCGGCTGTCGAGCTTGCTGATGCCCTCCAAATAGCACGCGCCAAAGTTCACGGGCGTGCCAAACGCCAACGCCGACATAATGGTGATTTTATGCCCCGCGTCGTGCCCTTCCACGTCAAACGTGGGGTCGGCTTCGGCGTAGCCCAAATCTTGCGCCTGTTTCAATACATCGGCAAACGCCGCGCCTTTTTCGCGCATTTCGCTCAAAATAAAATTGCTGGTGCCGTTGATGATGCCCGTGATGCTGTGGATGCGGTTGGCCGCCAAGCCCTCGCGCAGCGTTTTGATGATGGGAATGCCACCCGCCACCGCCGCTTCAAAGTGAATCATCACGTTGTTTTTTTCGGCAAGGGCGAAGATTTCGTTGCCGTATTCGGCGAGCAGTTTTTTGTTGGCGGTAACGATGTGTTTGCCGTTTTTAATGGCTTGCAACACGGCATCTTTGGCGATTTCTGTGCCGCCGTAAAGCTCTACCACAATATCCACATCGTCGCGTTGCACCAATTCGGTGGGCTCGGTTACCACCGCCGCTTGCGGGCAAAGCTGGCGCGCCCGCACCGTGTTGCGCGTGCACACGGCGGTTACGCGCACCTCGCGCCCCAAACGCCTGCTGATTTCCGCCGCGTTGTCTTGCAACACTTGCGCGGTGCCGCCGCCCACCGTGCCTAAACCCAAAATGCCAATGTTGACTGCTTGCATAAAAGTTGCCCCTAACTGAGAAAGAAAGTAATTGAAGTTATGAAAAATTTGAAAACGCGCGATGGTAAACCATTTCAGGCAGCCTGAAAACCAATAAAGCCATGTTGTTGCTGGCTTTTGGCATGATGCGTGCCTTGCGCGTTTAGGCAGCCTGAAACAGGGTTTCCATGTCGTTAAACTGCATCGGCACAAGGTTTGCCCGTAAACCAAAAGGCTTGAACGCTTTGTTGATTAACTCTATGGATACCGCGCGGTCGTTTTCCAAATTGCTCAGCGACGGCAGCGAAACGCCCACCAGCTTAGCAAACTGCGCTTGCTTTAAGCCCAGCATTTCAATGCGCAGGCGTTTGAGTGCTTGCCCTTGCGTGAGCTTGCCTTGCCACAGCTCGCGCAGAATTTGGTTGCGAAATTCGCTGCGTTGTTGGGCGGAGAGTGTGGTTTTGTTTTTGGTGGCGCGTGGTTGTTTGGGTGTGGGTAGTTTGGGTGTGGTCATAGCAAGCCCCAGCGTTTGAATTTGGTGGGTAGATGGTCGTAGCCCAAGCCCGCCATGTTTAGGATGCTGCTTGGCACGCCGCGTTGTTGTAGGTTGTGTTTCAAATCCAGCAGTTTTTCGGCGGTGGCTTGGAGTGTGGATAGCAGGGCATCGGGGTCGGTTAAATCGGCAAACGATTGGGCAATGGAGGGAAAATCGTATTCGCCGCCGTTTTCCAAAGGCGCGCCCCAAGTGGTGCTGCGGATGATGCCCTCGGGGTCGGCTTTCATCGGGGCGAAATCGTAAATTGGGGCAAATTCTATGCTGCCTGCGCGGCGGATAAAGGCGGTGTTGCGTCCATGATTATCGCTGTTGCCAAACGCGATATTGAGCAAATCGCGCTGCAACCATTGGCTAATCCACGTGCCTGCATCAAGCTGAAAACCTTGCGTTTGAACCAGATGGCTGCGCTGAATTTTTTGCAAAATGGTGCGGATGGTTTCGCCTTGGTTTAAATAACTGCCCGCGCCGCGTTCCAGCAGGGAATACACGCTTTCCATCGCCAGCCGTGTGGTCTGCCCTTGCGTGTGTTCCACATCAAAGCGCGGCAGCCATAAAGACGGATAGCGCTCGCCTTCTTCCAGCTTGATTTGCGCGGTATCCATGCTGGCAAAGCCTAGCGCGGTTAATTCGTGGTAAAAATGAAATTCGGCGCGCAGGATGTCGCAATCAATCAGCGTGCGCTGGTTGCGCGGATATTTCACCAGATAATACGCGTCGGCAGATTTTCCATCTTGCTGATTGTCAATCCAAATATCGCCGCTTGGCGTTTGGCGCAGCAGCAATTTCGGCGCTTCGCCGCCTGCGCCCGTTGCGCCGCCTGCAATCGCACCGTGTTCTTGCGCGTATTCCAAAAAATCGGCTTGGCGGTTAATTGCTTCGGCAGCCTGAAAATGCCGCGTGGCGGCTTCGGGCGGCACGGCTTGTTTGATGCGCACATTGCCAATCGGCGCAATCGTGCCGCGTTTCAGCAGCGTGTAGTTTTGCTGGTTTTCAGGCTGCCTGCCTATGCCCAAATGCTGCATCCAATAGCGGCGGCTCGCGCCCGATGGGATGATGTCGTCCAAAAAAGTAAACGGCTGATTTTGATAACCCATGATGTTCACGGGATAATTCAGCCCCAGTGCGTACACATCGTCTTTTTCCCAGCAGAGAAAATCGCCGTTTTCGGCTTGGCAAAAGGCGTAGTCGTTTAGATAATCCAAATGCGTGCACACGAAATCGGCGTTAAACGATAATTCGGCGGCATCGTGCCATTGCTGATGATGAAAAATTTGAAGCGTAAGATTTTCAGGCTGCATGGTGTGAAACGCAATAAAAAATAAAAAACCCGAGTATTATAATGAAAATCAGCGAATAATTTATAAAATTTGAGAAATTATTTTCAGGCTGCTCTTTTCAGGCTGCCTTTATTTGAGAAAGATTTAAGATGCAATTTCAAGACCAAACCCCACTCGCCGCCATCGTTATAGACAGCTATCGTGCAGGAGAAATCATCATCAACCAAACCGCCTACACGCAAAACGTGCAACTGGGCGACAGCGTTGCCCCTTGCCCGCACGCCTCGCCGCACGATTTAACCCTTGCCGATTTTCAGGCTGCCTTAAACGCGGGCGCAGAAATCATCCTGATTGGCACGGGCGAAAAACAGCAATTCTTATCGCCCAAGCTGGCGGCGGCATTATCCGCACACGGCGCAGCGTTGGAGTGCATGACCACCGCCGCCGCCTGCCGCACCTATGCGCTGTTGGCAAGCGAAGGGCGCAAAGTTTGGGCGTGGCTGTGGGTGTAGCGCAGCCCATAGAGGCAGCCTGAAACGCAGTTGGGTGCAGCTAAAACGACTGCGCCGCAATCAACGCCAACAAGCAACGATTGCGCCCAATCAGCGCGAACCCAAGATTGGATTTTCAGGCTGCCTTATCCCGCATCATCGGCAGCCTGAAAATCCAACGTTCAATTAGGTAAAAACCCAAAACCTTGTTAAAATGCGCCACTTTGCATTTTCAGGCTGCCTCAGCCGTTCATTATTCCAATCCAACGCACACCATGAAGACCAATCTGCTCAACTACAACCTAAACGGCTTAACCGATCACTTCGCGCAAATGGGCGAAAAACCCTTTCGCGCCAAGCAAGTGATGCGTTGGATACACCAAAGCGGCGCGCAAACCTTTGACGAAATGACCGACCTAGCCAAAGCCCTGCGCGCCAAGCTAGACAGCAACGCCACCATCGGCATCCCCGCCTTAATGATGGCGCAAGAAAGCCGCGACGGCACGCGCAAATGGCTGTTAGACGTGGGCACAGGCAACGGCGTAGAAACCGTATTCATACCCGAAGCCGAGCGTGGCACGCTGTGTATCTCATCACAAGTGGGCTGCGCTTTAGAATGCACATTTTGCTCAACAGGACGGCAAGGCTTCAACCGCAATCTCACCGCTGCCGAAATCATCGGGCAGCTTTGGTGGGCAAACAAAGCTTTAGGCGTAACCCCCAAAAACGAACGCGTGATTTCCAACGTGGTGATGATGGGCATGGGCGAGCCGATGGCGAATTATGACAACGTCATCACCGCACTTTCCATTATGTTAGACGACCACGGCTACGGATTAAGCCGCCGCCGCGTAACCGTGTCCACATCGGGCATGGTGCCGCAGATGGACAGATTGAAAGACGACATGCCCGTTGCCCTTGCCGTGTCGCTGCACGCGTCTAACGACAAAGTGCGCGACGAAATCGTGCCGCTCAACAAAAAATATCCGCTCAAAGAACTGATGGCCGCTTGCAACCGCTATCTTGCCAAAGCCCCGCGCGATTTCATCACGTTTGAATATGTGATGCTGGATGGCATCAACGATAAGCCCGAGCACGCCCGCGAGCTGGTGCAGTTGGTAAAAGACACGCCGTGCAAATTCAATCTGATTCCGTTCAATCCGTTCCCCAATTCGGGCTACGAGCGGTCTAGCAACAAAAACATCAATATTTTCAAAGAAATTTTAATGGAAGCCGACTTGGTTACCACTGTTCGCAAAACGCGCGGCGACGACATTGACGCTGCGTGCGGACAGTTGGCTGGTCAGGTGCAAGACAAAACCAAACGCCAAGCAAAATGGCAGCAAATTTATGTGGAGAGCAATAATCATGTTTAAACAACGTTTATCACGTTTTGTGGTGATGTGTGCAGCGGCGTGTGTGCTGGCGGGCTGCGTTGCAGAAAACCCGCAGTTCACCGAGTTCAAGCCCGAAAGCAAAAGCGAAAAACGCAAAAACGGCGCGCGCGTGAAAACCGAATTGGCGATTCAATACACGCAAAATCGCGATTATCGTTCTGCGGTGCAAGCGATTGATGAAGCAATTAAAGACGACCCTAATTTTGAAATCGCATGGCTGATTCGCGCTCAGGTGTATCAACATCTAAAAGTATACGACAAAGCCGAAGCGAACTTTCGCCATGCGCTGTCTATGAAGCCCGATAGCGCCGAAATCAACAATAACTATGGCTGGTTTTTATGCGATGCGGTAAACCGCCCCAGCGAATCCATTGCTTATTTTGACCGCGCCTTGGCAGACCCCACTTATCCTAGCCCCGAAATCGCCAATATGAATAAAGGCATTTGCTACGCACGCTCTGGGCAGGTTGCTATGGCAGAGACTTATTTTGAACGTGCTTTGCAGTTGAATCCTGATTTTGTGCCTGTGTTTAAAGAGCGCGCACGTGTTCATTTGCAGCAGCGCAAAATTGCGGCGGCGGATAAAGAGTTCCGCCGCTATCAAAGCCGCGTGGATAGATTAAGCGCGGATGATTTGCTGCTGGGCTGGAAAATCGCCAAAGCCAACAACGAAATGCAGGCGGCTTCTGAATACGAAGCGCAATTACGCATGAATTATCCCTATTCCCCAGAGCTGGAAGCGGTTGGCGGCAAGGGGGATGATGAGTAATGAGCAAAGCATCTAAAAAACACACCGAAACCGATAACCCGAGCAACAAGGCCGCCGATTTGGGCATTTTGCTGCGCGCCAAGCGTGAGCAAAAACAGCTTTCCATCGGCGAAGTGTCCGAACGCTTGAAATTGCCCGCACGCCAAATTGAAGCCTTGGAAAACGGCGACTACAACAGCTTGCCCGAGCCTGTGTTTGTGCGCGGATTTTTGCGCAGCTATGGGCGTTTTCTGAATTTAGAAGAATCCACGCTGAACGATGCGCTGGAAAACGTTGTGCCCAGCGAAAAAGTACGCAAAGCCATTCAACGCGATGGCAGCCTGAATTTTGCCAACGAAACGCCCAAACGCCCGTTCCCCACTTGGATTTTTGGCATTATTGGCGTTGCCATCATTGGCTTTGGCGTGTACAAATGGCAAACCAAATCGCAAACGGAACACGCCACCGCCAAGCAAGAAGCGGAAAGCAAGCCTTTGATTGCCAGCGAAACCGCCAAGCCTGCGCTGGATAATCCGAATGTGGTGGTTAAACCGATGACCGCCAGCGACACGCAAACGCAAACGGCGGCATCATCCGCCAGTGCTCCCGTAGGCGTGGCAGGCGAATTGGTAATTAACGCGCGCTATCGCACCATGCTCACCGTTACCAACGCCAAGGGCGAAATTTTGATTAACGAGATTGTGCCATCACGCAGCGAGCATCGTTTTCAAAACGGCGCGCCGTTTGAAGTGCGGCTGGGTTATGCCAGCGGCTCAACGGCAACATTTGGCGGACAGCCCATTGATATGAACGCCGCGCGTAAAAATGGCAAAACGGCTACCTTTACCGCTGGGGCTTCGGCGCCGCAGTAAAGTTTGCGCCGATAAGGCAGCCTGAAAAACTGTTGCGCTGTTGCTGGCGCGGGATGCGTTTTCAGGCTGCCTTTGCTGAAAAAGCCGTTCATCCGCGCATCCATAGGCAGCCTGAAAACTTGAAACGACCTTTTCCATTCAATCCGCATTATTCCCACCACCCTTTTCAGGCTGCCTTCTCCATCATAGGCAGCCTGAAACCCAGTTCAACCAAGTAAACATCACGCACACACACCATGAAACCCACCCGCCGTACCACCCATCAAGTTCAAATTGACCACATCACCGTAGGCTCTGGAAGCCCTGTGGTGATTCAATCCATGACTAACACCGACACCGCCGATGCCGCCGCCACCGCGCAGCAAGTGAAAGAGCTGGCAGATGCAGGCTCGGAAATGGTGCGGATTACCGTTAATTCGCCCGAAGCCGCCAGCCAAGTTGCCGAAATCCGCCAGCGGCTGGATGACATGGGCTGCGCCGTACCGCTGATTGGCGATTTTCATTTCAACGGTGAACGCCTGCTGGCGGAGTTTCCCGATTGCGCCAAAGCCTTGTCCAAATACCGCATCAACCCGGGCAATGTGGGCAAGGGCGCAAAAGGCGATGAGAAATTTGCCTACCTTATCCGCACCGCCGCCGAGCATAACAAAGCCGTGCGCATCGGCGTGAACTGGGGTTCGTTAGACCAAAGCCTCGCCAAAAAAATGATGGACGAAAACCTTGCATCCGCCGCGCCCAAAACGCCTGAGGAAGTGATGAAAGAAGCGTTGATTGTGTCGGCGTTGCAATCGGCGCGAAAGGCGGTGGAGTTGGGGCTGCCTGAAAACAAGATTATTTTGTCGTGCAAGGTGTCTAATGTGCAAGATTTGATTACCGTGTACCGCGATTTGGCGGCGCGTTGCCGCTATCCGCTGCATTTGGGGCTAACCGAAGCGGGCATGGGCAGCAAGGGCATTGTGGCGAGCACCGCCGCGCTGTCGGTGTTGCTGCAAGAGGGCATTGGCGACACCATCCGCATCTCGCTCACGCCCGAGCCCAATAGTTCGCGCACGCAGGAAGTGATTGTGGCGCAAGAGATTTTGCAAACCATGGGCTTGCGCTCGTTCACGCCAATGGTTACCGCTTGCCCTGGCTGTGGGCGCACCACCAGCACCGTGTTCCAAGAATTGGCGCGGGATATTCAGCAATATCTGCGTGAGCAAATGAGCGTGTGGCGTTGGCAATACCCAGGGGTGGAGAATTTGAACGTGGCGGTGATGGGCTGCGTGGTCAATGGGCCGGGCGAGAGCAAGCTGGCGGATATTGGCATTTCGCTGCCCGGCACGGGCGAAACGCCTGTTGCGCCTGTGTATGTGGACGGCGAGCGCAAGGTTACGCTGAAAGGCGACAATATGGCGGCGGAATTTTTGGCGATTGTGAAAGAATATGTGGAGACCAATTATGGCGAAGGCGGCAAAAAACGCAGTCAAAACAAAATTATCCCGATTCAACCTTCTTAAAGAGGCAGCCTGAAAATGAAAAAATCCATTAGCGAACAGCAGGCAGACAACCGCGATTTGCGCGTTTTGCTGCTGCAACTGTATATGAAAAACAACCCGAAAATGGAGCACCAAGTGTTTATTTACAGCTTTCGCGGCGTGTTGAACGCGCAAGCCAATCCGTTTCATTATGTGTATAGCGCGATACCGCCGAGCGTGCGCAAAAGCATCGTGCTGCAAAATCTGGCTTCGGGCGAGATGATGCAGGCGTTTATTTCGTCTATCCGCATGGAGGGCGGGCAAATGGGCTGGCAGATTGAAAACACGGTGATTTACGCCAACCGCAGCGGGGTGTTGATGCAGATTGGGCTGGATGGCGAGAAAACGGCGAAAACCGATAAATATCGCCAGTTCTTGAATTTGGCGCAGTCGTTTATGCATCAGTTTCAGTAATGGGTTTTCAGGCTGCCTTGGGTTGATGAGGCAGCCTGAAAATCTTTGCGGAGCGGGCCAATGGATTATCCGAATGATTATTTAACCGAAGAGCGGCTGGGCGAGATTTTTCAGATTGCGCAACCTGATATAGCGTTTGTGCACAACAAATTTGTGCACAACAAAATGGTGCCCGATTCGGGGATTAAAAACCGCCCCGATTATCGCTTTGAATCGCTGAAATTGATTGTGGAATTTGATGGCAATCAGCATTACCAAGACGCTGCGGTGATTGTGCGCGATCGGAAAAAAGACAGGGTTTACACAGCGATGGGCTATCGCGTGCTGCGTATTCCGTATTTTGTGCAGATGGCGCAAGCCTTGCTGCAAGAATGTTTTGGCGCGCCGATTGTTTATCGTCAAGTTTATCCGCATGGTTTTATTGATGCCAAAGCGGTGTTGCCTGCGAATTTTTGTGAACTGGGTGTGCAGCGTTTTATGGCGGATTTGGTGCGGTTTAGCGCGTATCGGGCGGGGATTTTGCAATCGTTGCGGGAAAAGGTGGCGGAAAAAGGGGATGTGGATTTAGTTGTGCCGCCATCGTTGAGAGCATGGCTGCTGGATAAGGCAGCCTGAAAACCTTTCCCCGCCTATTTTCAGGCTGCCTTCATACTTCAATATCGCTATGCCTTCTTTACTTTTTTCTCACACGCTTTATCTTGCTGCGCTATGCCTTGGCATCATGGCGAGTTTCAGGCTGCCTGAAACGGGGTGGTGGGGGCTTTGGGCGGCTGCGCTGTTGGCGGTATCGGCATGGACGGTTTATGGCGCAAGGCGCAATCGCTTGGGGCATTTTCAGGCTGCCTTTGCGCTGGCGTGTGCGCTGTTGGGCGCGGCGTATGGCGTGGCGCGCACGCAGATGGCGCTTAATCATCAATGGACTGTTGCCGATTCGGCGCAGTCCGTTTTGTTGCGCGTGCAGGTTACGGGGCTGCCAGAGCGCGATGAGCTGGGCAGAACGCGCTTTGTTGGCATTGGGCAGACGGAAGGTGGGCGTTCGTATCGGCTGTTGTTTGCGGATTATGCGGCGCGCGATTGGCGCGTGGGCGAGGTGTGGCGCGTGAAGGCGCGGGTGAAGGCGGCGATTGGCACACGCAATGCGGTGGGCTTTGACCGCGAGGCTTGGGCGTTGGCAAATGGTTTGGATGGCACGGCTTCGTTGGCAAAAGAGCGTTTCAGGCTGCCTGAACAGGCGAGCGGGGTGTGGTTTAACCGCTGGCGCGAAGATTGGGCGAGCCGTTGGCAGGATGCGGCGGCGCGTTATTCGCAGGGAGCGGGGCTGATGCGCGCGCTGGCGTTGGGCGATAAAAGTGGGGTATCGGCGCAGACTTGGGCGGCGGTGCGTCCGCTGGGGCTGAATCATTTGTTGAGCATTTCGGGCTTGCACGTTGGCATGGTGGGCTGGCTGGCGGCGTGGTTGGCAACGCTGTTGCTGCGCGTGTTGCCGCGTGTGCCGCAATCGCCAAGGGTGTGGACTTCGGCGGTAGGTTTTGCAGCGGCGGTTGTTTATGCGGGGCTGGCGGGGTTTGATGTGCCTGCGCTGCGTAGCGTGTTGATGATTGGCGTGTTTGCGCTGGCGTGGGCGCGGCATCGGCAAGCGGGCTCGTGGCACACTTGGTGGACGGCGATGACGGTGGTGTTGCTGTGGCAGCCTGCGGCGGCGTTGTCGGCAGGATTTTGGCTGTCGTTTGGCTTGGTGGGCGCGTTGATTTGGGCGACGGCAGGGCGCAAAAGCAAGCGCGATGTGCTGGTTTACATTCAACACGATGATGTTGACGACGATTTCAGGCTGCCTGAATTAACGTGGCGGGACAAACTGCGCATCGCGGCATCTGCGCAATGGGCAGCAACGCTGCTGGGCGGCGTGGCAACCATTGCGCTGTTCGGCTTGCTGCCCATATTTTCGCCGCTGGCAAACGCCGTCGCCATTCCGTTGTTTTCATGGCTGCTGGTGCCGCTGGCGTTGTTGGCATCGGCGTTGCCGTTTGCTGCGCCCAAGTTGGCAGCGGCTTGGCTGGGCGAGCAGACGGTGGCGGCGATTCAATGGGCGGGCGAGCGTTTGCCCGAAATGGCTTTTGCCCACGCGCCTGCGCCGTTGTTGTGGCTGGCGCTGGCGGGCGCGCTGGTGTTGCTGTTGCCCCGTGGCACGCGCATAAAGCCGTTGGCGTGCTGCGCGTTGGCGGCGTTTGCGCTGTATCGTCCGCCTGCCGCTGTCGCGCATTCAGGCAGCCTGAAAATCACCGTGTGGGATGTGGGGCAGGGTTTGTCTGTTTTGCTGCAAACTGCGTCGCAAAATATTCTGTATGACAGCGGCACGGCAAACGCTGCCGAAATGGCGTTGTTGCCCAATCTGCGCGCCGCGGGTATCACGCATCTGGATGTCGTTATCGCTTCGCATCACGATGATGACCACGATGGCGGTTTGCCCGCCGTGCAACAGCGTTACCCCGATGCCGCGTTATGGGCAGGGCAGCCTGAAAACTACCCCCGCGCCCGATATTGCCAAAGCGGCACAACATGGACGGCAGACGGCGTGTATTTTGAATGGCTCACGCTGCCGCACAGCGCCGACACGCCCGACAACGATGCTAGCTGCGTGTTGCGGGTGATTGCAGGCAGCCATGCGCTGCTGATAACGGGCGATTTAAGCGCGCGCGGCGAAGCGCAACTCATCGCGCAATACGGCGATGCCTTGCAAAGCGACGTGCTGGTTTTGGGACACCACGGCAGCAAATCATCCAGCAGCGGCGCGTTTGTCAACCGCGTTGCGCCACGCTGGGCAATCGCCAGCAGCGGCTTTGCCAACGCCTACCGCCATCCGCATCCCGATGTAATCAACCGCCTTGCCGCGCACGGCGTGACCCTATTGCGCACCGACACCCAAGGCGCGTGGGTGATTACGCTGGCAGGCGATGAAGCGAGCGTGGCGCAGCTGGCGCGGGCGAAATACTGGTGGCAGAAAAAGCCGTTTAATTGGGGGCAATAGGCTTAGGCGTTGCGGCTTGCGTTGCCTGTTTCAGGCTGCCTGTTGGTTGTCATCGCGCAAAAAAACACGCCTTGCTGAAAAACAAGGCGTGTTGTGTTATGTGGTAGAGGCGGGGGGAATTGAACTCACCTAGCCCGTAACCAGTAGTATGTGTATAGACAAACACCCTTGATTTAGGGCGTTTTTTATCTGTTCATATACTACTGGCTACGGTCATTTGTGCCACGATTTGTGCTAAACCAAACGAGGGTATTCCCATTGATACTCAAACCAACCAATGCAAGAAAAAACTAAAAGGCTATGTATAGTAAAATAAAATAGAAACCACCCGCACAACCTATCATAACCACACCTA
>CAUSAG010000020.1:0-44736 GCA_963529665.1 uncultured Kingella sp.
TTACTACGCCAATATTTTGGGCGAACCCAAAACATCGTTGAAACAACGGCTGGGCGTGATTCCTGCGCGGTAAATATATTTTCAGGCTGCCTATTTGTAAACAACAATAGGCAGCCTGAAACGCCCATCCGCCTGATTCTGCGAAACTATCCCGTCTTACCCCACTCTCCAAAGGACACCCCATGAAACTCTACATCTACGACCACTGCCCCTTCTGCGTTCGCGCCCGCATGATATTTGGCATTCAGCAAATCCCCGTGGAACAAATCATCCTTGCCAACGACGACGAAGCCACGCCCATCCGTTTAATCGGCGCCAAACAAGTGCCCATCCTGCAAAAGCCAGACGGCAGCTATATGGGCGAAAGCCTAGACATCGTGCGCCACATCAACGCGCAAGCCAGCCAGCCCATCAGCGAAACCATTCGCCCCGAAATCCAAGCATGGGCAGACAAAGTGGGCGAGTATTACAACCAATTGCTCTTTCCGCGTAGCATCCAGCTTGGTCTGCCCGAATTTGCCACCCCATCTGCCGTGGTGTATTTCATCCGCAAAAAAGAAGCCCAAATCGGCACAGGCATCGCCCAAATGCTGGACAAAATGCCCGAGTTGCTCGCCCAAATCCACGACGATTTGCAAACGCTCGCCAGCCAAATCCACACCAACGCGCTCAACGGCAGCGAAATCAGCATGGAAGACATCATCATCTTCCCGATGCTGCGCAATCTCAGCATGGTGCGCGACATCCAATTCCCGCCAATCGTGCGCGATTACATCGCCAATATGGCAGAACGCAGCCGAGTGAACACCTATTTTGACCGCGCCGTGTGATGCGCCATTTGCACGCAAAGGCAGCCTGAAACGAAGTTCAGCGGAGCTAAAATCGGTTTGCGCGCTGGCAAAGCGCAAGGCTAAATCGGCAAGATGTTTTCAGGCTGCCTTTGAGATTGCGCCAACTGGCGCTGTTGCCACGCATCAAGGCAGCCTGAAACGCCCATACCGTTTTTCAGGCTGCCCTTATTTAATCGGCATAATGCCAAGCAAGCCAACTGCAAACATCGGCAGCCTGAAAACAAAACCCTGTTTTCAGGCTGTCTCAACCATTCTCCAAACCACCATGACCCCATCCACCAAATACAGCCGCAGCCTGCACGCCCCCATCAGTCTCGGCACCACCTCCGACGACCGCTTTATGCCCGCAGGCTACCTCGCCGCCTTCGCCCAAAAAGACGCGCTGGTGCTCACCGAAAAGCTGGACGGGCAAAACAACTGCTTCAACCGCCACGGCGTTTTCGCCCGCTCGCACGCCGCCCCCGCGCAGCATCCGTGGGACAAACCGCTGATTGAGCGCTGGCAGCGCATCAAAGACGATTTGGGCGATTTGGAACTCTTCGGCGAAAACCTCTACGGCATCCACTCCATCGCCTACCAGCGCCTGGAATCCTATTTCTACCTATTCGCCGTGCGCCAAGGCGAACGCTGGCTTGGTTGGGACGAAGTCAAATTCTACGCCGCCCTGTTTGACTTCCCGACTGTGCCCGAGCTGCCCATCCGCCAGCCGCTGCGCGATGTGTACCGCGACGGCATCGACGAAAACCGCCAGCTTGCCGACTGGCTCACCGCCAACCTCGGCATGAGCTGGCTGGATTATGCGGAAACCAGCGGCGCACTCGGCGGCTACGACCCGCAAACGGGCGCCCCCTGCTGCGAAGGCTTGGTTATCCGCAACCGCGACGGCTTTGCCACCAACAACGGTGATTTGCCCGTGCAGCCCAACGAATTTGACAACCTGTTCAAACTGGTGCGCGCCAAACACGTTAAAACCGATGTGCATTGGACCAAAACTTGGCAGCCCGCCACGCTGATTGATTACGATCAATACGGCTGGCACGGCTACCAATACCAAAACAGATAAAGGCAGCCTGAAAGCCCTGATTTGGCGCAGTCAAAACACCAAATCCATTTTCAGGCTGCCCACTCCACCACCAAAACCAATCATCCCCTAAGGACGCATGCCATGTGGCAATTCCCCCATTTCACCCCCGCCCGCGCCCCCGACTGGGACGCGCTCAGCGCCCGTTTTGACTGGCTTGCCGACATGGCCGCCGTGCCGCAAGATGCCGAATGGCACGGCGAAGGCGACGTGCTGACCCACACCAAAATGGTTGCTGCCGAGCTTTTCAGGCTGCCCGAATATCAGGAACTGGACGAACAGACGCAGCACATCCTGTTTGCCGCCGCCCTGTTGCACGACGTAGAAAAACGCAGCACCACCACCACCGAAGAGCGTGACGGCAAAACCCGCATCATCTCCCCGCGCCACGCCAAAAAAGGCGAGCACACCGCCCGCCAAATCCTCTATTGCGACCTCGCCGCCCCCTTTGCCGTGCGCGAAGCCGTCGCCAAACTCGTGCGCTGGCACGGGCTGCCGCTGTGGGCGATAGAAAAACCCCGGCCCGAACACGCCGTAATCGCCGCCAGCCTGCACACCGACACCTGCCTGCTCGCCATTCTCGCCAAAGCCGACGCCCTCGGACGCATCTGCCCCGACACCGCCGAATTGCTGGAACGCATCGCCCTGTTTCAAGCCCTGTGCGAAGAAAACCGCTGCTGGGGCGCGCCCTACCCCTTTGCCGATAAGCACACGCGCTACCATTACCTCAACCACCCCGACAGCACGCCCGACTACCACCCCTACGACGACTTTGCCTGCACCGTTTACATGATGAGCGCCCTGCCCGGCAGCGGCAAAGACACCCACATCGCCCAACGTTTCCCCAAGCTGCCCGTGCTCTCGCTCGACGACATCCGCCGCGCCCACCACATAGACCCTGCCGACAAAAAAGCCGCCGGCCGCGTTATCCAACTCGCCAAAGAACAAGCCCGCCAATACCTGCGCGATCGCCAAGACTTCGTGTTCAACGCCACCAATCTTACCCGCGAGCTGCGCGGCAAATGGACAAGTCTGTTTGCCGACTACCTCGCCCGCATCCACATCACCTATCTGGAAGTGCCCTGGCCGCAGCTGTTGCGCCAAAACAAACAGCGCGAACACAGCGTTCCCGAAGCCGTTATCCGCCGCCTGCTCGGCAAACTGGAAATTCCCGGCTACGACGAAGCGCACGAAGTGAAATATTGCGTTGCCGAATAGGCAGCCTGAAATCCCCAATCCCGCTTTCAGGCTGCCTACTATGATGAAGCAGTAAAAAGCGTTGCCAAGCAAAACCAAAAGGCAGCCTGAAACGCCCAATCCCGCTTTCAGGCTGCCTTTGCCATATCCAGCACCCACCCGCCATGAACCATTGAGACCATATCCTGAGCCTTAGGGCGAAGTCTTCCCCGCCGCAAAGCCATACCATCGCCGCTTTTTAATCGGCAGCGCAGGCGGCTGCCAAAGGAGCAAACGATGGCATCAGCCAAAAAACCGTTTCCGCTGCCGACAGGCTATTTCGGCATCCCCTTGGGCTTGGGCGCATTATCGCTGGCGTGGTCGCACGCGGCGGACGTTTATCCGCAGCTGGCGGCGTGTGGTTCGGCACCGCAGCGGGCGTATTGTCGGTGGGCAGCTGGGCGCTGTTTGCGCTGATGTTCGCCTACAAATGGCTTGCCTACCGCGAGCAACTGCTGGACGAATGACGCTGCCCCGTGCGCTTTTCCTATATCGCGCTGGTAGCGATCAGCACGATTATCGTCGGCGAAGTGCTGCGCCGCTGGACGGGCTGGGGCGAAGCGCTGATTTGGGCGGGCGTTGCCGGCCAGCTGGTGTATTCCAGCATCCGCATCGGCTCGCTGTGGCAGGGCGACGTGTTTACCGAAAAATCGGTGCAGCCGCCGTTTTACCTGCCCGCGGTCGCCGCCAACTACACCAGCACCGGCGCGATGGTGGTGCTCGGGCATCACGATTTCGGCTGGATGTTTTGGGGCGCGGGCACGCTGGCGTGGATCATGTTTGAACCGCTGCTGTTGCAACGCATGCGGCTGTTCCGCTTGGAGAAAGACCAGCGCCCCGCCATCGGCATCGTGCTGGCGCCCGCTTTTGTTGGCGCGGCGGCGTATCTGGCGCTAACGGGTGGGCAGGTGGACAACGTGGTCAAAATCCTAGTCGGCTACGGCTTTTTGCAGCTGTTTTACCTGCTGCGCCTGCTGCCGTGGATTTTGGAATACGGCTTTGCCATGGGACATTGGTCGTTCTCGTTCGGCGCGGCATCGATAGCGGCGGTAGCGCTGGCGATGCGCGCGCAAACGGCGTATCCGATGTGTTGGACGGGCGTGTTTTGGTTTGCCAATGCGCTGATTGCGCTGTTGGTGCTGATGACGGCGCTGCGGATTGCGCAGGGGCGGTTTTGGGTGAAGGCAGCCTGAAAACGTTAAATGGTTTTTCAGGCTGCCTTTCATTGATAGAGTGGAGAAACGGCATCACCAAGCGCAATCCAGACAACAGCCTGAAAATCTGTAAACGAGTAAAGCCAAAACAAACACAGCAAGTTTCAGCAAAACCAATCCAACACCCCAAACCAAATTTTTAAGCTGCCCTATCCATCCAAAAAAGGCAGCCTGAAAACATCAAACGGCTTTTTCAGGCTGCCTTTATCTAAACAAAATGGCAAAGTGGTGTTATCAAGCACCGCCCAATCAGCAGCCTGAAAATCTGTAAACAAATAAAGCAAGTCCTAGCAAAACAAGCGCAACATGTTTCAGTAAAACCAATCCAACATTCCAAACCAAATTTTCAGGCTACTCCATACATCCAAAAAAGGCAGCCTGAAAACGTTAAAACGGTTTTTTCAGGCTGCCTTTATCTAAACAAAAATGGCAAAGTGGCATTATCAAGCCCCCAATCAGCAGCCTGAAAACCCCCATCTCCCATTTACAGGCTACCTTCCCCCCTTCCCTATCGCCCGCCCCACCCAAACCGCTGTTCGCGCCCGCCATCGCACGCGCGAATCGCCAGATAGCTATCAGACGCATCCAAGCATTTGCCCGAATCGGCGCTGCGAATGCGGTCGCCATCCCAATACCAGCGCTGGTTATCCTTGCCGTTGCATTGGAACAAAATCACGCGGCTGCCATCGCGGGTTTCGCCGCCTGCCACGTCCAAGCAGCGCCCATCTTGGCGGATGGCGTTGCTGCGGTTATCCATGCGAAACAATTGGTTAGCCTTACCGTGGCAGGCGTGGCGAATTAGGCTGCGGTGGTCGTCGCCGTGGATGTCCAAGCATTCGCCGCGCTCGGTGCGGATTAGCCCCGCCGCGTTGCCATCGGGCGCGTAAAGGCGGTTGTTTTGCTCGCGCGCATCAATATGGATGCTGGGCGGCAGCGCAACGCCGCAGGCGGTTAACAGCAGCGGCAGCAGGGGGGTAAAACATTTTTTTCATGCGAATTCCTTTCGTTAAAACAAGTATTTTCAGGCTGCCTTATCGGCAGGCGCTGGGCAGCGGCTGGTGGCGATTTGATGGCGCACGCCATAATCCTTGCCCCAATCGCATAAGCGATAAAGCACGGGCAAAAAGGTTTTGCCCTCGGCGCTCAGGCGATATTCTACGCGCGGCGGCACTTCGGCGAACACTTCGCGCTCAATCAGCCCATCGGCTTCCAGCTGGCGCAGCTGCTCGGTGAGCACTTTGGGGCTGATGCCACCGAGCTTTTCCAGCAAATCGCGCGTGCGTTGCGCACCGCTACCAAGGTAATAAAGAATCAGGCATTTCCATTTACCGCCCACCAGTTTCATCGCCAATTCAATTGCCGAAAGCATGCTGTGCCAAGCTCCTGTTTTGTTGAAAAACTTACCCAAAAGTACGTATTGAACATTTTAGTGCGTTGTTTTTATTTGGTTTTAAAAACCGTATTATATCGTTTTTCAACTCAGCCGAAGCGCAACGCTTCCCAAGGATGCCACTATGAATATAAACGACTTACTGCGCCAGCGCCGCTCTACCCGCCATTTTGACCCCAACGCCACCATCGCCCGCGCCGAATTAACCGCGCTGATTGAACTTGCCAACCGCGCCCCCAGCAGCAACAACGCCCAGCCGTGGCGCATCATGCTGCTCACCGATGCCGCCACACGCCAGCGCCTGCTGCCCGAAGCCTATCAGCAAAACCAAATCACCAGCGCATCTGCCGTGTTGGTATTGCTGGGCGACCGCGAAGCCTACCGCGAGCCCAATCTGCACCGCATTCATCAAGCAGAATACGAAGACGGCTGCTTTGATGCCAATGTGCGCGATTTTCTGATTCAGGCTGCCGTTGGCTATTATCAGCAGTTTGACGATGCAGGCATCCAGCAACTGCTGGCGCTGGATTGCGGCTTGTGGGCGATGGCGTTTATGCTCGCCGCCGAAGCTGCCAACTGGCAAACCGTGCCGATGGCAGGCTATCGCCGCGAAGGCTTGCGCCGTGTGTTAAACTTGCCCGCGCGCTATCACGATGTGATGCTGATTGCCATCGGCAAAGGCTTGCAACGCGGGCATCGCACCTTGCGCCAAAGCGCGGCGGCAGTTTCCGCATGGGATGCGCTGCCAGAGTAAAGCAAAGGCAGCCTGCACAGCGCAGCGGAGTTGCGAAGCTAAAACTAGTCAGCAGCCTGAAAACCAAACCCCGTTTTCAGGCTGCCCCACCCATCCCAACCCCATCAAACAACACTCACCCCATGAAAACCCCCATCATCCTATCCCTCGCCCTGCTCACCCTACTCATCACTCTCGTCCTACTCGCCAACTGGTACACCCAGCGCCAAACCGCCCCCTATCTCTACCACAACACCGCGCAAATCCCCGCGCACAAAGCCGCCCTCCTGCTCGGCACCTCCCCCACGCTCGCCGACGGGCGTACCAATCTCTATTTCACTCTCCGCATCCAAGCCGCCGCTGAGCTCTATCGCGCTGGCAAAGTGCGCTACATCATCGTCAGCGGCGACAACCGCAAACACGGCTACAACGAACCCGAAGCCATGAAAGCCGCTCTCATCGCCCAAGGCATCCCCGCCGAGCGCATCATCCCCGACTACGCAGGCATCCGCACGCTAGATTCCGTGCTACGCGCCCGCAACATCTTCGGGCAAAGCAGCTACATCATCGTCTCACAAGCCTTCCACAACGAGCGCGCCGTCTATATCGCCCGCGCCCACGGCATCGCCGCCATCGGCTACAATGCTCCCGATGTCAAAATCTACGCAGGCGGCTTCAAAACTCGCGTGCGCGAACTGGGCGCGCGCGTCAAAATGTATCTGGATTTGCTGTTCAACAAACAGCCCAAACATAGCGGCGACGCCATCGCTCTGCCCGATTGATTTTAGCTTCGCAACTGCGCTTCGCTACGCAGGCTGCCCATCGCACGCATAAAAGGCAGCCTGAAAACACAAAACGCTGGCGAACAACCAGCGTTTTTTCTTGCTAAACATCCCCACGCATCAGCTGCGCCGCATCCGCATTGATGCTCCGCAACACCGCCGCAGGGTCTGCCGCCTGCGTAATCGGTCGCCCCATCACCAAATAACTCGCCCCCGCGTTCAAAGCATCCAACGGCGTCATAATGCGGCGCTGGTCGTCCCGATTATTCGCCGTATCCAAGCGAATGCCAGGTGTAACCAGCAAAAACTCATTGTCCAACGCTTGCCGCAGTAGCTGCGCTTCCTGCGCCGAACACACCACGCCATCCAAGCCCGACGACTGCGCCAATTGCGCCCATTGCAACACCAATTGTTCAGGCTGCTGCGTCCAGCCAATCTCGCGCAAATCCTCCGCCGTCATGCTGGTGAGCACCGTAACGCCAATCAACAACGGGCGATGCGCGCACTGGACAACCGCTTCCGCCGCCGCTTCCATCATGCGCCGCCCACCCGATGCGTGCATATCCACCAGCCACACGCCCATATCCGCCGCCGCCTTGCACGCGCTGGCAACCGTGTTGGGAATATCGTGGTATTTCAAATCCAAAAACAGCTTAAAGCCTTGCTGAATCAGCTTTTCTGCCAACGCACGCCCCGTTGCCGTAAACAATTCCTTGCCGATTTTGAGCTGGCATAAATCGGGCGACAAATGGCGCACAAACGCCAAAGTTTCGGCTTCGTTGGCAAAATCCAGCGCCACAATCACAGGCGTGGGCTGGGTGGAAAGCGGATAATCGGTCATCAAAGGATTCATGGTTCAGTCTCGTTTTTGCAAAAAAATGTTATTTTACACGTTTTAACACGGTTTCTTGCAAGCCAGTGTTTTCAGGCTGCTCAGCCGTTTGCTGTATCAAGTTGATACTTTATTGGTTTGTAAAGATTCCTTTTTTTCTCTACAATTAACATCGCTTTTCACACTCTAGAATAAGGAAAATTTATGAACAACTTGCGAACCCTTTCCTTTTTGGTATTAGCGGGGCTGCTGGCAGCGTGTGGACAATCAGACGACACGCCTGCAACAAGCGGCGGCAGCGGCAGCAGCGGCAAATCTGCCGCCAACCAAAAATATAAAAAATCGGATAAAAAACCGAAATTAGATGATTTGGAAATCGCCGATTTGCAAGCCATTCAAGATATTTTCGCCGCATCAAACATCAGCAACATGGAAGTGCGCCAAAACGCCAAAAATTGGAGCTACAAAGCAGGCTTTGAACCCAGTTGCAGCGCTTATCAATCATTCTACAATTCTCAACGCCTGCTCTATGCAGACATCGCCCCACAAATCAAAGCATTAAAATTACAAACCGTCTTGGGCAAAGGGCTGGTGGAAACGCTGGCACCCGCGCTAGAAAACATTTCCGATGCCGCCGACCAAATGGTGCTGCTGGATTGGGATACCTGCGGCACATCCGCATTCGCCCACAAGCTCGGGCCAGTTGCCACCAAAATGGCAGAAGCCAACCGCGCCTACGCCAAAGCGATTGTGGAATACAGCGATGCGATTAAATCGCACGATATGTTTACCCTTGCCGATCAAACTTCCGTGCTGCACACCGCCACCGACACCGAAAAAGCAGCCAAATATCTGCAAGATCATCCCAAGCCGATTGATCAAGCTGATCAACCCAAAACCGAACCTGCACAATAACCACAACCGCAGCCTGAAAACCCCATTTCAGGCTGCCTTTTTGTTTACCGCGTTGACCGCATCGCCGCCATGACACCACGCATCCACGCATGGGCAAGCATTCCCAGCCTTGCTGCCATCCAAGCGCATCTTGCCCAATATCCCGATTCGCAACACCTGATCTTTTGCCTGCCTGCCAACCACATCATCCCGCAATGGCAGCCTGAAAACGAACGAAGTGAGTTTCGGCGTAGTCAAAACGAGCAAAGCGAGTTTCGGCGAAGCCAAAACGCCACCCAGCAAGCGCTTGCCCAAGCATGGCAAGAAGCCACGCGCTGTTTGGTTTACGATGCCGTGAACTATATCCGCCAATGGCAGCCTGAAACCGACCTTTGGCTACTGCCGCCCCACGCCGCCAGCCATCTCCACGAACACTTCACGCAGCCTGAAAACATTATTTGGCACACCGCGCCCATCGCCCAACAGCCGCCGCAACCGCTCAAAGCATGGCAACAACCCCCTTTCAGGCAGCCTTGCCCCTTTGTCCAAATCTCCGATTTGGGTATAAAGGGGTATGCCGCAGCGCAACGCGCAAGGCTGAAAACACAATCCCAGCCCCATGTAATCATCATCGGCGCAGGCATCGCAGGCGCCGCCACCGCATACGAATGCGCCAGCCGCGGCACGCGCGTAACCGTGCTGGAAGCCAACGCCCCCGCCCAAGCCGCATCAGGCAATCAACAAGGGCTGCTCTACGCCAAAATCTCCCCCCATCTCACCGCGCAAACCGAGTTGCTGCTCGCAGGCTACGGCTACACCCGCCGCCTGCTGCAACGCCTGTTGCCACAACAACAAAACTGGTGCGCCAGCGGCGTGCTGCATCTCAACCACAACGCCAGCGAAACCCAGCGCAACGCCCAGCTCGCGCAAAACCCGCACTATCAACACCTTTACCGCCCCGTCTCGCCCGCCCAAGCCAGCCAAATCGCAGGCATCCCCATCGCCCAAAGTGGGCTATATTGGCAACACGGCGTGTGGCTCCATCCCCCCGCGCTGATAGGCGCCCTACTGCGCCACCCAAACATCGCCCTGCACAGCCACACCCCCGCCCAAAGCATCCACCATCGCGACGGGCAATGGCACGTCCACACCCCCAACGGCGTTTTTTCAGGCAGCCACATCGTCTTTTGCACAGGCGCAGACAACGAGCGCACCCCCATCATCCAACACTACCCCTTCCAAATCATCCGCGGGCAAACCAGCGTCGCTCCCGCCACCGAAGGCAGCCTGAAACTAAAAACCGCGCTATCCGCCGCATCCTACATCTCCCCCGCATGGCAAGGCGAACATTGCTACGGCGCAACCTTCGCCCCCAACAACCCCAGCCGCAACTGGCAAGCCGCAGACGAAGCCTGCAACCGCCAAGAGCTTGCCCAACTCTCCCCCTATCTTGCGCAAGAGTTTGCTGATTACTACGCCGCACATCCTATAAGGCAGCCTGAAAATGAGTGCCACGAATTTCCAGCAAATCCAAACAGCACAGCCAATCCCAACCATCATTCAGGCAGCCTGAAAACCCAAATGCAGCCTGAAACCCAGACCCCAAACCACCCCAAAGGACACACCGCCACCCGCTGCGACTGCCACGACCATCTCCCTGCCGTCGGCGCCATCAGCGACCCCAGCGCATTACGCCAAACCTACGCCGCCTACGCCCTAGACAAAAACTACCGTATTGCCACCCCCTGCCCCTATCTGCCCAACGCCTACACCAACACCGCCCACGGCAGCCGTGGACTCGCCACCGCCCCCCTCTGCGCCGCCGAAATCGCCGCCCAAATCTGTCACACCCCCCACCCCCTCTCCGAACGACTGCGCCAAGCCCTCAACCCCAACCGCCTGATTATTCGCCAAATCGTGCGCGGCAAAAAATAACCCCGAGCCTACCATGCCCACCCCACAATACTTCCTACTCAACACCAACCTTGCCCGCCACCCCCAAGACCACCGCTTTATGCTGGATAACCACGTCGCCGCCGCATTTGAAAACGGCTACAAAGAAAAAATCGCCCGCATCGGCAACGGCGATTACGTCTTTCTCTACGCATCAGGGCGCGGCATAGTTGCCTACGGGCGCGCCGATGGCAACGTGCAAACTGCCGAGCATCTAGGCGTTGCCCACCAAACCTTCTACCAACGTTTAGACCCCTTTGTCTCGCTGGAACACGCGCCGCTCACCGCCAGCGCAATCAAAGCCGCGCTGGGACACGCCGTATCGTTTGTGCAAACATTGAGCCGCATCACCGATGGCGAAAAATTGCTGCACCATCTGCAAAATCACCCATAAAACAAAGGGATAAACCCAAGCGGCTTATCCCTTATCTCTTATCCCAATTGTTCAACCCCTTTTCAGGCTGCCCCAAACCATGCTCAATATCCCTGCCCTGCTGTTCTCTTGCGCCGCTTGGTGTTTGCTGTGGCTGATTTTGCTGGCGATTTGCGTGCGCCATTTTCCGTGGGCGATTGCCCATGATTACCCGCGCGATATGCAAGATTGCGCCGCCCTGCCCACGCCCAGCCGCGCGCAAAAAAAGCGCAGCGCAATATTTGCTGCGTTGAGTTTTGCCCTGCTGTGCGTATCCGCGCTGGCATCGGTGTGGCTCGCTTACGATTGGCGCAGCGTGCCGTTTGCCACCGTGTTGTGCCATCTTTGGCTGATGGGCATAGCGTGATAAGCCAAAGGCAAAGGCAGCCTGAAAACGGTTTGAGCATCGTTGTCGCTTCGCTCGTTTTCAGGCTGCCTTTTTGCCGTCTGCATAATGGCAATGCGGCAGATACGCGCTAGAAAAGGTTTGGATAAAGCGCGCTTCGGTTTGATAGGCGCGCTACGGTTGCCAATAGCCTTGCGCCTACACCCAATCATATATTGGCATACCCAACGGATACGCGGTTAGCACGCCGCTCAGTTGATGCTGGGCGATCCATTGTTCCGCCGCTGCTTGCGTGGCAAAGCAGCCTGAAACCCTGCTTGCGCCATCGCCTTGGAGCAGCCAAATCATTGTGGTTTCGTTCATTTTGCTTCCTTACAGGCAGCCTGAAAATGGGAAACTCCGCTTTCAGGCTGCCTAAACCCTTCCCCGCGCCACTCAATCCGCAATCAACTGCCGATCGCTTTCAAACACTTGCACCGCATATTGACACCCCTTCTTATCCGCGCTCACGCACGAAGTCATCAGCGGCACCACCTGATAGCTGCCCGCCTGCGCCGCATAAAAGCCGAACATTGGCGAAGCATCTTCCGCCGTGTCGGCTTTTAGCGTTGCGCCATCTCGCTGCAACGACAAATCTATATTGCTGCATTCATCCGCACAGTCGGCAAAAAAGGCATAGTGCTTGCCCGCCGCCAGTTTCACATTATGGCTGGCAGTTGCGCCCAGCGTGAGATGGCTGGTTTTGTGCAGCAATTCGTTGGCTTCTTTGTCCACCGAGTGAATTTCCATGCGGTTGATAAAGGGCGCTTTTTCTGCCCAAGTGGGCGCGGCTTTGTTAAACGAACACGCCGCCAAGCTGGTTGCCAGCGCGAAAAATAAAGAAATGCGCAACATGAGTGATTCCTTATCAATAGGCAAAACGGATTTTCAGGCTGCCGTTTCGCGCGCCAAAATCATCGCATCGCCGTAGCTAAAAAAACGATATTCCTGCGCAACCGCATGGCGATACACCGCGCGGATTTTGTCGCAGCCTGAAAACGCCGACACCAGCATCAGCAGCGTGGATTTGGGCAGGTGGAAATTGGTAATCAAGCGGTCAATCACTTGAAACGAGAAACCAGGGGTGATGAAAATATCCGTGTCGCCCTGCCCTGCTTTCAGGCTGCCTGAACGGGCGGCGGATTCAATCGCCCGCAGCGAAGTCGTGCCCACCGACCACACTTTGCTGCCGCGCTGTTTGGCGGCGGCGATTTTGGCAACCGTGTCTTCGGGCACGTCAAACCATTCGCTGTGCATTTTGTGCTCGGCGATGTTGTCCACGCGCACGGGCTGGAACGTGCCCGCGCCCACGTGCAGCGTTACCTCGGCAAATTCCACGCCCTTGTTTTTCAGGCTGCCTAACAGCGCATCGGTGAAATGCAAACCTGCTGTGGGCGCTGCCACCGCGCCTTGAAATTTGGCGTACACGGTTTGATAACGCTCGTCGTCCGCCGCATCGGCCGCGCGCACGATATACGGCGGCAGCGGCAATTTGCCATGCTGTTCCAACAATTCGTACACCGTTTGCTCGCCCGCAAACTGGATTTTAAACAGCTCATCGGCGCGTTCCAGCATGGTGGCGTGGATGCCGCCATCAAAAATCAGCTCCGCGCCTGCCTTGGGCGATTTAGATGAACGAATGTGCGCCAGCGCGGTGTGCGCATCCAGCACGCGCTCAATCAGGGCTTCAATTTTGCCGCCGCTGGCTTTTTGCCCAAACAGCCGCGCGCGCATCACTTTGGTGTTGTTGAACACCAGCACATCGCCTGCGTTGATGTAATCGGGCAAATCGGCGAATTGTTTGTCGGCGAACGGCGCATCGGGCAGCGCAACCAGCAGGCGGCTGCTGCCGCGCTCGGCGGGGGGATTTTGCGCGATAAGGTGTTCGGGGAGAATGAAATCAAAATCGGAAAGTTGCATGATGTGTTTGGGGATGGGAAAGGGGCGCGATGATACGCGGGTTGGACGGGCTTTTCAGGCTGCCTTTTGGGCGGCTGTTTACACGGCGGAATAAGGCAGCCTGAAATTCAAAATGGAGCGGCGACGGCTTGTTGCCAAATGGTTGCTTTAACATGGTTGTTGGCTGGCAAGATGTCGGCGAGCCGCCGACGCTCCATTGGTTTCAGGCTGCCTATGCCCCGCAGCTATCCTTTATTTTTATACGCCGCCGCATCCTTCACCGAGCGGAAAATCGCGTTCAAATTGTGATCTAGCACATCTTCCACCAGCTGCGGCGTTTCTTCGTTGAGCATGGTTTGCAAGTCATACGAGAGCATGGCGAGCTTTTTCTGCAAGGCTTGGCGCACCATGCCTGCCACGGCGTTGCTCAAATGCGGCAGCAGCTTATCGCGGATGCCTTGCATCAATTCTTGCTCGGAAATCACGCGCACGCGGCGGGTGGATGGCAAATCGGGCAATTCGTAAACATGCACGGCAAAGCTGGGCAACGCAACGGGTGTTTCGGTTTTCAGGCTGCCTGAATGGGCTGGCTCGGACGCAGGGGCGACTACGGCTTCGTTGCCTTTGAAGATAACGGTTTTGATTTCGTTAGCATAACGGCGCGTGCGATCGGTTTTGAGCGCGGCTTGGGCGGCGAGCCAGTCTTCTTGAATCAGCACATCCACATCGGTGTCGGTGATGCTGTCACGCTGATTGTGCTCTTCAACGCTTTGGCTAAGGTATTCGCGGTAGGCGGCATCTAGCTCTTTGTCGCCAAAGGGTTTGAGCTCGTTGGTGTTGGGATAAATATCGGATAAATCGCGCAGATTTTGCTCGCGCTCGTGCGGCGGGGTGATGGTGATGTCGGTGGGTAGCGCGCGGGCGTTGGCAGTATCTTGGCGATGGCGCAGCGCGTTGAGATTGTGTTCCCAATCGTTGTGATGTTGGGTTTCGGTGGCGCTGGCGGGGCGAAAGTCGTCGTCTTCGCTGAGTGTGAATACCATGTCGGAAGCGAATGGGTTGTTTTGATTCATTCTGGGCGTGTCCATAAAAAGGGGTTTTGCTACAATATCGCTTTTTTGCCGGAAAGCGAGACAAAATGGAAGATTTGGAACAGCGTTTGGATTATTTGGAAGAAACCAATGATATGCTGCTGATGCAAAATCGCGTGTTGGCGGCGGCGTTGCAGGGATTTTTGCGCGCCATGCCGCAAGAGATGGCGGAAAATATTGTGGAATCGGTTCAGGCTGCTTTTGAAGATGAAGTGGCGGAACTGGGTTACAGTAATAGTGTTCACGCCGATTTGTTTCAAGAAGCGGTGGATACGTTTTTCCGCGATAAGCGTTAATTTAGAACCTGTATTCACTATTTCCATAGACAGGTTCTTAGACCGCGAATTTTACCCGATTTTGCTAAACGGCTGTTGTGTTTCATAAAAAGGCAGCCTGAAAACCGAAAGACAGCCTGAAACCTATGACAACCCAAAACAAAACCGTATATCTCTACACCGATGGCGCGTGCAAAGGCAATCCCGGCAAGGGCGGCTGGGGCGTGCTGATGCGCTATGGCAGCCACGAAAAAGAACTATTTGGCGGCGAAGCGCACACCACCAACAATCGCATGGAGCTGACCGCCATCATCCAAGGGCTTGCCGCGCTCAAACGCCCCTGCGCCGTGGTTATCTACACCGATTCGCAATATGTGAAAAACGGCATGGAAAAATGGATACACGGCTGGAAAAAAAACGGCTGGAAAACCGCCGCCAAACAGCCCGTTAAAAACGAAGACCTTTGGCAACAGCTAGACCAGCTCGCCGCCCAACACCAAATCCAATGGCAATGGGTGCGCGGACACGCAGGACACGCCGAAAACGAACGCGCCGATGCGCTGGCGAACCAAGGCGTAGCCAGCGTGTAGGATTAACGCGGTTGCGCCCAGCAATCGGCAGCCTGAAAACGAGTTTCGGCGAAGCCAAAACGAGTTTTAACCAAACCCAAATCAGCAAAGCCCAAACAATCCCCACAAAACTATGCGAACCCATTACGACAATCTCCACATCCCCCGCGATGCCGATGAGCAAACCATCCGCCAAGCCTATCGCCGCCTATCCAAGCAATACCACCCCGATTTAAACCCCAGCGAAGACGCCAGCCGCATCATGCAGCTGATTAACCGCGCCTACGAAGTGCTATCCAACCCCGAAAAGCGCGCCGAACACGACCGCTGGATTCAACAACAAGAAGCCCCACGCATTCAAATCACCCAGCAAACTCAGCCCACCGCCCGCCCACAAAGGCAGCCTGAAAGCGAGTTTACGAGCTTCTGCGAAGCTAAAACAACGTCCCAACCCAATCCAACCGCGCCCGCGCAAAGCCCAACCCCCAACGCCAAGCAATCCAACAAAAAACTCTGGCAGCCCATCTTCATCATCGCCTGCTGCGTGCTGGTTGCGCTGTTTTTTTGGCAACTGAACCACTATCTCAAAGCCCAAGCCACCGAAGAAGCCGAAGCCGCGCAGCCTGAAACCGCCAGCATCGCCGTTGCCAACGAAACGCAGCCTGAAAACAGCGCACCCGAAACCGCCCCCACCCCAGATGCAGCCGCCAACCAAGCCGTCCCCAGCGCCTACGTTCGCCCCACCACCGCGCCCAACGGCGAGCCCTTCCCCAGCACATCAGGCTATGTGAAAAACTATCCCTTCACGCGCAGCACCACCAAGCAGCTCACCATTTTTGTGGACAACATCCGCAATACATCCGACGTATTCGCCGAGTTGCACCAAGCCAACCACCCCCAGCCCCTGCGCACCTTCTTTATTGAAGAGCGCAGCCAACTCCCGCTCACCGCGCTGGAAGCAGGCAACTACACCATCCGCTATGTGCAACTAGACACAGGCGAAACCATCACCAGCGAACCCATCGCCCTATCCGATAGCCAAAAAGAAGCCACCGTTTATTTGCAACGCGCCAAAGAATAGGCAGCCTGAAAGCTGGGCAAAATCTCATCACAAAAAACAAAGGCAGCCTGAAAACACATTCCACGTTTTCAGGCTGCCTTATGGTTTACAGGATAACTTGTTTACAAGATTACGCCACTTGCGCCTCAAACCCCGCATCATCCACCGCTTCCGCCAGCGCAGCAGGGTTGGTTTGCGCCGCATCGTATTCCACCACCGCTTTTGCCCCCGCCAAATCCACCTGCGCGTGGCTCACGCCCGCAATGCCCGTTAATACGCGGGTTACGCTGTTCACACAGCCGCCGCAAGTCATGCCTTGAATGTTTAAAGTAGTCGTTGCCATGATTGTTCCTTTCAGGACGAGTTGAAAAATAAGTAATATAAAGGTTTACCCCATAGCAAGGTCAAGGGCTGTTGGCATATTGTTGCCCACCGCTTGCCCTCGCCGCGCGTAAACAAGCGCATGATAGAGGCAGCCTGAAAACGAGCGAAACGAGTTTCAGGCTGCCTTGATTGCGTGTGGATTATTTAAACCACTTCGCCAGCGTTTGACTGCGCGATACCAGCAAAAAATCCAGCAGATAGATGGCAACAATGGCGGCAAGCGCGGTGGGGAATATGGCGGCAATCACCAGCAAGGGAATCGCCATCGTCCACCAAACAGGCTGCTTGGGCGGCGGCGCAAGGGCGAATACTTTGCTGGGGCGGCGTTTCCACCACATCACAAAGCCGCTGATGCACATCCCCATCACGGCAAGGCAGAAAATAATGTTGGCAATCACGCTCCATAACCCAACTGTGCCCATGTGCAGCGCAATGCTCACCGCCATAAATTTGCCAAAGGCGTTGTAGTCGTCGTAGCGGATGTCGGCGAGAATTTTGCCGCTGTATTGGTCAATGTGCATGGTGCGGTCAATAAATGGGCTGTTGGCATCGTAGCTCATGGAATCTTGGGTGAGCGTCCACACGTCTGTTTTGCCTTGGGGGAAATTGAGCTGATAGCGCCCTGCAAAGCCGCTTTCGCGCGCGAATCTGTCCACGGTTTCTAGCGTCATCGGTTCGCTGGGGTTGATGCCGTTGTCGCCCAGAGTAGTGCCCGATTGTGGCATGGGCGTAAGCTCCAATATCCACGGCACTTCTTTAGTTTTGCCGTCGTTCAGCGCGTCGCCGTGGGTAATCACCGATTCGGGCGTGGGTTCAATGCCCCATTTGCCTGCGGGGAATTGACTCCACGATTGCACCATTTTGCCGCCCCAAATGCCTGCCCATGCCATGCCCGATAGGCAAAACAGCAGCAAAATCAGGCTAATCCATGCGCCGATTGCGCCGTGCAAACTGCGCCATGCGCTGCGCCCACCACCCAATTTGGGGAACAACACGTTTTTCAGGCTGCCTTGTTTGCTGATCCACAAATAATAGCCAGTGATAATCAGCAGGATGGTGAGCGCGGCGGCGGTTTCCAGCAGAAAATCGCCTGTTTTGCCGATTAGGATGTCGCTGTGGATTTCGTCCATCAAGTGATACCAATCGCTGTTGCGCGGATAGGTTTTCATCACTTGGGCGGTGTAGGGGTCAATGGCGACCATGGTGGCGGTTTTGCCTTCGTTGACGCGAAACACGGCAACCATATCGGCTTGGCGCGGCGCGATGTATTGCACCACGCTGGCGCTATCGGGGTTAATCGCTTGGCGCGCGGCTTCGGCTTGCTCGGATAGCGGTTTCACAACGGCTTGCGGGGTAACGTGCATCCGCTCGCCTTCGCGCCCAGTGATGTTGGCAAACAGCAGCATGGCAAGCCCTGTGGCGGCCAGCAGCATCAAAAAAGGCGCGGTAAACAAGCCTGCATAAAAATGCCAACGCCATACGGTAAGATAATGGCGGTTGGCAGGTGGTTTTTGGGGTGTGGTCATGGGGTTTCCTTGTTGGTTGGTGGCAGCCTGAAAACGCGATGCGCTGGGTTGGCAGCCGTTTAGGGATGGGCGCTGTTGCCCTGCGTTAAGAATCGTAAGCGGCTATCTTATCGGCAAGGATGGGTTTTGACGATACGCCGAAATGCGGTTTGAGCGGTACGCCAAAATGGGTTTTGGGCTAGTACGCCGAAAGTAGGCAACCTGAAATCTGAATGGCGAAGGGCGGTTGTGGTGTTCAAGGCAATTTAGTACGCAAAAAAACCCGTTTGGCGTGATAGCAAACGGGTTTTGTTTTTTCAGGCTGCCTTTGGGGGGCTTTGTAAACAACATTAAAGGCAGCCTGAAATCGAGTTTACGAGCTTCTGCGAAGCTAAAACGGCAAAACGCGACTTTCAGGCTGCCTTGTTAAATACTCACTCCGCCAAATCCCTAGCCAGCTGCACCGCTTCCTGCAAAGTCTCCACGCCGAAAATCTGCAGCTTGGGAAACTCTTTGGCATTACGCGGCAAATTGGCTTTGGGAATGATGGCGCGTTTGAAACCGAGTTTTTCCGCTTCTTTGAGCCGTTCCTGCCCGCGCGAGACGGGGCGCACTTCGCCGCTCAAACCAATCTCGCCGAACACCACCATTTTCTCGGGCAGCGGCTTGTTGCGAAAGCTGGACACCATCGCCAAAATCACCGCCAAATCCGAAGCGGGTTCGCCGATTTTCACGCCGCCGACGGCGTTGAGAAACACGTCTTGGTCAAAGCAGGCGATTCCGGCGTGGCGGTTGAGCACGGCCAGCAGCATGGCGAGGCGGTTTTGCTCCAAGCCGACGCTGAGGCGTTTGGGCGTGAAGCCGTGCGCATCGTCCACCAGCGCTTGGATTTCCACCAGCAGCGGGCGGCTGCCTTCCTGCGTAACCAGCACGCACGAGCCTGCCACGTCGTCGCGCCAGCTTGCCAGAAAAATCGCCGACGGGTTGGACACGCCTTTCAAGCCCTGCTCGGTCATGGCGAACACGCCCAGCTCGTTTGCCGCGCCGAAGCGGTTTTTGATGGCGCGTATCATGCGGTAGTTGGAATGCTGGTCGCCCTCAAAATACAGCACCGTGTCCACCATGTGTTCCAGCACGCGCGGGCCGGCAATCGCGCCGTCTTTGGTAACGTGGCCCACGAAAATCATGGCGATGCCCATCTGCTTGGCGATGCGGGTGAACTGCGCGGCGCACTCGCGCACTTGCGACACGCTGCCGGGCGCGGAGGTGATTTGGTCGGAATACATGGTTTGAATCGAGTCGATGACCACCAGCTTGGGCTGATGCTGCTTTAAGGCAGCCTGAACGGCTTCCAGGCGGATTTCCGCCAGCAGATGGATGCCTTCGCTTTGCACGCCCAAACGCTGCGCGCGCAGGGCGACTTGCTGCGCCGATTCCTCGCCCGACACATACAAAACCTTGCGGCTCTGCGCCATTTTGGCGACGGTTTGCAGCAGCAGGGTGGATTTGCCGATGCCGGGGTCGCCGCCCAGCAAAATCACCGCGCCGTCCACCAAGCCGCCGCCGAGCACGCGGTCTAGCTCGCCCATGCCTGTGGGCTGGCGCGGCACTTCCACCGCGCTCACTTGCGACAAATCCACCACTTGCGCGCTGTCTGCCGCCCACGATTGGAAACGGGCGTTTTTCGGTTCGGGCGCAGCCAGGCTTTCCTGCAAAGTGTTCCACTCGCCGCAATGCGGGCATTTGCCCTGCCATTTGGGTACGGTGCCGCCGCATTCGGAGCAGGTGTAGATGGTTTTGGGGGCTTTTGCCATGATGGGGGTTCCTTGTTGAATGGTTTTCAGGCTGCCTTTAAAGGTAAAAGCCGTCTGAAACAGGAGGCAAGCAGCCTGAAAGCAGGATGCAGAGCATAAGGGGCAATGTCGGTTTGTTCATTTTGGTCTCTTGATTGGGGAAGATCGGGATGAGCGGTGTTGCTGCTGCCATCTGCTGCGATTTCAGGCTGGCTTTGGGGCGAAAGGCAGCCCGAAAAGGAGTTGGGGACGGTTTCAGGCTGCATCAGCGTTTTCAGGCTGCCTACTGCGTATCCAAATAAGGATACAGCCCTTCACGCCCGTCTTGATACACAAAAATATACTCGTGATCCAGCTTTATACCCGTGCCGTGGTACAGGCATTTTTGCCGTTTGTCGGGGAACAGCCCGCCGCCCATATAGCCAAAATTGACCGTGCGCTTTTGCGCAGCGGCGTTTTGCAACGCTTTCGCGGCGGCTTCGGTTTCATGCGGCTCGGGATGGTTGGTTGGCGAGAGAAACGGCAGGATTTTATCGCGCAGGGTGTGCTTGCGCGGCTCAATCACCATGCGGTAGCGGCGACAGCCGTCTTGATACAGCAGGCGCTCGCCCTGTTGGGTTACGGTGAACTGGTAATGTTCGCCGCTGCCTGAAAACTTGCTGATTTGCGCGGGGGTGTAGTCGCCGCCTGCGCGGACGGTGGTCGGCAGGGCGAGCAGGCAGATAAGTAGGAATGGGCGCATGGGGGATTCCGTTTTAACTTCGTTGAAACCTGCGGTGTTCAGGCTGCTTTTGGCTTTCAGGCTGCCTTTGGGCGATTTTCAGGGTGTTCAGGCTGAAATCCCAAAGGCAGCCTGAAAGCTAAAAGAGCGCGTGTTCAACAGGATTTAGCTGCTTGGGTGGGATTTCAGGCTGCCTTGAAACCGTCTGAAAGGCAGCCTGAAAACTGTGAAAGCCGGTTTTGCCTATTGCGGACGTGCGGGCGCAGGCGCGGGTGGGGGGCTGTTTGGCGTATGGCTGCCGCCGGTGCCGGTCATAATCGTGCCTTTGAAGTCCAGCGGCACCACGACCACGTTGCCTTTTTCGCCCATTCTAATCAGCGCTTCCAGCGTTTTCTCGGCGAGGATTTTGTCGTCCAGCGACTGCGAGCGCACGCGGTTTTCTTCGGCTTCGGTTTTGGCGATTTCCAGCTTGTTGATGGCAACCTGCTTACGGTTTTCCGAATCGGCAATCATGCGGATGGATTCTTGGATTTTCTCGTCGGGCAGCAGGTTGGAAATGGTTACGCGGCTCACGATAAAGGTGTCTGGGTCGTTGGCATCCAAGTCTTTTTGCAGATTGGTGCGGATGATGTTTTCCAATTCGTTGCGTTTGGAATTGATGGCGAGCGCCTCAAAACGGGAAACCGCGTCGGCAGAAACGGATTTTGCCTGTTTTTCCACCAGCATATAGGCGGGGATGTAGATTTTGCTGTTTTGCTCGTAGCCGTTCATATTGGAATATTTGGCGGCAATCATCGGCACTTTCATCGGATTGACGGAATATTGGATTTCAAAATCCAAATCGCGCAGGGAGATGTTTTCTTTGGTGGTGGGGCGCAAATCTTGCAGCTGCACGGGGATTTCTTTGACGGTGTATTTGTCGATGCGGCTGGTGAAGGTGGTGTGCCAGCCCACATTGGCGGGCTCGTCGTTGATTTTGCCGTTGAAGGTGCGCACCACGCCCACCTGCCCGGTGTCGATGCGGGCGAAGGGGCGGATGAAAATCAGCAGCAGCACGACAATCAGCGCAATGGTGCCGAGCAACAGGGCTTTTCCTGCTTTGGCGGGGCTTACGGCGGGTTTAGGGGCGGGGGTTTTCACAGTCTTCTCCTGCAAAATGGTTGGCAAACGGTCTGATTGTAAACGAGGCGGCAGCCTGAAAACCACCGCTGCGGGCTTTTCAGGCTGCCTTTGATGTGTTCCCCAAGGCAGCCTGAAAGGGCAAAACGGTTTTCAGGCTGCCTCACCAAATTATTCAGGCGCAACTTCGGTATAAGGTACGCGGCTGTCAATCAATTCCAGCGTTTCCGCGCCGCTGTGCGATTTCACATACTGCTCCACTTCGGCTTTGGCTTTGGGCGCGTTGGGCAGATAGGCGGTTTCAATCTCGGATAGTTTGCCGTCAAAATTGCGGCGGGTCAGCTCGTTGGCATCGTTGCCGCTTTGCTTGGCTTGCGCGGATTTGGCGAGCACATAAGCCGCAAAGGGGCTTTTGGGCACGCCATGCCCTTGCATATACATCAACGCGAGCGAATACAAAGCAGGCGCGTTGTTGCCCTTGGCGGCTTGGCGGTACCAATAAGCAGCGGTGTCGTAGTTTTGGTCGGTGCCCTGCCCTAAATCATACAGGCGGCCGAGTTTGTAGCGCACGGCGTTATTGCCCGCTTTGGCGGCAACTTGGTAAAACGGCAAGGCTTGGGCAAAGGCTTGCAGGCTTTCATCGTAGCAGAAGCCCGCGTTGGCGGCGTTGGCGGCATCTTTGTGCAAGTCGTACACTTTTTCTAGGTTGCGGCAAGCGTGATTAACATCTTTGGGCACGCCGTCTCTGCCGTCTAAATACGCCATCGCGGTTTCGCTTAGGGCTTGGGTGTTGTTTTGGTCGGCGGATTTATTAAGCCAAAAGATGCCGTTTTGCCAATCGCCCGAATCGGCATAGAACTTGCCCACGGTGTATTGCGCATCGGCATCGCCTGATAACGCGCTTTGGAACGCGCCAAAGTCGTTTAACAAGATATTGTGGTCGGCGTGTTGCGCGTTGAGCCACGAATTGCCCATAAACGCGCCCGCGCCCAAAATGCCCACAAGGGCGAGAACGGCAATGGTTTTGCCAGAATCATTTGCTGCCATAATGTTTATTCCTTTACAAATCTAATGAATTGAACGGGCAGCATTTTAACATATCTTTTCAGATGCCCCTATTTTTGGGCAGCCTTGGCGCGTTTCTGTGTGTTTAAAGATACAAAGGCAGCCTGAAAACGCGGTTGTGTTATAATCCTTTCTTTTCAAAGGACAAAACGATGGCAACCAAACCCAAACCCCACGCCAATGGGCAGCAAGAATCGCTGATTAGCAACCTGAACCACAAGCGCGAAAACCTGAAACACACCAGCATTTTGCGCGGTAATCTGCTGAAAATTTCCATTATCTTTTTGCTGTGCGCCAGCTTGTTTAACGTGATTATGATGTTGAAACGGTAAACGACAATCGGCAGCCTGAAACGGCGTTTAGCCGTTCTGCACACCGCCCGCCATGTGGCAAACAAAAAACAGCACGTTTTGCACGTGCTGTTTTTGCGTTTTCAGGCTGCCTATTTTTTCTTGGCGTGTTTCAGCGAATCAATCGCCACCGCCATCACAATAATCGCGCCTTTGATGATGTATTGCCAATAAGGGCTCACGCCGATGTAGCTCAAACCGTAGTTAATCAGCGTGAAAATCACCACGCCCATCACCACGCCAATCACCGTGCCCACGCCGCCGCTAAACGACACGCCGCCGATGACGCACGCGGCAATCGCGTCCATTTCATACATAAAGCCCAAGTTGTTGGTTGCCGAGCCGATGCGCCCCGCTTCCAGCAAGCCGCCGAATGCGTAGAACACGCCCGATAGCGTGTAAACACCGAGCAAATTGAGCGTTACATTTACGCCCGAAACGCGCGCCGCTTCGGGGTTGCCGCCGATGGCGAATAAATTTTTACCAAAGCGGGTTTTGTTCCAAATAATCCACATCAACACAATCGCCACCAGCGCATACACGGTGATATACGACAGGCGAAAGCCGCCGAGGCGGAAAAAGCCTTGCGTGAACTGCGAATAGCTTTCGGTGAAGCCCGCGATGGGCGCAGAGCCAACGTGGTCGTAATACAGCGAGTTGATGCCGTAGATAATCAGCATCGTGCCCAGCGTGGCGATAAACGGCGTTACATTCAACACGGTTACGATCATGCCGTTCACCAAGCCAATCACCGCGCCAATGGCGGCCACCAGCAAAATCACCAGAGGAATCGGCACTTCGCCCAAATTGGGGAACACTTTGTTTACGTTGTCCACCGATTGCAGCAGCGTGGCAGAAACCACCGCCGCCAGCCCCACTTGCCGCCCCACGGATAAATCCGTGCCTTGCGTAACAATCAGCCCCGCCACGCCCAGCGCAATAATCACGCGCACGGAGGATTGGGTGAGAATATTGCTGAAATTGGTGAGGCTTAAAAAGCTGGTGTCTTTGGAGACAATCACAGCCAGCAAAATCAGCAGCACAAAATAGAGTGCATAGTTTTTAAATAGCTCAAAGGCTTGGTTGGAAGCGGTACTCATAATCAGTTCCTTGGATGGAGTGGATTTTTCAGGCTGCCTGCTAACCATAAGGCAGCCTGAAAACGTGTTTATCAAGTTATAAATATTTCGCCGACAATTGCAAAATCTCTTCTTGGCTGGTTTGGGCGGTTTCCACAATACCCGCCACGCGCCCCGCGCTCATCACCAAAATGCGGTCGGTGATGCCAAGCAATTCGGGCATTTCGGATGAAATCATAATCACCGCTTTGCCGCGCGCCGCCAAATCGTTAATCAGTTGATAAATTTCAAATTTCGCGCCGATGTCAATGCCGCGCGTGGGTTCGTCTAGCATCAAAATTTCGGGACTGGTGAGCAGCCAACGCCCCAAAATCACTTTTTGTTGGTTGCCGCCTGATAGCGAGCCGATGCGCGTTTTGTGGGCGGGGGTTTTCACGCGCATGGCATCAATCACCCATTGCGTGTCTTCTTTCATTTTTTTGTTGTTCAAAAAGCCCGATTTTTCGTAGCCGCGAATATTGGAAATCAACGAGTTAAAGCTGATGTCCAAGCCACCGAAAATGCCCGTGCTGCGGCGTTCTTCGGTTACCAGCGCAAAGCCGTTTTTAATCGCGTCCACAGGCGAATGGTTGTTCACCAGCTTGCCGCGCACGCGCACGTCGCCGCTTAATTTTTCGCGGATGCCAAACAGCGTTTCCACAATATCGGTGCGCTTTGCGCCCACCAAGCCGCCGATGCCCAATACTTCGCCTTGGCGCAATTCAAAGCTCACATCTTGGATAGACGGTTGATTTTTCGCGGTTAAATGGCTCACTTGCAAAACCACTTCGCCAGGCGTGTTGGTTTTTTCGGGGAAGCGTTGCGTTAAGCTGCGCCCCACCATTTTGGCGACCAGTTCGTCCATATTGGTTTGCGCCACGGCGAGTGTGTCTATCCATTTGCCGTCGCGCAAAATGGTGATTTCATCGCAAATTTTGAAAATTTCTTCCATTTTGTGCGAAATATAGATGATGCCGCAGCCGCGTTGTTTCAGTTTTTCAATGATTTTAAATAGATGCGCGACTTCTTTTTCCGATAGCGATGAAGTCGGCTCGTCCATGATGACGATTTTGGCGTTATACGAAAAGGCTTTGGCGATTTCTATCATTTGCATTTCAGAAACCGACAATTTCGCTACTTTTTCGTTGGGGTCTATGTTGATGTCCAGCTCGTCAAAAATGGCTTTGGTGTCGGCATACATTTTTTTGCTGTCCACAAACAGCCCTTTGGTGGGATAGCGCCCCAGCCATAAATTGTCCATCACGGTGAGCTGTTTAACGAGATTAAGCTCTTGATGCACCATAGAAATGCCGTTTTCCAGCGCTTCTTTGGCGTTGCCAAAATTCACTTCTTTGCCCAAAAATTGAATGCTGCCTTCGTCTTTGGCGTAAATGCCGAACAGGCATTTGAGCAATGTGGATTTGCCCGCGCCATTCTCACCCATCAACGCGTGTACAGAATGGGCTTTCACGGTTAAGTTCACGCCGTCCAAGGCTTTCACACCAGGGAAGGCTTTGTGAACATTAGTCATGGTGAGCAGAATTTCGTTTTCAGGCTGCGTTGGGTTATCAGGCGTGGGCGAAGCGGTCATGATTCAATCTCGTGATAGATGAGTGTTTTAGGTTTTCAGGCTGCCTATCGCGGCAGGCAGGCTAAACAAAAGCCTACGCGGTTTTGGATATGATTAGCGGCGTGGGCTGAAATATCGTTTTAAGGCAGCCTGAAAACGTCTGCGTGCGAACTGCAGTCATTTCACTGTTTTCAGGCTGCCTTAAATCTTGCGGATTATTTAACAAATTTATCCAAATTGGTTTTATCCACGCCCACATAAGGCACGCGGATGATGCTGTTTTCCAATTTCAAATCAGGATTTTGTTTCGGGTCTTTGCCGTTTGCCAAATCCACCGCCAGCGCGTAAATCGCTTTGGCTTGCGTGTCGCCGTCGTTCAACACTGTGCCCGCCAGCGTGTCGGATTTAATCATTTGCAACGCCTCGGGCAGCGCGTCCACGCCAAAGGTGGGCAACACTTTGCCTTGCGCTTTCATCGCTTCCACCGCGCCCATTGCCATCGCATCGTTGTTAGACAACACCACTTCAATTTGCTTGCCGCTAGGCCCAGCCAACCAAGCCTGCATAATGTCTTTGGCTTTGGCGGCATCCCACATGCCTGTGTCTAATTGCAATTGTTTCACTTTGTAGCCATCGGCTTTCAGTTTTTCTATCACATATTTGGTGCGCGCTTCCGCATCGGGATGGCCGGGCTCGCCTTTGAGCAACACATAATCAATCACGCCGTCTTTGTTCAAATCCCATTCGGGGTGCGCTTTCCAAGAATCGCCCACCAATTTGCCTTGAATCTCGCCCGATTCTTGCGGATTAGTGCCGATAAAATAGGCTTTGTCATACGTTTTCAACGCTGCTTCGCCAGGGTCTTTATTGAAGAAAATCACGGGCACATCTGCCGCTTTTGCCTTGCCGATAATGGTTGGCGCAGCCGCAGGGTCCACCAAGTTAATCGCCAACACTTTCACGCCTTTAGACAGCAACACGTCCACTTGGTCGTTTTGCGTAGATTGGCTGTTTTGCGAATCGTTGAGCAGCAATTCAGCTGTTTTGTGCGTGGCAGCCTCATTTTCCAAAGCCTTACGCATCAACGACATAAAGTTGTCGTCATATTTATAAATGGTAACGCCAACTTTTGCGCCTTCGCCCACTGCAGCCGCGCCGCTGGATTGGGCTGCTTGTGCGCCAGAAGCATTGCCCGCAGGCGCGCTGTTGTTGCCGCCATCGCAAGCTGCCAAGCCCAAAGCAGCACATAAAACCGTAGCCAAAAATGTTGGTTTAAATTGCATGATTACATCTCCCAAAGTTGGTTTGCATTGTTTTCAGGCTGCCAACTGCATTCCAAGGCAGCCTGAAAATGTTATTGAAACAAAGGTTGCATCAAAACAGCCAGATAGCGCGTTTTCAAAACACAACCAAATATTACACAAAACTACAAGCGGGCAAGTTTCCCTTAAACAAAACGCTTTGTAAACCAAAAAATTAGCCCGACACCATAAACAATTTGAATTTAAATTGAAAAAAAATGTATGTTTTGGTAAAGATTCGCCATAAAATAGCCGAGTTTGTTTCACACCACTACACAACGAGTGCCCACCATGTTCAACCCCACCGACCACCCCCACCGCCGCTATAACCCCTTGACCGAAAGCTGGATTTTGGTCTCGCCGCATCGCGCCAAACGCCCGTGGCAAGGGCAGCGCGAAAAAACTACTGCCGCACCGCAAACCGCGCACGACCCCGATTGCTATCTTTGCCCACGCAACAGCCGCATCAACGGCGAAATCAACCCCGATTACCACGAGCCATTTGTGTTCACCAACGATTTTTCCGCGCTGCTGCCCGACACGCCCACGTTTAGCGACACCGCCAATCCGCTGTTTCAAAGCCAAAGCGTGCGCGGCATCAGCCGTGTGATTTGCTTTTCGCCCGACCACAGCAAAACGCTGCCGCAGCTCACGCAGCCTGAAATTGAGCGCGTGATTGCCACATGGCAGGCGCAGGCGGCGGAACTGGGGCAGCAGTATCGCTGGGTGCAAATTTTTGAAAACAAGGGCGCGGCAATGGGCTGCTCCAATCCGCACCCACACGGGCAAATTTGGGCGAGCGATTTTCTGCCCGATTTACCCGCCAAGGCGCACGCCACGCAGCAAAATTATTTCAGGCTGCATGGCAGCAATTTGCTGCAAGATTATGCCGCCGAAGAATTGCGCCGCCGCGAGCGCATTGTAGTGGAAACCGCGCATTGGCTGGCGGTTGTGCCCTATTGGGCGGCGTGGCCGTTTGAAACGCTACTGTTGCCCAAATTCGCCGCCCAGCGCATCACCGATTTATCGCCCGCCGAACGCGCCGATTTGGCGTTGGCGTTGAAGCAGCTCACCACGCGCTACGACAATCTATTTGAAACCAGCTTCCCCTATTCAATGGGCTGGCACGGCGCGCCGTTTGACGGCGAAGCGCACCCCGAATGGACGCTGCACGCGCATTTTTATCCGCCGCTGCTGCGCTCGGCAACCGTGCGCAAGTTTATGGTGGGCTATGAAATGCTTGCCGAAGCGCAACGCGATTTAACGGCGGAACAGGCAGCGGAAAGATTGGCGGCGTTGTCGCTGGTGCATTATTTGGAGCGATGATTTTCAGGCTGCCTTAATAAGCGTAGGGTGGGCAACTGGTTGCCCACCATAATGCAAACCACCAAACCCATTTTCAGGCTGCCTTAAAACACCCCATGAACGCAAAAACCATCTTAACCAACTGGGTCGCGAACTTTCATTTAAGCACCAGCCAATCATTCAACCACAACGAACCAACCGTTCAGCTTGCCTATACCGCATCGCCCCAAGCCATCAGCCGCGCCAATCTATCAGGCGACTTGCTTACCTATTACCAACACATCGCGCTGCCGCGTTTTTGCTTATTCGGCAACCTATTTTTCAATATTGGCTTGATTGCGCTGGGCGAAGACAGCCGCGACCCCGATTATTTAGGCTTGGACTGCCTAAGCACATGGCGCGAAAGTTACCAAATTTTCGCCCAAACGCTAGGCGAAGATTTGATTTTCTGCGATGTGCGCGAGCAGCATTGCCCCGTTTACGGGCTGATTTCGGGCGACAACAAACCGCTGCCGTTAAGCAATTCGCTGTTTGGCTTTCTCGCCTTTTATGCCGAATTAACCCACCTGCAAGCGATAGAATTTAACGGCGCGATTTTTACCGATAAGCAATTCAATCTAAACCCAACGTTTGAAGCTGCCGTTTATGCCCGCATCAGCCAATGCCCTGCAACGGTGCAAGCAGGCTTAACCTCATTTGTTTTTTGATTTCAGGCAGCCTGAAAACGAGTTTACGAGCTTCTGCGAAGCAAAAACCCAATCCCAAAGGAAACCCCATGACTCCCGAACAACTCACCCAATTCTTCCAACAACAATTCTCCCGCCCCCACGCCGCGCTTATCCGCGCCCCCGGGCGCGTCAATCTTATCGGCGAACACACCGACTACAACGACGGCTTCGTGCTGCCCTGCGCCATAGATTTCGCCACCCACGTCGCCATCGCCCCCAACGGCAGCCGCAGCGTGCGCGTGTATGCCGCCGATTACAACGAGCGCGACGAATTCTCGCTGGACGCGCCGATAACGCAATCAGACAAACAATGGGCGAACTACATCCGCGGTGTGGTTTGGGCATTAGCCGAACGCGGTTTCAGGCTGCCCGAAGGCGTGGACATCGCCGTCAGCGGCAACGTGCCACAAGGCGCAGGGTTAAGCTCATCCGCCGCGCTGGAAGTTGCCATCGGCAAAGCCATGCAACACATTTTCAGGCTGCCTTTAAACGAAACCGAAATCGCCCAAATCGGGCAATACGCCGAAAACCGCTTTGTCGGCTGCAACTGCGGCATTATGGACCAGCTCACCAGCGCGCGTGGTCAAGCGGGGCACGCCGTGTTGATTGACTGCCGCAGCCTGAACGCCCAAGCCGTACCCATACCCGCAGGCTTGGCGATTATGATAATCCACAGCCATGTGCAGCGCGGCTTGGTGGGCAGCGAATACAACACCCGCCGCGCCCAATGCGAAGCCGCCGCCGCCCATTTTGGCGTACCCGCCCTGCGCGATGTGTCGCTGGCGCAATTTGAGGCGGGCAAACAAGGGTTGGACGAAACCACCGCCCGCCGCGCCCGCTACATTATCCAAGAAAACCAGCGCACGCTGGATGCCGCCGAAGCCATGCGCCGCAACGACATCGCCGCACTCAGCCGCCTGATGGCAGAAAGCCACGCAGGGATGCGCGACGAATTTGAAATCACCCACCCTGCGGTGGACACGCTGGTGGAACTGGCAAGCGAAATCATCGGCGAGCGCGGCGGCGTGCGCATGACAGGCGGCGGCTTTGGCGGCTGCGTTGTCGCGCTGGTGCCGCACGATTTGGTGAGCGCGGTGCAGGCGCATATCGCAGCGAATTATCAGGCGCGGACTGGATTGAAGGAGGAAGTGTTTGTTTGCACACCGCAGGCGGGGGTGAGCGTGGTTGAGTAAGCGGGCGATTGAAGCAGCCTGAAAATGATGTGAAAGCCGTTTGGTGCAATGCCAAACGTCTTTTTGATGAGCAGCGCAAAGGCAGCCTGAAACGCCCCAGCTACACTATTGAAAAGCCAGCGCACGGCTTGCCAGCAAGCCGTAGGAGCGCGAAACCCCATTTTCAGGCTGCCTCTATTTGCGCCCGCGCTCAGGCAGCCTGAAACCATGCAAGGCATGATTGAGAAACGTGTGGAGTGTGTGGCTTTGCCATGCACGCAGTTTGCAAAATCTCAACCTAAGCCCGCGTGCGTGCCTGCGGCACACCCCTACTTGCACCGTTGTTATTTTGGCTGCCTTTGCGCGCTCGGTGCTTTGCTTTATAGTGTGCGTTTTCACACTCGCATAGGAGTACAACAATGGGCTTAATTGGCATGATTATTATTGGTTTTTTTATTGGACTGGTGGCGCGCGCCATTTTGCCAGGCAACAATAAAATGGGCTTTTGGCTGACTTCGGGGCTGGGGATACTGGGCTCGGTGGTGGCAGGCTTTCTGGGGCAGCAGCTGGGCTGGTACAGCATCGGCGAGCCTGCGGGTTTTGTGGCTTCGGTGTTTGGCGCGGTGCTGATTATGGCGGTGCTGGGCGGGGTGCGCCGTTAGTCTGTTTTTGTTCTTTAAGGCAGCCTGAAAATGCGGTTTGGCGTTTTCAGGCTGCTTTTTGATATTGTGAAGGAAAAATTTAATCATTAATTACCGTGTTGCAAAAAACACAACCGTAGCTACAATAAAATTAACTAAAATTGTCAAAACTTAATCTTTATTGATAAAATTAAACCTTTCGCCAACCTTTGTTATTTTTAATTAGGAAGTAACTATGACACACTACGATAATTCCCCCCCCTGAGAGATACAGTGCTTATGATTCTCCAGTAAGTATAGGAGACTGGATCGTAACTCTTATCGTGCTAATGATTCCATTAATAAACATTATCATGTTGCTTGTATGGGCATTTTCTAGTGGAACAAATCCAAGTAAAGCTAATTTCTGTAAAGCACAACTACTCCTGATACTAATTGGGATTGCTCTTTTCTTTATGTTGGCATTCATGGGAATATTAGCTGGTTCAAATATGAATACGCATTAGACAATTTAAATAGGTTTTGAGGCAGCCTGAAATATACTTTTCAGGCTGCCTATTCTCTTGCTTGCCACTCTTATCGCCGTTGCGCTACTATTCGCCTGCTTTGCGCTGCGGATGCGGCTTAAAGCAATGGTATTTCAGGCAGCCATGCCAATACGCAGGCAGCCTGAAATCAACTCAACCGTACAGCCAACAAAGGAAAACATCATGACAACCATCACACTAGCAGGACAACCCGTTCAACTCAGCGGAACATTGCCCAGCGTAGGCGCAACCGCCCCCGCGTTCACGCTCACCGCCGCCGATTTATCCGACAAAACATTGGCGGATTTCGCTGGCAAACGCAAAATTCTCAATATTTTCCCCAGCATTGATACGGGCGTTTGCCAACAATCCGTGCGCACCTTCAACCAACGCGCATCTTCGTTAAACAACGCCGTGGTGCTGTGCATTTCCGCCGATTTGCCCTTTGCCCAAGCGCGCTTTTGCGGCGCAGAAGGCTTGGATAACGTGGTAACGCTGTCTAGCTTCCGCAGCAGCTTTGCCCAAGATTACGGCGTTGCCCAAGCCGATGGCGCATTGCGTGGCTTAACCGCCCGCGCTGTGGTGGTGCTGGATGAAAACGACAAAGTGTTGCACGTTGGCTTGGTGCCTGAAATCAAAGAAGAACCTGATTACGATGCAGCGATTGCGGTTTTGTAATCGGTCGTTCTTGCTGTAAACAAAGGCAGCCTGAAAACGGGGTTATGCGTTTTCAGGCTGCCTTATTGTTGTCTTGCTTACAACGCGGCATACACCAGCCAATCGCCCAAGCGATGCCAACAGTTTGATGTATCAAAGCAGCCTGAAACCTTTGCAAAACCTGTAACCGATGGAGCGTCGGCGGCTCGCCGACATCTTGGCAAACCAGCAATGCCGTGTTTAATCAGTCATTTGGCGGCGAGCCGCCGCCGCTCCATTTTAGGTTTCAGACTGCCTTTAACGATGGAGCTACACGCCCTGTTTCAAACTGGCTTCAATAAAGCCGTCCAAATCGCCGTCTAACACGGCTTTGGTGTTGCCCACTTCATAGCTGGTACGCAAGTCTTTGATGCGCGATGAATCCAGCACATAGGAGCGGATTTGGCTGCCCCAGCCCACGTCTGATTTGCCTTCTTCCAGCGCCTGTTTTTCTTCGTTGCGTTTGCGCATTTCCAGCTCAAACAATTTAGAGCGCAGCATTTCCATCACGATGCGGCGGTTTTCGTGCTGAGAGCGGCTGGATTGCGATTGCACAACAATGCCCGTGGGAATATGGGTGATGCGCACGGCGGAGTCGGTTTTGTTGATGTGCTGGCCGCCCGCGCCCGATGCGCGGTAGGTATCGGTGCGCAAATCGGCGGGGTTGATTTCAATTTCAAAGCTGTCGTCCACTTCGGGATACACAAACACGGAGGCAAACGAGGTGTGGCGTTTGTTGTTGGAATCAAACGGCGAGTAGCGCACGAGGCGGTGCACGCCGGTTTCGGTGCGCAGCAAGCCGTAGGCGTATTCGCCTTCGATGCGCAGGGTGGCGTTGTTGATGCCGGCGATTTCGCCGTCGTCTTGCTCGATGACTTCCACTTTGAAGCCTTTGCGCTCGGCGTAGCGGGTGTACATCCGCAGCAGCATGCCGGCCCAGTCTTCGGCTTCAGTGCCACCTGCGCCTGCGGTGATGTCCACAAAGCAGTTGTTGGGGTCGGCGGGTTGGTTAAACATGCGTTTGAATTCCAAATCCGCCATTTGTTTTTCCAAGTGGGCAACGTCTGCCACGATGGCGGCAAAGCCGTCGGCATCGTTTTCTTCCACCACCATGTCTATCAGCTCGCGGTTGTCGGCAATGCCTGCTTCAATGTTGTCCAGCGTTAAAACGATGTCTTCCAATATCTTGCGCTCTTTACCGATTTCTTGGGCTTTTTTTGGGTCGTTCCAAAGCTCGGGGTCTTCGGATAAGCCGATGACTTCTTCTAGCCGCTCTTTTTTGCCTTGGTAGTCCATGTAGTCGCGGATGTCGGCGTTGCGCTGGGAGAGGTCGGTGAGCTGGTTTTGCAGTTGATTGATGTGTTCGGTTTCCATGATGTTCCTTGTGGTGTAAACACCTGATACAAAGTTTGTAAACTCGTTTTCAGGCTGCCTAATGAATAATCGGGGCGTTTTGCGCGGCGATTTCTTGTTCCCAAAGGTCGCAATAATGGCGCAGCTTGCCGTAGTTTTCGTATTCGTGCGATTGGTTTTGCACGCGGATTTCGTTGAGCAAATCGCGCAAAAGCTCGGCGGGCTCAACTTCTGTGCCGTATAGCTGTTCGTCAAATGCCACGCCAACCAAATGCGCGTCTTCATCCATGCCGATAAGGATGTCTTCCATAAAATCCACCAGCGGGATTTCCACGATTTCGTAGTCTCGCCATTCGTCGTGTTGGCAGGATTGGGCATCTTCTAGGCTGTCCCAAAAGCAATACACGGCTTCAGGCTCGCCTAGGCTGTCGTCATACACTTCGGATGGGCATTCGGCGAAGTATTCTTCATCGTCTTGCAGTGTATATACGGTGCGATATTGCACCACTTGTTGCACGAAGGATTTATAGCGGGGGTCGTTTTCGGTTTCTTCTTTGGCGATTTTTGGGCTCATGATTGTGTACTTTATATGCGGCAATGTTGAAGCGCGGTTGGCGAGATGCGAAAACCGTGCGGTCTGGCAACGGCACGGTGGTTATTCGCGTTTAAGGTTATAGTAGATTTCGCCCTCTTCAATATAGCCCAGCTCGCTGCGAGCAAGTTCGGATAGCGCGTCGTAGCCGTTTTGTAGATCGTCCACTTGGGCGCGGAGCATGGCGTTGTCGTGGCGAATGATGGCGTTTTCGTGTTTGATGTTTTCGGCTTGTTGTTGCATTTGCGCGTATTGGGTGCGCAAGCCGCCGTTGTGTAGCCAGATTTTGTATTGCAAGCTCGCTAGGGTGAGCAGCAAGCCCCATGTTATCCATTTCATTGTTTTTATTCCGTTTTGTGTTTTCAGGCTGCCTTTGGATGAGATAGGCAGCCTGAAAATAAAGCAGCAGCAATGTTTTCAGGCTGCCGATTGATGCTCAGCGATTATTTTTTCAATTGATAAAACGCTTTTTTGCCTGGGTAGTAAGCGGCAGAGCCCAGCTCTTCTTCAATGCGCAGCAATTGGTTGTATTTTGCCATGCGGTCGGAGCGGCTGAGCGAGCCCGTTTTGATTTGCATACAGTTGGTGGCAACGGCTAAATCGGCAATGGTGGAATCTTCGGTTTCGCCTGAGCGGTGGCTCATCACGCTGGTATAGCGATTGCGTTTTGCCAAATCCACCGCCGCCAAGGTTTCGCTCAACGTGCCAATTTGGTTCACTTTCACCAACAGCGCATTTGCCACGCCTTTTTCAATGCCTTCTGCCAAGATTTTTGGGTTGGTTACAAATAAATCGTCGCCCACCAATTGCACTTTGTCGCCCAGTTTTTCGGTAAGGTGTTTCCAACCTGCCCAGTCGTTTTCGTCCATGCCATCTTCAATGGAGATGATGGGATATTTGGCAACCAAATCGGCTAGATATTCGGCAAATTCTTCGCTGGTGTAGGCTTTGCCTTCGGCTTCCAAGTGGTATTTGCCGTCTTGGTAGAACTCGCTGGATGCGCAATCCATCGCAAACAAAACGTCTTCGCCTGCTTTGTAGCCTGCTTTTTCGGTGGCTTCCACCATCAGTTGCAAGGCTTCTTCGTGGCTGCCCAAGTTCGGCGCAAAGCCGCCTTCGTCGCCCACGGTGGTGGGGAAACCTTTGGCATCGCACAATTTTTTCAAATGATGGAAGATTTCTGCGCCGCAACGCAAGGCTTCGCGGAACGATTCTGCGCCCACGGGCATAATCATAAATTCTTGAATATTCAGGCTGTTATTGGCGTGCTCGCCGCCGTTAATCACGTTCATCATGGGAACGGGCAACGCCATCGGGCCTGCGCCGCCTAAATAACGATACAGCGGCAAGCCTGCGTCTTCGGCGGCAGCGCGGGCAACGGCAAGCGATACGGCGAGCGTGGCGTTTGCGCCCAAATTGCCTTTGTTTTCCGTGCCGTCCAGTTCCAGCATGATTTGGTCAATATAGGCTTGCTCAGTGGCATCAATGCCGATGATGGCTTGGGCGATTTCGTTGTTTACATGCTCCACGGCTTTGAGCACACCTTTGCCCAAGTAGCGGGATTTGTCGCCATCGCGCAGCTCCAAGGCTTCTTTTTGCCCGGTGGATGCGCCGCTGGGCACGGCTGCGCGCCCCATTACGCCGCTTTCCAACAATACATCGCATTCTACGGTTGGGTTGCCGCGCGAATCTAAAATCTCGCGGGCGAAAATATCTACGATTGCACTCATTGCGTTACTCCGTTGTTAGGTTGGGAAATGGATTTTGAGAAAAGTGAAACGGGCAAATTATAGCTTATTTTGGCTTGTCTCTGAATGCTTCTGCTTGCTTTCAGGCTGCATTATTGTGGGCTGCCTTTGGGTATTTGAGCCGTGTTCAAACCATGTTGCTGCGTTCCAATCATGCTCAAACCATATTCAGATCACGTTTATCCCACCCCAAACACCGCCGCCCACAATTCCTTAACCGCCTGATAATCCGCCAGCAGGGCTTCGTTTACGGCGGCGCGGGCAAGGTCGCGCAGTTTTTTGTTGTGTTGGATTTGGCGGTAGCGGCGGTAGGCGTTTTGCGCGGCGGCGGCTTGGGCGGGCGGGATGAAGCCGCGCTGCGCCGCCATGCCCAACAGAGCGATGTTGCCGTAGTTTTCCAGCAGCTCGGGGGCTTGGTGGCTGTGGGCCAGCACGAGGTATTGCACGATAAATTCTACGTCCACCACGCCGCCGCGTGCGTATTTGACATTTTGGTTGTCGGCGGGGTGGGTGGCGGCGATTTTTTGGCGCATGGCAAGGATGTCGGTTTTCAGGCTGCCTATATCGCGCGGTTGGGCGATGATTTGGCGGCGCAGTTGTTCAAATTGCGCGCCGAGCTCTGCGCTGCCGCAGATGTAGCGGGCGCGGGTGAGCGATTGGTGTTCCCATGTCCATGCGTTTTGTTGTTGGTATTGGGTGTAGGCGGCGAGACTGTGGACGAGAAAGCCGCTGTCGCCGTTGGGGCGCAGGCGTAAATCTAGCTCGTATAGGCTGCCTGCGCCTGTGCTGCTGGATAACCATGTGGTGAGGCGGCGGGCGAGTTTGGTGTAGAGGCTGGCGGCTTCGGGGTGGGGGTCGTCATACAGATACACGAGGTCTAGGTCGGAGGTGTAGCCGAGTTCTTTGCCGCCGAGCTTGCCGTAGCCGATGATGATGAATTGCGGGTCGGGGCGGTGGATTTTGGGGATGCTGTGCCATGCGTGGTGCAGGGTTTGGCGCAGGATGATGTCGGCAAGGCGCGAGAGTTCGTCGCTCAGGGCTTCGACTGTCCACTGCCCGGCGAGGTCTTGTACCAACAGGCGGAAGGTTTGCGCGTGTTGGAAGCGGCGCAGGGTGTCCATTTTGCTTTCGGTGTCGTCTTGGGCATTCAGGCTGCCTGAAAGTTCGCTTTCTAACGCTGCCCAGTCTAATGGCTGCATCAGTTGGGCGGAGAGGAGTTCGTCGAGCAAGACGGGGTGTTGGCGCAGGTATTCGGCTGCCCACGCGCTTTGCGACATCAGCTCGGCGACTTGGTTGAGCGCGGCGGGGTATTGTTGCAGGAAGGCGAGGTAGGCGGAGCGGCGGCTGACGGTGTCGAGAAAGTCCAGCAGGCGCAGCAGCGTGGCATCGGGGTTGGGGCGGCGGGCGGCGGCTTCTATCATGCGGGGGACGATGGCATCAAAGCGCGGCTGGGCTTGGGCGGAGAGTTGGCGGTATTTGCTGCCTTGGCGAATGTGGGCGAGGCGTTCGGCGATGCGGGCGCTGTCGGTGTAGCCCAGCGCGGCTAGCTCGTTTTGGCTGCGCCGAAATTCGCCGCGCCCGTTTTCAGGCTGCCGATTGGGGGCGGCGTTGTCCCACAGCTCGGCAAGCGGGTGTTGCGCTTCGCTGTCGGGCTGTTCGGGCGGGTTGAGAATTTGGTTGAATTGTTGGTTCACAAAATCGCGGTGCGTTTTCAGGCTGCCTAAAAAGGCGGGGTAATCAGCAAAGCCCATGCTGATAGCAAGCTGGGTTTGTTGCTCGGGGCTATCAGGCAGGGTTTGGGTTTGCTGATCGTCCCAATATTGCAGGCGGTGTTCTACGTTGCGCAGGAAGCGGTAGGCGGCGAGCAGTTGGGCAACGGTGTCGGGCGGCAGGATGCCGATTTCGCCGAGTTTCGCCAGCGTCTCTTGTGTGCCTTTCAATTGCAGGCTGCGGTTTTGCCCGCCGCGTATCATTTGGAAGATTTGGGCGATAAATTCTATTTCGCGGATGCCGCCCGCGCCAAGTTTAATGTTGTGTTCCATGCCGCGTTTTTGCACCTCTTGCTTGATTTGGCGGTGTAGCTCGCGCATGGCGTGGTAGGCGTTGTAATCCAGATATTTGCGAAATACAAACGGGCGCACTAGGGCGCGGATGTCGTTGGCATAGGGCGTTACCACGCGGGCTTTGCACCATGCGTAGCGTTCCCATTCGCGCCCTTGCGTAATCAGGTATTGCTCCAACGCGGTTTCGCTGGCAACCAGCGCGCCGCTGTCGCCGTCGGGGCGCAGGCGCATATCCACGCGGAACACTTGCCCGTCGGCGGTGATGTCGCCCAGCAGCGCGATGAGTTTCTGCCCCACTTTGGTGAAGAATTCTTGGTTGCTGCGCTCGCGTTTGCCGTCGGTGTCGCCGCTTTCGGGGTAGATGAAGATGAGGTCTATGTCGGAGGAGACGTTGAGCTCGTAGCCGCCTGCTTTGCCCATGGCGATAACGGTGAGATGCTGCTCGGCGCCTGTGTGCCGCCCGATGGGTGTGCCGTATAGGGCTTGGTAGTGGGCGTGGGCGTAGGTTAGCGCGATGTTGATGGCGAAATCAGCAAATTGGGTGATGCTGCGGGTTACTTCGGCAAGGTCGGCTTGATGATGAATGTCGCGCGTGATGATGTGTGCCAGCACATGGCGGCGCAAAAGGCGCAGCTGGCGGGCGATTTCGGCTTCGTTGCCATCGGCTTGCAGCTGTTGCCAGTTGGCGAACTGGGCGTAATCATCGGGCGTGAGCGGGCACGGCAGCCATTGGGCTAGGATGTCTAGGTTGAGGGTTTGGTTGGCGAGTTGGCGTTGTAGCCAAAGGGAGAACGGGGCGGCGGTGTTGAGCATGGCGATTGCGGCTGGGGAATGGGGAGAATGCGCGGATTTTAGCAGTTTCAGGGGATCGTTAGGCAGGCTGAAAGCGAAATATAGCGCGGCGGTGGCTTGTTGCCAAAGGGGGGATGCAATAGGGTTTTGCTGGTGCGCTATTGTGGGTTTCAGGCTGCCTTTGGTTTGGTAAGGCAGCCTGAAAATACCAAACTGCTTGGCGTTTTAATAAACAATTGTTTGCTGGATAGATTGCGTTTTAGGCTGCCTTATCGTGTGAATAGAGGCAGCCTGAAATTTAAAATGGAGCGACGGCGGCTCGTCGCCAAATAGCTTATTAAACAGGGTATTACTGATTTACCAAAATAATGTCGGCGAGCCGCCGACGTTCCAGCGGTTGCAGATTTGGCAACGGTTTCAGCCTGAAACGCCACAATGGTAGAGGCAATGTTGCCCACCCTACGCGCTTTTGTTTTACTGATAAGGCAGCCTGAAAATCAAGCTATTCAAAAAAACCACTTGGCTCAACACCAACCGTTTTCGCTTTTTCAGGCTGCCTTAAAGGCTTTGCAAACGTTTTCCCTCCGCCCACCCCGCCAAGGCAGCCTGAAAACGTTAAAATGCAGCCTGAAAACCATTTTCCCCCATCTCGCAAACCATGCCCAACACCATCCCCTTTATCTCCGCCACCCACCCCATTTTCCCCGAATACACCCCCGCCCAAGACCACCACGACGGCTTAGTCTGCGTCAGCGACGCGCTCACGCCCGAAATGCTGCTGGCGGCGTACCGCAAGGGCGTTTTCCCGTGGTTCAGCGAGCACGGCTTGTTTTACTGGTTTGCGCAGCATCCCCGCGCCGTGCTGTTGCCCGAGCGGCTGCACATCGGGCGTTCGCTCGCCAAAACCCTGCGCCGCAAAAGCTACCGCGTCAGCGTGAACGCCTGTTTTGCCGAAGTGATTGCCGCCTGCGCGCAAATCCCCCGCGCCGAGCAGGGCGGCACTTGGATTACGCCCGATTTTCAGGCTGCCTACACCGCGCTGCACCGCTTGGGACACGCGCACAGCTTTGAATGCTGGCTGCCCGACGCGGCGGGGCGGTGGCATCTGGCGGGCGGGCTGTACGGCGTGCAAATCGGCAGCGTGTTTTACGGCGAATCCATGTTTGCCCGCCGCGCCGATGCGTCCAAAATCGCCTTTGCCTGCGCCGTGCCGTTTCTGGCGCGCTGCGGCATTCGCCTGATTGATTGCCAGCAAGATACCGCGCATTTGGCGCGTTTTGGCTCGCAGCTGATGCCGTTTGAGGTGTTTCGGGAATGGCTGCGGGAGTGGAATGATGTGGGGTTGAGAAGGGAGATTGGGTGTGGGGTGGTGGCGAGCAATAAGGCAGCCTGAAAACAATCAATATCAGAGCAGAGTTTAATCTGCCCTTTTTTGCATCTTGTAAACAAACTTTCAGGCTGCCTATCACTCATAGGCAGCCTGAAAATCGTTTAGAACAACGTTAGCACACGGGCTTAAACATGCGCCCCAATCACGCGCAGCATTTGCACCAACACTTTGGGATTAGCGGCAACAATATTGCCCGTTTGCAGCCAAGTTTGCTCGCCTTGCATATCGGTAACGATGCCGCCTGCTTCTTGCACAATCAACGCGCCTGCGGCGATGTCCCACGGCTTTAAGTTGAACTCAAAAAAGCCATCCACGCGCCCAGCGGCGAGGGCGCATAAATCCAGCGATGCTGCGCCTTCGCGGCGTGCGCCTGCGGTTTTTTCAATAAACGCTTTCAAAATAGCAAGATAGCTGTCCAACATGGATTGCTCCACCACGGGGAAGCCTGTGCCGATAACGCATTGGTTGAGTTCAATGCGGTTGGACACGCGGATGCGGCGGTCGTTGAGCAATGCGCCGTTGCCGCGCGATGCGGTAAACAGTTCGTTGCGCTCGGGCGCGTAAACAAGGGCTTCTTTTAACACGCCTTTTTCCAATAGCGCGATGCTGATGGCGTATTGTGGATGCCCGTGCAGGTAGTTGGTGGTGCCATCCAGCGGGTCAATAATCCATTCAAATTCGGCGCGTTCGTTGCCCACGATGCCTGCTTCTTCCGACAAAATGCGGTGGTGCGGATAGGCTTCTTGCAGGGTTTCAATGATGATGGCTTCGGATTGGCGGTCCACTTCGGAGACGAAATCGTTAAACGCTTTGTTGTCGATGCGGATGCTGGATAGGTTGTTGCTGGCGCGTAGCATCATGTCGCCTGCTTTGCGAGCGGCTTTGAAGGCAACGTTGAGCGCGGGGTTGAGTTGTTGTGCCATGATGAGTTTCCTGTGAGTAAAGATAATCAGGCAGCCTGAAAATGTTGAATGCTTTTCAGGCTGCCGCGTTTAACGAAATCAGTTAAAGAACGTAATGCGGAAAAATTAAGCTAACGGCGAGCGGGCGCGGTTAGCGTGTTTGCGCCGCGCATTATACGAGCTTTCCAGCTTTACGGCTATCGCGCAGCAGGCGTACCATTGCGCTTTTTTTGGCGATTTTGCAATGGCTACATCTATCACCCAATCCGAACAACAATCCGAACAGCGCAAGGGCATCTGGCTGGCATTGGCTTGCTATGGCGCATGGGGCTTGTTTCCCTTATTTTGGTATCCGCTTAACCATTCTGCCATGCCTGCGGAGCAAATTTTGGCGCAGCGCATTGTGTGGTCCAGCGTGTTTGCGCTGGCATTGCTGCTGCTGTTTGGGCAAGGCAAGGCGTTGGTGATGGCGTTTCGGCAACCCAAATTGTTGGCAACGTTTGCGCTGTCGTCTTTGCTGATTGCGGCAAATTGGCTGATTTATCTTTGGGCGATTATTCATCATCATGTGGTGGAAGCGAGCTTGGGCTATTTCATCAACCCTTTGGTGAATATGCTGCTGGGCTGGGTGATTTTTAAAGAACGGCTGAATGTGTGGCAAATGGCGGCGATTGCGCTGGCGGTGGCGGGCATTGTGTGGCTGGCGATTCCTGCGGGGCAAATACCGTGGGTTTCGCTGTTTTTGGCGTTTACCTTTGGCTTGTATGGCGCGGTACGCAAGCTCGCGCCGATGCCGCCGCTGGCAGGCTTAACGCTGGAAACGCTGATGCTGCTGCCCTTTGCGCTAGGCTATTTGGCGTGGTGTGGCGCGCAAAACACGCTGGTATTTAGCGAGCTAACGCTGTTGCAAAAAGTTGTGTTGTTTACATCGGGCGCGGCGACTACGCTACCGCTGCTTGCTTTTGCCGCCGCTGCTAAACGGATTACGCTGTCGCTGCTGGGCATCTTGCAAAACCTGTCTCCCACCGCGCAGCTCTTACTGGGGCTGGCGTTTGGCGAGCAATTGAGCGGCGCGCGCTTGATGGGCTATGGCTTGGTTTGGCTGGGCGTGGCGGTGTTTTTGTATGGCGTTTGGTTGCAGATGAAACGCGAAAAGGCAGCCTGAAACGCGGCTGGCGCACGCCAAACCACTGATGCAGCCTGAAACCACCTGCGCCCGTTTCCCCATCTGTTTTGCACCCCATTCCATCAACCCAAGCACCGCCGAAACCCGAATATAAAAACAGCGGCTTAATCCACAACCATAAACAATAAGGCAGCCTGAAAATGCAAGTCATCCAATACCCAAACTCCCCCTTCAAACTCCACCAACCCTTCCCGCCTGCAGGCGACCAGCCTACCGCCATTGCCGGTCTGCTTGAAGGGCTTTCAGACGGCCTTGCCTACCAAACCCTGCTCGGCGTAACCGGTTCGGGCAAAACCTACACCATGGCGAACGTCATCGCCCAAAGCGGCCGCCCCGCCATCATCATGGCGCACAACAAAACCCTTGCCGCCCAGCTTTATGCCGAAATGCGCGAGTTTTTCCCTGAAAACGCGGTGGAATATTTCGTCTCCTACTACGACTATTACCAACCCGAAGCCTATGTGCCCAGCCGCGATTTGTTCATCGAAAAAGACAGCGCGATCAACGAACACATCGAGCAGATGCGCCTTTCCGCCACCAAAAACCTGATGACGCGCGACGACGTGATTATCGTCGCCACCGTGTCCGCCATTTACGGTATCGGCGACCCGACCGAGTATCAACAAATGGTGTTGTCCGTCAAAGAAGGCGACACCATCGAGCAGCGCGACATCATCGCCACGCTCGTTTCCATGCAGTACGAACGCGGCGATTTGGACTTCAAACGCGGCAGCTTCCGCGTGCGCGGCGACGTGATTGACGTGTACCCCGCCGAAAGCTCCGAAAACGCCTTGCGCATCAGCCTGTTCGACGACGAAATCGACCGCCTCGATATGTTCGACCCGCTTTCAGGCAGCCTGCACCAGCGCGTCGGCCGCTACACCGTCTTCCCGTCCAGCCACTACGTTACCCCGCGCGACACTGTATTGCGCGCCTGCGAGTCCATCAAAGAAGAATTGCGCGAACGCATCGAATTTTTCGCCCGCGAACAACGCCCCGTCGAGCAACAACGCATCGAACAGCGCACCCGCTTCGACCTCGAAATGCTCTACGAAATGGGCTTCTGCAAAGGCATCGAAAACTACTCCCGCCACTTCTCCGGCAAAAAAGAAGGCGAACCGCCGCCCACGCTGATGGACTACCTGCCCGACAACGCCATCATGTTCATCGACGAAAGCCACGTTACCGTTACCCAAATCGGCGGCATGTACAAAGGCGACGCATCGCGCAAGCAAAACCTCGTCGACTACGGCTTCCGCCTGCCTTCCGCCCGCGACAACCGCCCGCTCAAATTCCACGAATTTGAAAAAGTCATGCCGCAAACCGTCTTCGTTTCCGCCACCCCCGCCAAATACGAAGAAGAACACGCCGGACAAGTGGTCGAACAAGTCGTCCGCCCCACAGGGCTGGTCGACCCCCAAATCATCATCCGCCCCGTCGCCACCCAAGTCGATGACTTAATGAGCGAAATCAACGACCGCATCCAAAAAGGCGAACGCGTACTCGTTACCACCCTCACCAAACGCATGGCGGAACAACTCACCGACTATTACAGCGAACTCGGCATCAAAGTGCGCTACCTGCACAGCGACATCGACACCGTAGAGCGCGTTGAAATCATTAGAGATTTGCGGCTCGGACTGTTTGACGTACTCGTCGGCATCAACCTCTTGCGCGAAGGCTTGGACATCCCCGAAGTCTCCCTCGTCGCCATCCTCGACGCCGACAAAGAAGGCTTCCTGCGCTCACACCGCAGCCTGATTCAAACCATAGGCCGCGCCGCGCGCAACGTGAACGGCGTCGCCATCCTGTACGCCGACAAAATCACCGACTCCATGAAAGCCGCCATCGACGAAACCGAACGCCGCCGCGAAAAACAGATTAAATTCAACGAAGAACACGGCATCGTGCCGCAGCAGATTAAAAAACAAGTCAAAGACATCATCGACGGCGTGTACCACGAAGAAGACAGCGGAAAAGGCCGTCTGAAAGGTAAAGGTAAGAACAAGGTTAAAGTCGGCGAGATTCACAACGAAGAAGACGCGATTAAAGAAATCG